>NZ_CP009913.1:1882615-2188923 GCF_000785515.1 Streptococcus salivarius
GGCTACCTTGAGTTTCTCAATCTGACGTTGCTTGTCTGTACCACCCACATAGTTAACCACACGAATTTCTGTATCAGAGTGTTTAGCAATCTGTTTTGTTGCTTGGTAAATTTGTGTCGCCAATTCACGTGATGGCGCTGTGATAACAACTTGAACATCGCCACTCTTCGGATTGAGCTTCTCAAAAATTGGCAAGAGGAAGGTATGTGTTTTTCCTGAACCCGTCTTTGATTCACCAACCAAATCACGACCTGAACGGACTACAGGAATCAATTTCTGTTGAACAGGCGTTGGCTCCTTAAACTTAATCTCGTCAAGAGCCTCCTGAATAAATGTTTTAAAATTAAAATCTTTAAATGACATGTTTATTTACTTCTTTTCTATCTAGTCTATCCCTATCATTATAACAAAAAAAGAGCATTTCTGCTCCTTTCATTTATTTCATAACGTTTCCAAGAACCATCCAAAGAGTAATGGCACTTGCAAGCGCTCCAACTGCCCAAAGGAAAGCATCAACCTTCCACTCTGACCATTTGTCACCCTTACCTGAAAGACCACCCAATTCAAGGTGATGGTGGAATGGTGTCATACGGAAAATACGACGACCTTCTCCATACTTACGCTTAGTGTATTTGAAATAGCTGACCTGTAGCATAACAGAAGCTGTCTCAAAGACATAAACCACACCAATCAAGAGTAGCGTCCACTCTACACGTAGGGCAATAGAGATAACCGCAAGCATAGCCCCAAGTGACAAGGAACCGACATCTCCCATAAAGACCTTGGCTGGCTTGTGGTTAAAGACGAAGAAGCCAAGAAGTGCCCCAATCATAGTGATAATGATAGTCAAGATAGCGAACTCACCCTTGACAAAAGCAATAATCCCGTAGGCAATCAAGCTGATAACCACAGAGATAGAAGCTAAACCATCAATACCGTCTGTCAAGTTCACAGCATTTGAGAAACCGACAATCCAGAATAGGACAAAGAGAACATAAAAGACACCGAGGTGAATGGTTAACCCACCAATAGCTAGGCTATCTGTCCCACTAGGGAGTACGTGGATAAAGTAGAAAAGCAAACCCGCAATAATCTGCAAGGCCATCTTTTGCCAAGGTTTAAGTCCCTCATTGATTTGACGGAAAATCTTAAGGAAATCATCAAGGAAACCAATGATTCCATAAATCAAAATGACAAAGAGAATCCCCGCTGTGGCACCATAGGCTTGGTGTCCCTCGCTAAAGACGTGGAAGTTGAAAATCAAGCTAACCAAGATGGCAACTACTAGGAAGACTGTCCCTCCCATAGTTGGTGTCCCAGCCTTAGCCAAATGCTGCTTCACATCTTCATGCATTTGTTGGCCACCGATTTTCTTGATTTTGTAGTAAGTAATAAAGTGAGGCATGGCTAGCACCGTCAACACAAAGGCGGCCACGCCTGCTATCAGACTCATAGTCATCTTAGTCTCCTAAAGTAATGGTAATCTTCTTGGTTTTAGACAGGGCTTTTCCTGCCGCAACACTTTGTTTGGTAACAGTCCCTGACTTGCCACCCTTGTAAGTAATTTTAATGCCCTTCCATTTGGCAAAGGTTTCAACGTTCTTCTTGGTCCACCCATACATGTCTGGAAGTTCTGTGAAGTCATTGGTCATGATAAGAATCTGTTCATTAGCCTTAATATTGGCTTTGGCATCTACAGAAACCTTCTCAATCTTATCACCAACACCCAAAACAATCGGATGAATCAAGTTTTGACGAAGGGTGTTAGCTGTCTCACCTGGACGCTTACCGATAATATCGCCAGTTTGATAGCTCGTTTCTTCGGTCTTTTCACTACCTTCAGAAACAGAAGTATCTAGGGTGTCGCCCATAGACATGGCTTCTTCCAAGACCGGGTTAACCACAGTCGCAAAGAAAGTGGTATTCCAAGACTCGGGTTCCTGAACAGTCACATACATGATATATTCTGGATCATCTGCAGGCACCATAGCTACAACTGAGTTGAGGGTTTCATTGGAACCAACCTTATACGTTCCAGTCTTTTCATCGGCAACTTGGGCCGTACCAGACTTAACCGCTACATCATAGTTACCAACCTTGATAATAGGTGCCCCTTCAGATTTATTGTAAAGGGTACCGAACTCTGGATCCGTACCAACGGAAATCATATAGTTACGCGTTTCAGAGGCAGCCTGCTTAGAAACTGGCTTACCGATAACTTCCTTCTTAGCTGTACGAGCTGTACCTTGGTTAACATCGGCAACTTGTTTGATAAATTGAGGTTCCAACATGATACCGTTGTTTGAAATGGCGGTAAAAGCTCGAAGCATTTGGACTTGAGTCACCGAAATCCCTTGTCCGAAGGATGATTGAGCTATATTAACAGAGTTTCGAGAGACAACCCCTGAAGACTCACCAACCATCCCAAAACGGGTTGGAAGACCAAATTTGTAAAGAGATAAGTAGTTAGACCAAACTTTGTCTCCCATCTCTTGTTCCAACATGGTCATACCAACGTTACTTGAATAAGAGAACCCTTGGGCAAATGACATGGTACGACCTGTTGAGATACCTTCATTGATTGACCAGTCATTAATTTCAACGTCGTCAACCTTAATACCATTAGCATTACTGTAGGTCGCATTCGGGTTAAAGCTTCCATTGTTAATAGCAGCTGACAAGAGCATGACCTTCATGGTTGAACCAGGCTCATACTGGGCTTCGTAAAGACGGTTAACCCAGTCATAATTCTTCTTAGCCTGTCCCTCAAGGGTATCCGAATTATAGGTCGGACGTTGTGTCGTTGCAAGAATCTCACCTGTCTTAGCATTAACAACTGTCGCTGAAGCATTTACCCCTTGCGTCTGCTCCATAAAGGTATCCATCTGCGTTTCTAGGAAGGTTTGAAGAGGCGCTGACAAGGTTGTATAGATGTTCTTACCATCGATTGCTTCCTTGGTAATGGTTTCCGTACCTAGAAGCGTGTTACCGTTTTTATCTTTCTCATAGATGGCCTCACCATCTGTCCCAGTCAAGAGGCTATTGAGCGAGCGCTCCAAACCAGTTTGACCAATCAAAGAATAAGAGCCGTCTTTTTTATTTTCAACAGCTTCGGCACGACCAAGAAACTCTGACGCGAAGGTCCCATTAGGGTACATACGTGACGTTGTTGCTTCAAAGGCCATCCCCTTAATTCCCGCATCTTTAAAGGCTTTCTCTAGTTCTTCTTTAACAGAGTAGGTAATTCCCTTCCCTTTTAGTCCAAATGAAACCTGATAAGCACCCTTGGTACGCAATTGGGCCAAGGCATCACTCTTTTCAATTCCTAGCTTATCCTTTAAAATATCGGCAACCTTGTCAAACTGACTATCTTGGACATAGAGTTTTTCTTGAGTTGCTGACACATAGCTGGTCGACACGATTGCGTAAATGGCATAACTGGTTGAATCCTCAGCCAAAACATTTCCATTTCGGTCATAAATCGTTCCACGCTTGGCAGCCACTGTGGTCTTAGTGTTATAAGACTTAGCAGCCTGGGTCGACAAATCGACACCAAACTTACTGTCTGTCCCGATAATCACGACAAAGTTGATAATAAAGACGAAAAAGATAAAGATGCTGAGAACCATAAGGTTCTGACCAACGTGCTGTCGGTTCTGGGCTGGCTTTCGCCTATCCCTAACGACATAGTTTAGAAATAAATGTTTAAGTTTTCTTAATCTGTTCATTAGCTATTTCACACTCTTAATACTATCGTTATTAATAGACAAGCCTGCCTTATTAGCAATCTCTTTAATACGGTCAGAGTTAGTCAACTCATTAACCGCCTGCTTAGCATTGTTAAGCTCTGTTTTTTCATCACTAATCTTGCTATTAAGGTCTGTGATTTGTTGCTTGATAGCCTGATTACGCCCTTGTAAAAATACAACAGCGATACTCATCACAATAGCTGTCAAAACAATTGCCGAATAGAAGGCCTTTTCCATACGCGTCATAAAACGAATATGGTTTCTAATGGCTCTATTAACAATCTGATGTTCCTTATTTTCCATAATTATTTCCTGATTTTTTTAGCCACACGCA
The DNA here is from genome assembly GCF_000785515.1 of Streptococcus salivarius. Taxonomy (NCBI): domain Bacteria; kingdom Bacillati; phylum Bacillota; class Bacilli; order Lactobacillales; family Streptococcaceae; genus Streptococcus; species Streptococcus salivarius. The sequence goes on from NZ_CP009913.1 coordinate 1,886,699, forward strand.
ATTTAGCAGAATGCGAGCGGTTATTAGCTTCTAATTCTTCCTGACTAGGTAGGATTGGCTTACGATTAACTAAGGCCACCTTAGGCTGGAGGTCTTCAGGAATAAAAGGTAGACCTTTAGGCACATCTACCGTACTGGCTTCCTTGAAAAGCTGTTTAGTCAATCGATCCTCCAAAGAATGGAAGGTAATGACCGAAATACGGCCATCTACAGCAAGTAAATCCAAGGCCTCTTGAATAGACTCATCCGCAGCACCAAGCTCATCGTTCACTTCGATGCGAATAGCTTGGAAAATTTGCTTGGCTGGATGGCCTTTCTTCTTCAATTCCTTAGCAGGCTTAGCTGATTTAATGATTTCCGCCAGTTCCGTCGTGGTCTCAATTGGTTTAACCTGACGAGCCTGTTCAATTTTACGTGCAATCTGTTTAGAGAACTTGTCCTCACCATACTTGAAGAAAATACGCACCAAATCGTTGTAAGGGTAGGTATTGACCACATCATAAGCGGTAAGACTCGCTTCCTCATTCATGCGCATATCTAGCTTAGCATCCTGTTTATAGGAGAAACCACGCTCACGCTCATCCAACTGTGGGCTAGAGACACCTAAGTCATAGAGAATGCCATCAATTTCAGACACTCCCAAGGCTTCAAGGTTGGACTTGAGATTACGGAAATTATCCTTGATGAAAGTCACCATACCCTTATCAATATAGTCCTTAAGACGCACTTGAGCATTATCAATAGCCTTTTGGTCCTGATCAAAGCAGTACAAATGACCCTTTTCAGATAATTGCGACAAAAGATAAGACGAATGTCCTGCGCCACCCAAGGTCGCATCTACATAGATGCCATCGGGCTTGATATCAAGCATATCAACAGTTTCGTGTAAAAGAACGGTTACATGGTGAAATTCATTAGTCATAACTTTTATTATAGCACAAGAATGGAGAAATTGTCTCGTTCTGTAAGTTGACAGGATAGTAAAAAAGCCAGACCTGTGGTCTAACTCTTTAGTTGATATATCATCTGATAAGATTAATCCACTCTGTAAAAATAGCTTTCCTCAGATGGCACTCCATTCGTCGCTAAGATACGGTCCTTACTGTTATCTCCCGCATTACTTGCATCGCTAACGCCCTTAGGACAAAGCTGAATTGGAGTATTCCCTACTGGACTAGAATCAACATAAGTTAAGGTATATATACCAGACACATACTGATTGGGTGAGACTTTGTCGATAGGATAAGTATAGCCCCAGAAATCCAACTGACCATCCGAAGTAATGGTGATGGTCTTTCCATTTGAAGACTTCCATGTCCCTACAGCTGATTTGTAATTGCCATTTTTGAGTTCATCAGGCTTAAGAGATGTTGAACTTGTTTGAGTTTGTGACGCTGCGCTAGAACTACTATTAGTAGAGGCACTGCTCAGATCCTTCCAATCCCAATTCGAAAGATCAGCCTTGTCTGCACCCGAATCACTGTCATCTTTTACAAGAGATTGACCATCACTACTAAAGTGGTAGCCAGAACCTCCACCAGCCATAGCACCAGCACTACCATAGTAGCTAAAGGTGTTATCCTTGAGGTAGGCCAAAGTCATGCGCTCACCCAACATGCCCAGTTGTGGACCTTCTGTCAGACGAATGACCTGACCACTATCCTTAGAGATAGTATAAATATCCGTAATCATATGCTCTTTAAAGAGTTTCCCCGGCTTAAAAGCAAGAATCAACTCATCAACACCATTACCATCCAGATCACGGTAAGTATAGACCGTTGAGGCAGGACTTGTTTGAGAATTAGCATAGGTAACAACGAGAGAATTAAGCGAGGCATCCGTTTGGTTGTTGGCCACAGCCGTTTGGTACTTACTAATGATGCTATCATAAGCAAAGGTATCTACCTTTTTCTCTTGACTAGAGCTTTCACTACTACTTGATTGTGACTGTTCTACTGATGAAGATGAAGTCGTCGAAGTCAAGCCATTTTGCTGGTTTGAACAAGCGGCTAATAGGACTAAACTAGATAATCCTGTTACTAATGCTAAAACTTTATTTTTCATTTCTAATCCTAAATTCCTTTTCTCTAACCCTTATTCTGTTGTCCCAGAGCTAACATCTGCGCTGTAGGCAGGTGCTGTATAGCTTGAAGCATCACTATGTGACTCTGTATAAGTTGTTGGTGGCACATAGCTATACTGGGGCGCTTGATAAGTCTCTTGTGCTGAAGATGGTGATGGTGTAGGCGTTGATGCTACCGCAGGAGTTGAGCTTGCTTCTGTCTGACTAGCTGCTTCTACCGTTGAACTTGCTGATGACGATTCACTTGAAGACTCACTTGAGGTTGAAGAAGATGACGAAGAACTTGAGCTCGATGACTTAGATGAAGCCTTGGGTTTACTAGACGATGGCTGCTTAGTAGCTACCTTGACTTGGACCTTAGCATGATTGTGTGCAGGCTGCAAAAAGACAATTGCCAAAGCCAAAAGAATAGCTGGTAGAGTAAATGCCAAAATAAGGTAACGTTTTTCTTTTAAATGACGAAGTAGTTTCATAGAGTATTCACATTTCTTAAATATATTTTTAGTATCGATTAGTCTCAGATAAGATTATATCAGAAATATTAAAATGTGCAACATTAACATAAAACTTTTTTAACATCAAAAAAAACAACTCAAAGAGTTGGTTGATTGCCATTATTGTTGTGGATTATTGAAGTTGTTAAATGGATACTCAACTTTAGTTGGTTTACATAGTAAAACAATGAAGATAATAGGACCTACAAATGGAATAAATGTAACAAAAATATACGGCCAATTGTAGCCAGCATCACGTAAACGGCGAACTGTTACAGCAAGACCAGGTAAGATGGCAGCAACACCAAAGGCAAAAAAGATAAATAGGATGATGAATGAAATAACAGCAAAAAAGCTTGATTCTGTAGCACCTGCAATGCCTCCAAAGATTGCCAGCAACACATAAAAAGCAATAACTGTTAACATATTTGCCAAATATGCAAACCAGTAATCTGAACGTGTTGAACGTCCCTCAAAATCTACGTAGCCCTTCCAAAACTTCTTATAAGCTTCGATCATAATAAAATCTCCTCATTTTTTGATACTTATACTATACCAAAAGACTGGTCTTCTGGCAAATCAATCATAACCACCCGTCTAACGGGTGGTTTGATCAAGGGCTATAAACCCATAATACCAGCCAGCGCCTAAAGACGCTGGCTTTCACTTTGTTCAAGCCTTATTGCTTTTGACTCGTCACAAGCCTCTCAAAGAGGCATTCGCATTACTTACCATTATCCCTAAAGGGATTTTCATATTCTTTAACGCTTAATTTGTCCAAAGCGATATCATGCTTCTCTTGTTCCTGGATATATTTCTTAATTGTGGCTTCATTAAGTCCTACCGTACTTACATAATATCCTTCTGCCCAAAAATGTCTGTTCCCAAATTTATATTTTAAATTGGCGTGTTTATCAAACATCATTAAGGCACTCTTACCTTTTAAATATCCCATAAAACTAGCTACACTCATTCGTGGTGGTATACTTACTAGCATGTGAACATGATCTGGCATTAAGTGGCCTTCTATTATTTCAACGCCTTTATATTGGCATAGTCTATGAAAAATCTCTCCCAGACTACTCCTATATTGATTATAGATTATTTTTCGTCTATACTTAGGTGTAAATACAATGTGGTACTTACACATCCATTTTGTATGTGATAAACTGTGAGCTTTTTGCGCCATAGTCTTAACTCCTTTCGTTTTACAATTGGCTTGAGCACCTATATTGTATCTCGTTTGGAGTGTTTTTGTTATGACGGTATAACCTTCGATGCGCACCCGCATAGCGGGTGGTTTATTTGTTTCGCACCTTCGGAGCGAAACGGACTTAAAGTCACATAACTAAAAAACAGCCTAAGGAGGCTGTTAAGTAACTATCATTGCTGAAGATTATTAAAATTGTTGAAAGGAAATTCTACTTTTGTTGGTTGACAAAACAAAACCAAAAGTACTATATCACCTATAACAAAGGCAAAACGTAAAAAAATCAAGGCCCAATGATAGCCCGCATCACGCAAGCGACGGACCTGAATAGCAATAGATGGGATAAAGCTAGCAGGAAAATAGGTCATTACAAGCAGATACAGTATGTTGAGAATAACATGATAATGACTATTCGGACTATCAAAAACACTTACAACTATAACTATGCTAAATAAAATGATACCTACAATAGTATTCGCTAAAACTGCCAACCAATAGTCTGAGCGAGTTGAACGTCCTGTAAAATCGAAATAGCCCATCCAATACTTCTTATAAGCTTTAAACATGGCAAAATCTCCTCATCCTTGATACTACCAGTATATCAGAAGACCTGTCGTCTAGCAAACCAACTAAAAAAGCTCCTTCATGGAGCTTTATGGGTTATTCTCTAATTTGTCCTTGTCCGTTAATATAGAACTTGGTTGACGTTAGGGCCTCCAGTCCCATTGGACCACGGGCGTGCATTTTTTGGGTTGAGATTCCGATTTCAGCACCCAGTCCAAAGACGAATCCATCTGTAAAGCGGGTTGAGGCATTAACATAGACAGCTGCAGCGTCAACATCATCTTGGAATTGCTCCGCACGACTGATATCCTGAGTCACAATAGCCTCTGAATGCGATGTCGTGTAAGTATTAATCCATTTAATAGCCTCATCAAGGCTATCTACCACTTTAACAGACATAATATAGTCAAGAAACTCTGTCGCAAAATCTTCTGGTGAAGCGGGTACGGATTTTTCCATAAGTTTCAAAGCCTTTTCATCCGCACGGAACTCAACAGCCTGAACTTTTGAAATAGCTTTTTCCAAGTTAGGCAAGAAGTCTTCCGCAATATCAGCATGAACAACGAGAGATTCTGCAGCATTACAAACACTTGGTCGTTGGGTTTTGGCATTGATGACAATCTGTGTCGCCATATCTAAGTTAGCATATTTATCCACATAAATATGACAGTTACCAACACCCGTTTCAATGACTGGAACCTTGGCTTTTTCTTTAACCGTTTGGATGAGACGAGCTCCACCACGAGGAATGAGCAAGTCAACATACTTGGTCGCCGCCATGAGTTCCTCTGCTACCTCATGAGAGGTATCTTCAACCAGCTGAACGGCATCTGCTGTGATACCCGCATTTTCCAAAGCCTTTCGGGCCACTGTAACCAAGGCCTTGTTGGAATTGATAGCATCACGTCCTCCTCGGAGAATGATAGCATTATTGGTTTTAAAGGCAAGGCTAAAGGCATCGATTGAGACATTGGGACGGCTCTCAAAAATCATAGCGATAACACCCATAGGAACACGCTTTTGAACGATTTTGAGACCATCCAGATTCGTATAGCCACGAACCACTTGACCAATTGGGTCCTGAAGGTCTGCCACCTGACGAACACCCTCAGCAATTCCTGCGATACGGTCTTCTGTTAAAAGCAAGCGGTCTTGCATAATCTCTGAAATACCATTTTCCTTGGCATTGGCCATATCCTTAGCATTTTCAGTGATAATATAGGCACTCTCAGCTACTAGAGCTTTAGCTACCTGATTTAGAAGGTCGTTTTTAGCTGCTGTTGATAATTTAGCAATCTGACGACCTGCCACCTTGGCCTGTTGGCCTAGTGTATCGATATATGTCATCTTAGTCCTCCTGTTTAAAAAGTGTACCAATCTTGGCTCCTTCTAGGACACGAAGGATGTCACGTGGATTTTCACCATTCATCAAAACCATTTGGCTATGATTTTCAAAAACCATCTGGGCGGATTTAATCTTACTCATCATACCACCCGTACCAAATTTACTACCGGCACCACCAGCTGAGGCAAGAATTTCCTCGGTAATCTCTGGAACATAGCTACGAAGGGTCGCATCCTCATAGACATTTGGGTTCTTATCAAAGAGCCCATCAATATCTGACAGCATGATAAGTAGGTCTGCACCAACAATCTTAGCAACGATAGCAGACAAGCGGTCATTGTCTCCAAACTTAGTCGCATGGTCCATTTCATCTACGCTGACAGCGTCATTCTCATTAACAACTGGGACAACCCCAAGCTCGAAGAGGCTCTCAAAAGCATTGATGGCATTGGCTAAACTCTCGGGATACTCAACCACATCACGCGTCAAAAGCAACTGAGATACCTTGGTCTGATAATGTGAAAAGACCTGAGAATAAAGGCTCATCATAGCCACCTGCCCTACACTTGAGACAGCCTGTTGCTTACCAACTTCTGCTGGGCGTTTCTCAAGGTCTAGAACATTGAGACCAAAGCCCATGGCACCAGAGGATACAAGGACAACCTCAATTCCTTTGTTATGTAGGCTAGAAATGACAAAAGCTAATTGATCGATTTTTTCAAGATTAATTTTCCCTGATGGCAAAACCAGAGAACTAGTCCCGATTTTGATAACCAGGCGTTTTACTGAGTCAAAATTTCGTTTCATGTTTATGATTATACACTAAATTCAGGTATTTTAACATATATAATGCATAAGTTTACATATTAAGGATTTTCAGTAAAAAAGAATCCCTCCAATCGGAGAGACTCTTTAAACAGTTTGTTCTAGGCAAAAAACATGGCTCTAATACGTTTCCAACGTCTGCGATCAACAAAGAGATAAACGATTAGGACAACTAAAGCTATAAGCCCAGATACTATAGCATTAACTACTAGGGCAATCCAGAACTTACTTGCAAAGAAGACAATACCTCCTAGCAAGGCAGCGATGAAAATTGTAAGAATAAAGATACCCATATAGAGCCACTGTCCGCCACCTCGATTGAAGAGCTGGGTAACTTCCTGCCAATTCACTTCCAACAATTTAAGGTCACGTTCAAAGTAATAGCCACCTACAAGATAGGTTGTTACGAGAAAACCAAGAGTGAAACTTGCCACCAAAATAAGATGGAGATGAGCCAAGAATATTAAACCAAGTCCTCCTAATAAGAGGGAAACACCGACTTGCAAGCTATAGAAAAGCCAAAACTTTTGACGAAGATAGTCACCCGTATTGATTGGTAGGCTACGAATAAAGTCAAAGTTTGTCCCCTCTAAGGATGTTGCTACACCAAGAAAACTTGTTGGTTGAGCTGAAAAGAAACCAAAGGCAATTCCGACCAAAAGCAGGAGTCCGAAATAGTCTGGGCCCAGATCTTTCAAAAATACCGCACCCCCACCTAACATGATCATATATAAGACCGGCACCACATAGGTATTGATAATGAGAGTTGAATTCCCCAAAGTAGATAAATGATGGCGGATCAAGACCTGTCTTTGGCTTCGAGTAACAGCTTTGGCCTGAGGCTTTCTAGCCTTTTGGTTATAAATGGCTTCGTGGAAATAACGAGGCATTCTGACTTTATAAAACCAATAGCCCAAGATAAGCACTACAACCAGGGGAAGATAGAAATTTAGCAGAGCCTCTGGAGATAGAGGGGCAGCTACGACATCATAGTAACCTCTTAGATAAGGAACCAAGGGAAAATCGGCATGTCCAGCACCATCAACATAACCTTTAATAAAACCAACCATCATAATAGGCAACATAATCAAAAGGGTTGACAAGGTCATCAAAATGGTTGAATAGAGCTTTTTATGAGAACTGCGAACAATCAGCGTTCCAATACTATTAGACAGAGTCACTGAAAAAACGAGATTGATAAAGAGAGAAACGATAAAGGTCAGAAATCCAACGACTATCCCCAATGGACCAATAAATTGCCAGTAAGCTAGAATGAGAAGACTAAGGATAGGTACCATGAAGGTCATCCCAACCATAGAACCTGACAGAGTCTTGGCCAAAAAAACTTCCGCTGGCTTCAAGGGAAGAGGCAGATAAGCCTTGCTATCCTTACTGTCATAAAAGGTACTATAGAGAGCAGTAAAGGTCTGGAGAAGCCCCATGATTGAAAATGTCAAGAGATATAGGGTTAAGACTCCAGGATTAGCCTTATAGTCGACACCTACAAAAAGATAGCTATAAACAACCGTAAAAATAACTAGAATCAAGAGTTGTTGCCTAAGCATGGCATTAACGATGGAGAAATTAGCTTTTTTCTTTTTCTCCTGACGTTTCTGTAGGTTAGTTACTGCTTGAGGATTAGCGTAGAGGAGATTAATTTTAAAAAGCTCCCAAACATGGTTCCAGTTCATGACTATACCTCCTCAATCTTACGTCCAGCCATTTCCAGATAAATAGTTTCCAAATCCTTATCAGGGTACTGAGATTTAAGTTCAGCTAGGGACCCTTGGAAGATAAGTTTTCCTTTCTTCAAAATAGCAATACGATCACAGAGCTGCTCGGCTACACTTAAAACGTGGGTTGAGAAAAGGACACTATTACCTTCCTTAGCATGATGACGCATGGCTTCCTTCAAGTCAAACGATGCCTGTGGATCCAGACCAGTCAGAGGCTCATCCAAAACCCAAATCTGTGGATTAACCAAAAGGGCACCGATGACAACAACTTTCTGACGCATACCATGAGAGAAGGAAGAAATGAGGTTATAACGACTTTCCGTCAAGTCAAAGGTAGCCATGAGATCAGTCAAACGTTCCTCAACCTGACTAGCTTCCAAATCATAGATACGTGTCAAGAAGTACCAATAGTCATTGGCAGTCAAATTTAGGAATAGGTCCGGTGAATCTGGCACATAAGCGATTTTTTTCTTGATGGCATCACGATGTTGACTGAGGGCCATATCATCAACGTAAACTTCACCGTAGCTAGCTTCAATGATAGACGTCAAAATGGAAATCGTCGTGGTCTTACCAGCCCCATTGTGACCAATCAGCCCAAAAATCTCACCATCTCGAATATCGAGGTTAAGATCTGAGAGAGCATCTTTATCTTCATAACGTTTCGTTACGTGTTCAAAACGAATCATCTTTTATCCTTTCTTGAGAATCTATTTAACAATAGTCTCATTTTACACTTTATATTAGATTATAAATTAGAGTTATTACCTTGTTTTTTCATGAACAATACTCTAATAATACCGAGAATAGGTTTAGATAAGGCTATTTCGTTACCTTCTTATTTATTGTATCATTTCAAGGGTACAATTTCAAGAAAACGTTTGTAAAAACGAGACAATTTTGCATTCGGTCTTTGATAATGCTAAACTTATAGTATTTAGAACACATAGGAGGAAACCACTGGTGCCAACTGGAATTATCATCAACTCGCTATCTATTATCTTAGGAGGAATTGCTGGAGGACTCTTCGGGGACTATCTCAGAGACGATTTCAAGGAGAACCTTAACCTTATCTTTGGACTAGCCTCTATGGTTATGGGGATTAGTGCTATTATGAATATGGTTAACATGCCTGCGGTTATCTTCGCGGTGGTTATCGGTACCATCATTGGACTAGCCCTAAAGTTTGGAAACCTCATCAACAAGGGAGCTGGTCTTATGGAAAAAGGCTTGTCCAAGATTACACCAAGTAAGCAAACAGGGTTAGCTCACGATGAGTTTTATGCGCAACTCTTGACAGTAATCGTCCTTTTTTGTGCGAGTGGTACAGGAATTTACGGTAGCCTTGAGTCTGGGATGACAGGCGATGCTTCCATCTTGATTTCTAAATCTATCCTAGATTTCTTTACGGCCATGATTTTCTCTTGTAGTCTAGGCTACATCGTCTCCATGATTGCCATTCCACAATTTATCATCTTCTTCCTTCTCTTTGTGAGTGCTGGTTTCATTCTTCCTTTGACAACAAAGGCTATGATTGGTGACTTTAAGGCTTGTGGGGGCTTTCTCATGATTGCGACTGGTTTTCGTATTATGAGACTTCGCCAATTTCCAACCGCAGATATGATTCCAGCCATGATTCTGGTTATGCCGATTTCCTGGGCCTGGGTCAATTGGGTGGTGCCTTTGATTAGTTGATATTAGGATTAAAATAAACTAAAACCGTCAGTCTAATGCTGGCGGTTTTTGTCTCTATTTATTGCCGTTATGGACTCTAACTATTAAAAACTAGTAATGTTTATGGTGTTTAATTCTAATTTTTCTAACCTTGTTTAGACTTAGATGAGTTTGTTATAATAACCCTTGTAGGCCTAAGCAACCTACAAGATACTTTTTTTCATAACTATTTCCATCCTCTAATATTTTAACGAACTTACAATACTGATGGAAATCTATCGAAAAGACTGGTGTGTGCACACCGGTCTTTTTTGGTGGGATTAAGACACAAAAAACCACTCTTTCACTATGAAAGAATGGTTATGTTATAGCTTATACTTCTACGACTTCCAAGTCTTTTCCACCTAGGAGAATAAGGTATTTATCAATCTTATCTATTTGATAGGCTTGGCTGAGTGCTTTAGCATAGAGGCTCATTTGCCCTTTGTAACGTTCCTTAAGCTCACTAAGATGAGTGAAGCGGTCCGTCTTATAGTCAAAGAGGACAATACGGTCTTCAAGAAGAAGGTAGCCATCAATGATACCACGGACGACAAAGTCTTCTTTACTAGCGGGATCTTCTGCCAACATGGCAAATGGCGCTTCACGACGCAACTTATCACGGTTAGCTAAAATGAGCTTCCCAAGTTCGGTGTCAAAGAAGCCTAGTAGCTTTTCTAACTGTACACGCGCCTTGACTTGATCATCTGCGGATACCCGACTCAAGGCCTGTGTCAAATCTTGGAGGGTCACCTTGTCAGAAAGAATCAAGCGTTGCATGAGTTCATGGGTGGCTGAACCAACTGCAGCTCCAGTGACCTTCGTTTTTTGCCCAAAATCTGGAAGTTCAAAGCTAGTGGATGTCTCAAGAGGTTGTACCTCCTCTTTCTTGTCCATAATATCCACCCCTTCGGTATCCATAACAGGTTCGTAGAAGGCTTTGAGCTGGCTGGGCGTCCGCACAGATGGCAGGTCAATCGCTGGTTCATAAAGTTGGTTGAGTTTTTCAACACTTTCTAAGACAGTTAGGGCACGCTTAATGTCTTCCGTCTGGCGATTGTTAGATAGATCATCAGCATCTACTGCCGCTTGAACTTCAACCTGACCAATAGCCTCTGGAGTCAACTCCTCAGCCTCAACAAAACGAACAGTAAACTTGAGATCCTTTCTCATAAAGGCAGTATCCAAAGCCATAACCCAATCCTGGTAAGTAGCGATTTGGTCACGTAGAGCTACTGGTAGGCGATTATTTTCAACATCCGTGCCAAATTGCTGGGTCAATTTCTCCTTACTGCCCTTACCAACTAGGTAGAGTTTTTTCTCTGCACGGGTCATTGCAACATAGAGCAGACGCATCTCTTCTGAGATACTTGCTCGACGCTCTTCCCTACGATTTTCTTGGAAGGTTAAGGTCTCGAGAACAACATTTAACTTAGGCAAATTAGTGTTTACCTGGTCTTTGAGATCAGCTAGATACTTAATGCCAAGTCCTTTTTCACGGTTGATAATATACTTACCACTTAGTCCATCCTTGCTGTGACCAATAAACTTGCGATTCATCTGCAAGACAAAGACATACTTGAACTCTAGTCCCTTGGACTTGTGAATAGTCATAAGGCTAACGGCATTTTTGGGAACCAAGTCTGTCACTTCCTCTAGGTCGTTACCGCTAGAAATGATCTTATCAATCATGCCAATAAAACGAGAAAGTCCCTTAAAGCCAGTCTTTTCATAGGCATTGGCACGCAAGGCAAGGGCGTAGAGATTGGCCTGGCGTTGCTCAGCTCGTGGAAGACTGCCGACATAATCATAATAGAAACGATCGTCGTAAATCTTCCAGATGAGGTCATAGAGCGAGTGCCACTTACTGTAATCACGCCAATCTGCCAGAGTCTCAATGAAGAGAGTCAACTTGGCCTCCAGTCCTTGCGTCACGACTTCTGGATGAAGTCCTGATTTAGTATGAGCCGCAAGAAGCTTGTCATAGAATTGTCCTTTGTCAGCCTGGACAGCAATCCGAGCCAGGTCGTCCTCGTTGAAGTTAAACATCGGTGAACGAAGGAGGGCAACCAAGGCGTAGTCGTTGAGAGGATTATTGATGGCACGAAGGGTATCCAACATAATCATAACTTCTAGTGACTCTAGGTAGCTTGACTTGTACTCGTCAGGAACCAAGGGAATTCCGTGCTCCTCAAAGCTTGCCATCAAGTCCAGATAGGTGTTACGGGTTGGTGCTAGGAGGGTAATATCCTCAAAACGTACACCCTGCTTATGAAGGTTGATGATTTCTTTGATAACCAAGGAAATCTCGCCGCTACTAATAGGTTGATCAGCACCTTCTTCGTCAGGAGTTTCACTCGCTTCATCACTATTGTAAATCAGAACCTCTGTCTCATTTTCAGGATGGGGTTCTTTTTGCTTATCGCTACCCGCTACCAGCATGTGAGTCTTGTCATAGAGGATGTCCCCGATTTCCTGGTCCATGAGGTGGCTGAAAACACCATTAGTCGCATCAAGAACCTCAGATTGACTACGGAAGTTCTCTTTAAGGAGAATCAGCTTACCTGCATCTGGATTTTCAAGGAAGAGCTGAAACTTGCCATTAAAAATCTGAGGATCCGCCTGACGGAAACGATAGATAGACTGCTTGATATCCCCCACCATGAATCGGTTGTGACCGTTAGATAGGAGCTCCAACATGCGTTCTTGAGTATGACTATTGTCCTGATACTCATCCACCATAACTTCATGGTAACGGTCGCGGTAGCTGGCTGCTACCTCTGGATTTTCCTCCAGAATACGGATGGCAAAGTGGGCAATGTCCGAGAATTCAAAGGCATTTTCCTGAACCTTGGCCTGTAAATACTGGTCTGAGAAATCAAGCACAAAGGCCTGAAGCACCTCCAAGAGAGGAAGAATGTCATCATTATGCTTGGTCAAAACCTCGAGGATTGTTAGTTGGGTGTCAAGCTCTCGCAACTGGGCCACAAACTCATTTTTGGTCTTGTTGTAAGCTTCCTTGTAGGCCTTGAGTTCCTCGTCTTTAGGACGGGTCATATTGGTCAAACCAGTCCCTCCTGACAAAGTCAAGAGTTGTTTGAGAAGGTCCTCCATATCCGTTTGGTCATTGGCCAAGGCTCCTTCAAGAAGGCTAATGGCATCTGACACATTATTTAGATACTTGGCCTTGGCAAATTCACGCTGAGCTAGGCCTAGATGGTCTCTTAGGAAAGCTAGAAAATCAGCTAGCAAGCCACCTTTGAGACCGTCTAAAAGCTCATGTTTAGCCTTGACTGGATCTGCCTCTGCCTGCCCTTTTAAAAGATTTTGACGCAGCCATTTTTCAGGGTCTGCAGTGGCTTGAGAAAAGCTATAAACATCGTAAACCAGGTCACGAAAAGCCTTACTAGTCTTGCCATTTCCAGCGAAGTTACGTACCAATTTTTGGAAGAGTTGAGCATCCTTCCCTTGCATGTAATCGTTAAAGAGATCAGCATAAACCTCATTTTTCATAAGCGTTTGCTCAGCAGGGTCTGTCATGATACGGAAAATAGGTGAGACACCCAGGAGATAGCCATACTGATTGACCAATTTCTGGGTAAAGGCATCCATGGTTCCGATATCAGCTGTCCCAATCTTGGCAATCTGGTCTGAAAGAAAGGCACGCTCTTCATCTGTCTCCACCTGACCCAGCTGCTCAGTCAAACGCTTTTCCAGACGCTCTTTTAACTCACCTGCAGCCTTTACCGTAAAGGTTGAGATAAAGAGTTGGTCAATGCCAACACCACGTCCAATCATATCAAGGATACGCTCAACCATGACAAAGGTTTTTCCTGATCCGGCTGAAGCTGATACAAGAATATTAGTACCATTACTGTAAATGGCCTCAATCTGCTCAGGTGTTAACTTGCGTTCCTTGTCAGAAGCTGCTTCTTGGGCAATGCGTTCCTCAATCTCTGTTGGACTTAAAAAAGCTTTAGTCAACATTGTTGTCCTCCTGGTCTTTTTTGTCTGCTGTCACAGCTTGGTCGGTGACTGGAAAGGGGATGATTTTTTCAGCAACTTGCATCTGATTCTTGTCCTCATCTTTTGCCATCAGCTCCAAATAGGCTTCCTTCTTGCCCCTACTTGGTAAACGCAGGAGCTTCCGAGCCTGTCCCATGTGGCGGTCGGCCTCAAAATGAGTAATTGCCTTGATTTGATCTCCTTGAACAGACTTGCCATCTTCGGTATAAGGATTAACCACAAAATTACCGCTTCTAATAACTTCAGCAGCACCTGTAAAGAGCTTAATGTTGTATTCTAGCAAGGTCTCTAGGTCCTCCTTGTCGTAGGTGACAGTCTTTTGTAAATCATAGTTTCCACCAGCCAGATGCTCCGTCTCTGAAGCCACAAAAAGTCCCTTATAGGTCAATTCCTTATGAGCCTGAGCCGCTAGCTTATCCAAACCAAACTGAGCCAGATTAAGCTGTGGCTCCTGCATATGTAGATACATGGCCCCAAAAAGCTGGTCGGCATCGACCTTATAGGTTTGGCGAAGGGCTTCTAGATAGGTTACCAACTGCGGACTAAGGCCATTGTAGAATTTTTGAATGTCAAAGACATTTTTACCTGACTTGTAGTCAACGACACCCAGAGCCCCATCCGTTAAACGGTCCACACGGTCAATAATCCCTGTAATCTTGATGCTATTTGCTAAAAGCAAATCAAACTTGGCTTCCTCACGCTCAACCTTAACAGCCGCATTGTCACGTAAAACACTAGCTGTAGAACGAGCGATATCTTCCAAAATCTGACGGGACAAACGACTCTCCTGGTCCTCCGTATAGAGGAGTTCAAAGGGTTGCTCCTGATTGGTCTGAGCAATTGCCTTTTCCAGTTTATCATCGAAGTTTTCTGACGAAGAATCCCCCATGACACGCTCAAAGACACGGTGCAAGTAAGTCCCGTGGTGTCGAGCATCCGGATGGATAGATTCCAACTCTTCAAGCCCCAAGACATAGCGCAAGAAATAAAGATACTGGTTGTTATAGAAGGTTGTCAGAGCCGAAGCTGATAATTTCAGTGGTTCTTCCCCCGGAAAGACCAACTGCATGACCTGATCATCCACCTTGGTCGTCGTCACATCGTCAATTACATGTGGAATCAAGACTTGGTTCTTTTCAAGTCTCTTACGGAGATAACGCACAGCAACTGACCAGAAAGTCTGGGTTTCCTTATCCAAATCAGCATCTAGCTGACTGCTGTTAAGAGCAATGACAGTCGACAGAAGGTCCTTGTAGTTCCCAATCTGGTCGCCCTTAGCCTCGAAACGATTACGTCCCTTTTCAACCAAAGGAAGACCAAGGTCAAGAAGCTCCTTCAAATAAACCGACATGTCAACCTGCGTCTCATTGAGAATCTGTGGCTGACTAAGCACCAATTGTTCACTAGCCGCATTGAAAAGTGACATAGCCACGAAATGCCCCCGCTGACTATTGCTCTGCGTAACAATATCCAAACTCCGGTGTTCATCCGTAGCTTCATTGATACGACTACGTTCCTCGTCAGACAGGAGACTCTTATTTTGCCCTACCTTTGGAAAATGCGACTGGGTCATGCCCAAGGCAAAAACATAAGGAGCAGAATGTGGCTGGATCAAATCGTATTTTTTCACATTGACCACATCAACAGTGGCTGGGACCGTACGGTAATCACAGGCCAACATTCCCGAACGCAAAATGGACAAAAAGTCGTCCACTGACAGAGTTTCTTCCCCAAAAATAGTCTCAACCTGCTCCAAGAGTTGAGTGAAGGCCTTCCAGACCTGTTCATTCTGTTCTTTTTCGGCCTCACTGGCCTTGGCAGTCAAACTAGCCATTTGACTTGGCACTTGCACAGCCTCTAAAAAGACCACAAGTTTCTTGAGCAGACTAGACCCCTTCTGTTTGCGACTATTAAGCAACTTGTCCAAGGGCTCTACCAGTTGTGACCGTAAGGTATTGAGCTGATCCAAATCATACTTATCACGACTATTAGCCGTGAAATCAGAAAGGAACTTGTGACGCCCCTTGATGTCTGCAAAATTGACATAATACTCAAAAAGGTCTAAGTCCTCTTGAGCAAAACCACCATAAAGACCGGATTTTATGAGATTAAGCAGATCCTCAGCACGATAATTATAGCGCTTGATACGTTCCAGCGAATCCACAAACTGCACCAAAGGGTGGCTAGACATACTTTCTTCCTTACCGAAATAATAGGGAATATCAAATTTTCGAAAAATCTGACCCACCTGAAGCTTATAACTCTCCTCATCACCTAGCAAGACCAAGATATCCTTATAGCGCTTGCCATCTGCTAGCAACTGACGAATACTCTTGGCAACCTGAGCCACTTCTTCCTTTTGGTTGACCACTTCCCAAACCTGCAAAGCTTGCTTGTCCTGAGCAGTCAGCTGTTCGTCAATCGTACTAAAATCATGACGGCTCTCCAAAAGACGGCTAATACGTGCAAAAGAAGGATTCCCCTCTTTGTCTGTCGTCACATAGTCGGGTGTCACCTTATAGGTCTGAGCCAGAGTTCTCAGAAAATCCACTGAAGCTTGATAAACATTGCCATAGACAAAATTAGCCCTATAAGCCTTTTGACTAGCATAAGTCCCAATGACAATTTGGTGGCACTTATCACTCAAGTGGGCAACTAGGGCCTCCTCCTCGGCAGAGAAACGCGTAAAGCCATCAATGACCAAAACCGTGTTACCCAGTGCCTTATCCAGATGTCCTGAGGTAATTTCCTTGAAGAAGGCACTAAGTTTTGATTGATTGTCAAAATCTCCTGCCAACAAGAGATCCTGAGCCGCACTGAAAATCCTGAGCAAATCCTCTTGTTTTTCAACCTGATCCAAATGCTGCAAATCCAGAACCGTCATATTAGCCTGCTGCAACTCTTTATAAAGGTCTACCAATTGATTAATAAAGTTACTATCCTTGCGCAAACGGCCATAAACCTTGAGCTCATCATCACCCATATGCGACAACACCTTATAAAAAATCATGGCCAGACCAGTATCATCCAGCTGCGTTTTGGGGTTGCTCGTATTGAGAATAAAGTATCTCGCCATCTGAGTAAAACGAGTCACCGTAATCTCAAAGGATGCTGACTGAGGCAGGTATTCCAAGACCTTACGCTCCTTCTCAAATGACAGGGCATTAGGGGCAATATAAAATACCCTCTTTCCCTTTTGAGCATAGCTGGTTGCCTGCTCCGTCAGAATTTCTGTTAAATCCTGAGACATATCCGTATAAAGTAATTTCATAAGACGTCCCTTTCTTATCTCTACACCAGTCGTTAGGCTAAGCAAGAATTGGCATTCACTTAGCGCTAACAACCACTAATCCTTGCTATTATAACACAGAATGAAGCAACAATCAGACTCTTCCCTCGCCCCTATCTCCTCCAATGTCCTAAGTTCCTCACATAAGCACAAGCACCACAGCAAAGAGCCCTCCTTTATGGACCTGTAAGTAAAAAAAGAGCCAAATCCTCTGATTTAGCTCTACATCTTTATTTAAAAATCAATTCCTGTTTGAAGAGGTAATCACCACTGCTTGTAATCAAATTGGCATCACTATACTTCCTAAGAATATCCTTGGCTGAGTGAAGGTTAAGACCTGAGGTCTTCTTCTGGTTTTCTTCCTGCATAATGGCATCAAGGTCAACTTTTTCTTCTCGCGTCCTATTTTCCATGACGAAATGGTAACTTCCATCCTCATCATGTCGATGAAAACTAAAATTGATTTGACTGGCAGGCACCTGCTTACTCTCATCAATCGCATTACTAAAGAAAATGGATACCAACAAGGTCAAGTCAACCACGTTCATGGTAAACCCTGAAATTTCCTCAGGAATATCACAAGTCACTGGAATATTACTACGTTTAGCCTCCATCATACGAGCCGAAAGAAGGCTACGTAAGGGTAAGGACTGAATATTTTCCAGCTTAGGATTATCAATGACACGGAAACGTTCAAACTCCTTGGCACTCTCTCTAAGGACATTCTGGTACACCTGTTCGGCAAGAGCCTCTTCCTGGTCACGTACTTCCTCTGAAAATTGTTCCACAACCGTCTGATAAGACTGTCTGTATTGTAACAACTCATTGTAGAGAAGATCAATCTTTTGGTTGGCCTTGGTCAAACTATTCAAATGCCTCTTTTCCTCCATGGTCAAACTCTCTTCCAAATACTGCCGAGACAGTTGATTAAGATGGGCAATTAGGAAAATGAAAGCCACTGCGGATAAGAGAACCCAGAGCATCCGAAATCTCAACTCCAACTCTGAAGAGTAGCCAGGGAACCAACTGTCTAAATTCACACTGAGATAGATTCCCAATAAATAAATGGCCATTGCTATAGCAACTCTTCTAGAAATCTGGAGGTTCTGGAAAGAGTCATCGCTATAGACCTTCCAACGCTTCAAATCCAAGCCCAAGAAACGGTCAAATACAAAATAAAGTGGCAAAATCAAACCGTAAGATAAGAGATAGAAAAGAGCATTTGACCCTACCTCAGCGACAGGGAGATTCAAGAGAAGGGGAATAAAGAAGAGTCCCAATAAACGATAAAGTAAATCTGACGTCACCACTGGAAACAAAGTATGAAAAGCATACTGGGTCACCGACCAGGTCTTCCCTTTAGCAAGAAAGGCCAAAATCATTAGGATAAAGACATCAAAAACCATAATCATGTTAGTAATATTATACTGAATGACTACATCTAACAGGGCTAAGGTCAAGAAGACCGTCCAGGAGATACGAATGTCTGTCATTCGTTTGAAAATGGCACAATTTATCGTCAGCGTTAAAATAAGCTGAATGGCTAGAAAGGCATCTGTATCATAGAGATTTAAAAAATTTATTCCCAAAAACGATTCAAACATCGAATCTCCTTTCTATATTTTTTTTACAAGTCTTTAGTATTCAAATTGCTGTCTATAGATGAACTTATCATTCTTAAAGCTAAGTTTAGACTGAGGGTAACGCTCCATAATATCTTCGAGCTGCTCATTGATTGATAAGTGACTCTCATACGTCTCGTGGGGCGCCTCGGCACTATCTTGCGAAAGGGTTGTCTCTACAGAGAGGACCTGGACCTCACCTCTTTGGTAATAAGACATACGAACTAAACTATTTTCTTGACCATGAGCTCTCAACAAGGCATTGTCCAAGAAGGTCGTTAGAACAGCTGATAAATCCACCACATCGATATGAACTGGGGATATAGGGTCTGGAACCTCCATGATAAAATCAACGCCAACAGCATGAAACTCCATATACTTACTCTCAATGACGGAACGTAACAATTGAGAAAGCAGGTTAGAAATATCTGGCATAACCTTGCTGAAGGGAACCTCTTCATCAGATAGGTTCTGAGTGTCTCCCTCTTGACTAGTAGCCAGAACGGTATTAGCCTTCTTAGGTACGACCACCTTAGGCACTCCATCACGGTATAGCTCCTGATAAAGATGGAGGATATGCCTACTAGATTCCTGTAAGCTCTGGAAATGACGCTCCTGCTCCTCTTTCAACTCCAGAAAAAGTTCATCCTTAATCCACTGGTTGGCATAGGAAACAACGATGAAGAAGGCTCCTGTTGCTAATAGAAGGATTAACTTGGCATAATTGTTAACCACTTCCACAGGCCAGATGCTAGCAAAGTAAGGCATGAAATCATTTAGAAGCCCGTATGAAAGAAAGGCAAAACTAACCCCAATAACAATAGGGGTGAAGTGAATGCGTAAGCGCTCCTTTTCCTCGACCTGCAAATATTCATAACCAATAAAACGGTGAACCAAGAGGTATAGAGGATAGGTAACTACCACACATATAAACTCCGTTAAAGATTCTGGAATACGGCTCATCAAGTCGGCTCCCAAAAGTAAAGGAAAGACGATTAATGACAAGCCCCGTATAATGATATTGGTCGTCCCCCAGGCATAAAAACTATTAAATACCGGCTCTATCCATGGCAAGTCTGGACGTTTGTAATAACTAAAACAAAATAAAATGAGAGGATTAAGTAAAAATTTGAATCCCATAGGAAGAAAGGGAATCAAAACAACTGATAAAAGGCCACCTAATAAAAGTAGCCACCAAGAAATCTTGACTCTACCAGCTGCATGAAACATCAGATAATTGACAAAGAAAATCAAGAGCGTGTCTATAGATACTAGCCAATGAAAATCTTTAAAAACAGCAAGTAGCGATTCAATAATAGAAGTCATTCTTTTCCCCCTCTCCCTCTAATCTGATTTAAGAAACTTCCTCAAAAATCCCCTAGGAAGCCCTTTTTACAACACTACTCATTATATAGCTTTTTGTAAGTTTTCACAATAATTAATTTTCTATTAAGGTCTACAATACCTCTAAGAATCCATTTATTTATAGAAGATAGACTTACTATTAAATTAAAGTTACAAATGTAACATAAAAAGTTGAGACAATTTTATCTCAACTTTTAGATTATAAAACTACTTTTTTGAGACTTACTTTTAAGCCTAAAGTCTAGTCAGCCTTGTAGTAGAATTGTTTGGCGTCAGATTGTGGTGATGCTGACTGAGTAATCAAAATACGATCTTTAGTATTATCCGAACCGTCCACAAATCCTTGGACTGTCGGAAGTGTGACTCCCTTAGGAATAAAGAGAATACCTGCTCCGGTAATTCCCATTCTTAAACTTGATGTGAGATACCCATTCTCAAGTTTTCCATTTGTATTTTCAACAACATAATTCTCAGGAGCTGTTAAATTGTCCTTAGAAAAATTCAGACTTAAGCCATTCCCATTCTTCCAAGTCCCTTCGAGGCTTTGGAAGTTATTATCTTTGATAGCATTAACATCCATGCCTGTCTGCTCGGTCTTGGTTTCCGTTTTTGATTCTGTCTTAGCCTCTGATGAGCTTGATGTTGACTCTGATGATTGTGAAGAACTTGAAGATTCTGAGCTATCAGACGTGCCAGCACTAGAGTAATGCTTGAGCAACTCTTGGTAGGCCTCTTGCATATCATCTGGTGCTACCTTATAGGTCTGAACAGCCTTCTTATCGTAATTGCCCTTCCAGTAGTTCGTCACATAATAAACGGTACCATTAGAGCCTAGAACGATTTGGTAAGAATCCTTATCTTGGTCAACCAAATCCTTATAAAGCTTGTTGTAGCCATTATAATTGCCACCAGTTTTGTCATCAGCTGAGAAGTCCTTAAAGAGGGCTTTTTGTTCAGCAGCATCGTCTTCATACATCGCATGTTTCTTATCCTTCAAGGTATAAAGACGGAAGGATGATGTTGGGCTATAGTCTGCGGTCTTACCACTATTGTCATTAATCCCTAAAGCAAAGGAATCAACCGTGTTTTTATAATCCTTGAAATCATAGTTTGAGACTTCCTTGCCATTGATGATACCACTTGGAACACCAGTAATATGTTCATAGCCATCCGCATTGATGAGATTAGCAAGGATGGTAATCGTTTGGCTGCTACCTTTTTCCTTAGGTGCCTTAAATGAAAGGAAGGTTGGACTACCATCATTGACCTTGGTGATGCTGTCAAAGCTACTTTGAACTAAAACAGCATCCTTGGCATAATCAGACTGATAGAGCCATTTCCCAAAGGCTTCTGTGATAGACTTAATGTCTTCAGTCGAATAGTCTGCAATATAAGTGGTTTCCTTATCACCATTGACATCAGTCTTAGTCTTGATATCTGCATTTGGCTTATTTGGATCGTTAGAAGACGATTCTGAGCTTGCATCGCTACCAGAGGATGAACTACTTGATTCCAAAATATCCTTAATAATACTTTTAACTTGGCTACTTGAAGAACTAGACGAAGCCTCGCTAGACTCAATGACTTCAGAGCCTCCCTCAACCTGAGTATAGGTATCTGATTCAGTCATTTCAACCTTTGCATCTCCTCCAGGTACCATACTTGGTGTGATACGGATAGTACCGTCTGAGTTGCCGTTAGTTCCAGGCAACTTAAAGCTCAAAGAACGGTCTTCGCCGGCTTGGGCATTAGCCTGATAAGTATCCCCGGTCTCCGTATTTTTGACTTCGTATTTGTCTCCCTTGATCTTACGAACTTCAAAACGCACCTTGTTCCCGGTATTCTTATCGACAACGGTTGTGGCATAAACTCTTGAAGACGATGTAAAAGCCGTGCTCTGAGTGTATTTTCCAAGTACCATGAAGACCAAAAAGACAATCAAGGCTAAACCGATAAACTTTTTATGTTTAAACTGTTTCATGAGGTCCTCCTAGATAAATAGATAGCCAACAACATAGCCAAAGAGAGCAATACAAATCAAGAGCAAAATTTCCAAAACTAAAAACCAGCTAAACTTGAGATCACCCAAACCAACCTTAGACAAAACTTGTCTGAATTTAGAATTTTTCTGTCTGCTCAAGCCACTAGAAAGAGCAAAACCAGTCTTAGCAGCTTCTGCGACTTCCTTATCACTTGGCTTGCGACCATGCTGCACTTGGAAGTCAATCAGCCATTCATCATATTGTTGCATTTATTTCTCCTTCTTCTGAAGTGTGACGAAAAAGAGTAGGGCATAAACGAGGCAATGAAGCACCAAGGCCCACCATTGTCCCCAGAATTCGCCTGTAGACCCTTGAAAGGCCTCCAACTGGCTCTTAGGGACTGGGACTCCGTACTTAGCCAAGCTCGATGGCAAGTCTGACAAGTCACTAGAAATCCCAAAAAGCTTGTGGCCATAACCAAGATAGATAAATTTTTGTACCCAATCAATGGCTTTGGGCAAAGACAGGATAGTTCCCGACAATGAAAATTGCATGATACCCACAACGACTGCTAGGATAACAGAGGTAATCTCAGATTTGCCAACCAAGGCTGAGATAAAGAGGGCAATAAAATGCGACGCCAAGAAAACCAGGAGCACTGTAATCCCAACTTCCCAACGGTAGGAACC
The DNA here is from genome assembly GCF_000785515.1 of Streptococcus salivarius. Lineage (NCBI taxonomy): Bacteria > Bacillati > Bacillota > Bacilli > Lactobacillales > Streptococcaceae > Streptococcus > Streptococcus salivarius. The sequence goes on from NZ_CP009913.1 coordinate 1,909,642, forward strand.
AAAAATATGACCAGCATCTGGAAATTCCTTGTCAAAGAACTTACTAAAGACAGAGTAAGATAGGATAAAGACAATGGTTTCCAAAACGGCAAAGAAGGCGTGAATCCCCATACTAGCCAAGGCGAAGGCTGAACGACTCAAACCTGAGAAAAAGTCACGGTTGAGGACCGAGCGTTCCTTAGAAATATAAATACTGTTTTGAACCACAATCAAGAGACTGGTTGAGAAAAGCAAGAGAAAGAGGGTCATTCGAGTTGTTTCGAAATCTTTCAAAAATCCCTTGTCTTGGATATAGAGAATTAAGCCTTCAAAAGCGACAATGCCCAGAAGAACCTTCACAAAATCCATGTAGTGGTGTTTAAATTTATACCAACTTAATCGTAATGCTGCGTTCATAAATCTCCCTAAATCTTGTAAATACGTGTTGAAGCATTGAGCTCTTGGTAGACATCTGCGATATTCATATCCATATATTTACGAATCATATAAGGATCGCTAGTCTTGTATTCCAAAAGCAACTCTTCATAGGTTCCTGCAAATGTCGGACGTCCCTTAGACAAGAAGATGATCTTGTCAAAAATAGCCAAATTTTCTGTATTGTGAGTAATAACCACAATAGACTTGTTAGCTGATTTAGCCAAGATTTTCAAGGTACGTAAGAGATTACGATCACTAAGGGCATCCAAACCTGAAGACGGCTCGTCAAGGATAAAGTAGGGACTAGGGCTAAGAAGCTCAATACCAATAGAGACACGGCGTTTTTGCCCACCAGAAAGCTCTGAGATCTTCTTATTAGCAAATTCCGTCAAGCCTAAATCATCCATGATGCCTGCAATGCGATGCTTTTTAGTCAGCTTACCACTCCCTTTCAGATGGTGGTCCGCATAAAAATCAAAGGTCTCAGATACCTTGAGGTACTCACGTAGGAGATTTTGTTGGGGCACATAGGACCAAGAGCGTGAGCCAGCAGTCACAGGTTTGCCATTTTCTAAAATACGAAATTGTTGGCAAGTCGGTTTAAGCTGGCCTAGGAGAATCTCTGTTAAAGTTGTTTTCCCTGAACCAGAAGCACCCAAGATACCGACAACTTGGCCAGTCTCCATAGTAACATCCAAATCTGTAAAGAGCTGGTTATCATTTCCCTTATATTTGAAACAGATATGTTCAAATGTTAATTGATTGGTTTCCATTAATATCTCCTAAGACATAAGTAACATCAAAGCCACAATTAGAATGGCCCCGATAATAAGAACGATGACATTGATATTGAAGAAGAGAATCAAGCTTAGTAGAACCACAAAGGCGAAGGCTGCAAAGAGGTAATTTTTAAGAGGTGACTCTTTAGTCTGAGTCACCGCAACAGGTTCAAAAGGGATTTCCTTTTTACCTGATACATTGCTAGCACCAGTGGTCGTCCCCTTGTCAACTTCCAAGGCCTTTCTCTGAGCCTGTCTGAGTTTTCGGTCATATTGTAACTTCTCATGGTCTGAGAAAAAGATTGAGCGAATCGTGTAGAGCTCACTACGCAAACGCTCACCTTCTTTATCTAAGGTACCATTTGTCCAGAGCTCCTCCAGCTCCTCACGTAAAAAGGAAAGGGCCACGAAACAATCTTGAGCCGACATCTCTGGAGAGATACGGTTACTGACCTCTCTTAAATAGGGCACTTCCTGTCCTGTCTCTGTATCAATTGCTTTGTAGTAGTCTATCATGAGATGAATTTAGCAAAAATAGCTTGAAGTTCTGACAAATCTTCCTTAACCACTTCTTGGGTTTGGTTGACTTGTGCATTGACTGAAAAGCGTGCCACAACAGTATTGCTTCGAGGGTCCGACACTGTCACGGTAACAATTTGTTCTGAGTCAAAGGCATAGGTGACTTGTGCCAAGAGCTCACCTTTCTGACGAGGTTGTGGCACTTGCCCTTCCACTTGTCCCAAAATCTTCACAGCAAATGGATTTTCATAATTTCCTTCTGTGATACGAAGTTTAAACTTACTCTGTCCATCCACGACCGCAAAGAGATCCTTGGTAACAGCCAAAGGCAAGACTGAGTTACGTGGAACCACGACACTATTATAGTAGTCACCCACAAAACTGTAGTTCTTGTTTGGATTTTTCTTGAAGAGCAGACCGATTCCCTGAGAGGTCACATCCTTGACAACCACTCTATCTGTCTCAGTTGTCTTACCATCCTGGTGCTCAGAGAAGCTAACCTCATTATTGACGATAAGGTCAGCCAAAATAGAAGCCCCTTGTGCCACGATAGTATCTGGATTAAGGTCAAACTTAGGTTCCAAACCACTCATCAAACGAATCATCTGACGAATCATTGGCATACGTGTTGACCCACCCACAAGGAGAATATGGTCAATCTCTTCCCATTTCAAGCCAGATGCTTGAAGGGTAGATTGCACCTTGATTTCAGTATCTTTGAGGAGGTCCAAGGTAATTTCATTGAAAATCGCTTGAGTTATCAAGACACCGTAACCTTGACCATTGACATAGTGCTCATAGAGAGCTTGGTCATTCACAGATAGACTAGTCTTAATCTGCTCAGCCTTATATTGAAGTTGAATTTTTTCCTTCTCGGAAAGGTTAGTCATATTGACCCCTTGTTTTTCCAACTCCTGCATGATGTAGCCCACAAGACGCTTATCAAAATCAATCCCACCAAGGCGTGAATTCCCGTCAGTTGCCAAAATATCATAGGCATGATCAGCCACGCGCATGATGGTAACGTCAAAAGTTCCTCCACCTAGGTCGAAGACCAAGACATTCCCTTGAGCATTTTTAGTGTGGGCATAGGCAATGGCCGCAGCTGTAGGCTCATTGATAATACGCAAAACATTAAATCCTGCAATACGACCAGCATTCTTAGTTGCCGCACGTTGATCTGACGTAAAGTAGGCAGGCACTGTGATAACAGCATCCTTGATACCATCTGCTTGGCCCATCTCCTGCCCAACTACATAGGCACGTTTACGAAATTCGTTCAAAACCAAGGCCGAAAGAATAATAGAATTGACACGTGTGTGGTCTGGTGTATCACTAGCAATGGGACGCCCAATATCACGTTTAAAATCAAATTTAAAGTTTTCTGTACTTCCGATTTCTGTCCCACGTTCAATGGCTTCCTTACCAAAAGACACATGATTTTGGCCACTAATATTTGAGAAATAAACCGCTGAACGTAAGACCTGATCGTCATTCGTCCCCATCGGAATAATCTCTGGCACATCTTCACGAACAACAGCCATAACGGAATTCGTTGTTCCTAAATCAATACCAATCGCTTTTTTTCTCATAACAATTTCCCTTCTAGCCTCATTTTGAGTTTACTTGACTATCGCTCCAAGCAGGCATCCGCTTAGATTATCTCCATCATCGCTGTCACATAAAACTTCAAAAGAGTAAAGTTATTCCAGTCTAGTTTTTTTCACTATACTATATTATCACAAAAAAAGAGACTATAAAATAGGAAAAAAGGGAGTAGGACCGAACAACTTTTTAAAAATTGTTCCTTGTCCCACTCCCTTGAGTATTAGTTGATTTGAAAGACTTGATGAACTTAGAAATCCCAGAGCTATTGCCCTCCTAAATTGTCATGTTTATAGCAACCTCTCTCCTAACTTAATCAATCGAACTCTCACCAACATAGATAATTTCTAAATTACCCAAGGAAACATCGCCTTTGATGTAGAAGTCCTTGCTGGTCAAATTGCTAGGATTTTCCTCATGCTGTACAGCTGAAAGCGAATTATCCACATTCACATGTACTCGCCAATCACTGGGCACATAGAGGCTAAGACTTCCAAGAGAAACGTCCACATCAAACTGGGCTGATGGCCCCTCAATACGGCAATTATCAAAATAAACGGAAGCCTGCCCTAAACTAACATCTGCACTCCCATGCGTAAATTGCTGGTCATTAAGATACTTGGTCACTGCTGAAAAAGTGACATCAATATCATTTCCTCCATTATTAGCGTCTGAACCAGTTGCACCCAATCCAAAACGATTCTTTGTTTTACTAGAAGAATTGAAGAGAATGTTCAAGCCAATAACTGCAAGAATGGAAGAAAAGATAAGGACCGAATTAGATACTGGAAGAAAATGGAACTGTCCATTGAGTGAAAAAAGAGCCACAATACCATAGGCGAAACCAAGACCAAAATGTCGCTTCAAAAGACTAGAAAGGGATAAAATAGCTAATAAGACCACCCAGGCCAACATCCAAATACTAATTTCCCATTTTATAAAGTAGTCCTGTACAATTACTAAAGCTGCCAAAAGGATCAAGAGGATCCCAATTAATTTCTTTCTCATTATCTTACCTCATTTCGTTTAGTCGTTCTTTTAAAACTTGATAGTAGCGTCTTGATACATGGACCTGCTTGTGGGTCTGATAGAAATTCACCGTACTGGTCCCTGAAAAAGACTTCTCCAAAGAATAAATCTGCTTAGCATTAACAATCGTCGATTTGGAAATCCGACAAAAGGCAATCGGAAGCAATTCTTCCAATTCGTAGAGTTTTTGCTTTACCTCATAGGCCTCATCCTTAGTATGACCATAAATTTTCTCCCCGTCTGTTTCAAAAAAGAGAATATCTGCCAAATCCAGAAAATATTCACTGCGATTCTTGTAAAAGGCTAACGGAACTAACTTTTGCTTTAGAATAGACTCTTGGAGCTGGGCTAATTCCTGTGTTAACCGAGGAGCTCGAATCAAGATTTCAGGCTCATCCATGGATGGGTCTAATTCGATTCTAACTTTCATAAGACTCCTTTCCTGTCCTTTTGATGTTTCCATTATAACAAGTGCTTTACACAAAACAAGGCCTTTTAGGTAAGTGGCACAGTTTAGCCCCTAAGAGGTTAAAACAGACAAACAAAAGAACCTGGCTGTTGCCAAGTTCTCATTTTTAGTGTGGAGGACTCCCCTCCCATTTGTAATCTGTTCAATGCTAACTAACTGAGCAAGTAACTACTACTTCACAGTATCTTCACGACTCACTTTTTGTGATTCACCAGCCTTACCATTGATACGGTAGTCGCTGTAGTTAGAACCACTACTGCTAGAGTCACTATCGTCACCAACATATTCCACATTACATGACCAAGAGATTTTATCTTTGATATCTCCTGATGACTTAAATTTCGAATCATAACCATAATAGAAATCATAAACTGCTGTGAAGGTCACCTTGAAGGTCTTCTCACCAGTCTGAACGACTTCTGTGACGTCAACGTCTGAGAAAGAAATACTATCAGCAGCACGGTTTTTAGCACCCGTAGTATTTCTATCAATATCAGCCGTTACATCCTTGTACATGGTATCATCAGTACCATTTAGGAAAATGTCAGATACACCATCTGGTGTCGTGTTGTGATTAGAAGCGTAGCTGCCAAATTTACCGTAGGCAGCAGTCAAGAGACGATCTGCCGTATCACGATCAAGAACACCATCAGCATCTAGAGTAACCGTTTGACCTTCAGAAATTTTCTTAATAGACAATGTCTCTGTCTTGATAGAGCTACCATCTTCGAAATTCTTCTTAACATAAACGGCTGACGAACCAGCTACTGCTACCTTGTTAACATCTAGTTTCCCTGAGTTAAGAGTTCCAATCTTAGTACCACCAACGTAGAGGTCTCCATCCTTAAGATTAGACTTAACAGTAAAGCTGAGATACTCTACAGAAAGGTTGACTTCTGTTTTAGAGGTCACATTTTCCTCAGATGAGACAGTGATATCTTGATCATTTACCTTACCAGAAGCCACAAAATTGTAAGTTCCTGGATAGAGATGATTCAATTTAGCCGTGTAGTTATTACCATCTGTAGTAGCGTAAGAAACCCCGTTAATAGTCACATTCAAATCAGCTGTATTAACGGTCAAATCAACCGTTCCAGGATCTACCACGATTCGCCACTTAGGAAAAATAAGGAACTGACGTCCAACCTTTTGCATACGTTCACCAGACATGAGTTGGCTCTTGCTATAGGCTTGTGTACTTTTAGTGTCTGTGTACTTAACTTCAGATGTTTTAATTTCCTTTTTAGTATCAGACCATACTTGGTATTCCAAGCTATCTTTAAAGCTCTTCTTAGCTGCTGCTTCATAACGCTCTGCTACTTGACCACGTGAGTAGTAGTAAGAACCAAAGCCGTAACTAGCAAGTGCTAAGACTGCTGAAACAACACCAGCAATAATCAGGATTTTCTTCCCTTTAGCCATAGCTGGCTTGGCTGGTTTCGCAGCCTTACCATCTGAGATAAACTGATGGATGGTTGATACATCATAACCTGAAGACTTACCAAGTAGGAATTCCTCAGGAAGAGGCTGACGTCCAACATAGGTTTTAAAAGCCTTCATCCAGATAGCTTGTGCTTCTTTAGAAGCGGCCTCTGAATTTTCTTCAGCTTGACCTTGATCTGCTTGAGATACTGGTGCAAGCTCCTCAGTTTCTAAAGGAGTTGTTTCCTCTTCATCACCAAGCGGTACATCTTCAAACACTTCCTCGGCAACGTCATACTCATCAACTTCTTCTGTTGGTTCAGAAGGAGTGGCTTCTTGGTCCAAGCCCATTGCCGCAATGCCTTTAATAGCCTTTAAGTCAAAGTCTGCTTTCTGGCCTTCTTCAATCTCCAAAGCATGGGGCGGACGACCAACTGCCTTTTCAAATAAATCAATCCACTTTTCTTTTGTTGCCATAAAGACTCCTATAAACTTACTTTTTCAAAAAATGCTAGAGGTTTACTTAGATTAGAATAGAAGACCTACTGTAAATGATGACATGATAGCAAATACGATTGCAAACAAGATTGACAAAATCACACCATTCAAAAGTGCTGCCAAAATCATTTGATAGAATTTATCAGCCTTCCACGCTGTTGTTACAGGAACAATTGTAAAGAGGTTAGCAAGTGCAAATAAGAAGTAAACAACATAGAACAAGAATCCTGGGAAGGCTACAAGTCCAATAGCTCCCAACAAGATTGTTACGAGCAAGATTGGCAAGGCCAATGACGTCAAGCGACCAAAACGGTCAAAGCTATTCAAGAAAGTAGTCTCAGGATCACGGAAAATTGCCTTACGTGTTACAAATCCTGCCAAGATAAAGGCAAAGATAAAAAGGAAGGCAGCTAGGATACTAGCAAAGAAAGCTCCAAAACCAATGCTTGATGTCTGGCTTGAAACTGAAGATGAGTAAGCATCTGTTCCATAAGAACCAAAAAGGTTACTCAATGCGTTTGTTGTTGATACAATTGAACTAACCACTTTACGTGCCACAGCGCTCAAGATTGCAAAGAAGGCAAGTCCAGTAAAGAGTGACAAGAAGATATAGTTAAGCCAACCATTGTGTTTACCATAATCTGTCATGTCAGCTGGACGACGCCATGCATTAAGCAACCATGTCCAGTAGTTTTTGAAAGTTGTCGCAAATGCTGATGGTTGGGCTGGAACAACTACAGCTTGACCGTTGATAAATTGAACGTTTTGACCTGGTTGAAGAGGTTGACCGTTAGCAAAAGCTGCTTGTTGACCAGCTTGAGCATTGGCAAAACCAGCTTGTGGTTGTGCTGCCTGATTTGGCACTCCTTGTACTGGAGCAGCTTGAGCACCTGCAAAGGTTGGTTGAGGTTGTGCTGCCTGAGCATTTGTAAAAGAAGCTTGCGCTTGTGCGTCTTGTGCACTCGCAAAAGTCGGCTGTGGTTGCGCTTCTTGGGCACCAGCGAAAGTTGGCTGTGGTTGCGCCTCTTGGGCTGGTGTTTCTTGAACATTAGCGAAAGCTGGTTGCGCTGGCGCTTCTTGTGTTGGGGCAGTTTCTACTGCTGGTGCGTCATCTTGGAACTCACCAGCTGCAAGTGCTGCTGCAATTTCTTCTTCAGTCGCTGAACGACCATTGATGGCTTCAAAAAAGTCTAACCAATCTGCTTTAGTCATAATAATCTCCTTAAAAATACATAGAATGTCTTTATTTTATCACAAATAAATACATTAATAAATGTCATTTTTATTAGAAAAAGGCTTGGAGCAAACTGTCCAAACCTTTATATTTTCTATTTACTTCTTTGTAGAGATTTTTGAATCTGACGATCTAGCTCACGTTTAATGTGTGGTTCTGGTGCAAATCGCGCTTCCCAATCACTTGGTTTAAGAATTTTGTGAGTCACAGGATCAAAGTGAGCTTTGCCATCTGGGAAAATTTTACCCATATTAGCCTCATGAACAGTATCAAAGAAAGGCTTAGGATCCACACCCATAAGGACAAATGAGCCATAGGTCAAGTAAAGCAAGTCAGTCAATGCATCCACCTGACCAACCATAGTTGACTCTGAGTGCTCTTTAGAACTAACTTTGAGCGCTGCCTTATCAAGAGCAGCATGCAAATCCAGAACAGCCTGACCAAAGACACGCTTGTCCCCACCTGATGAAGCATAGAGGAATTCGACAATTTCTTCCAACTTGAAGTCCGAACGGTGACTAGCTTCCTCAATACCGTAAACACGAGGCATATCGGTAGTTGAGCCATCCATCAAATGGTGGAAATCCTTAACCTTGTTGAAGTTGTCATCATCACTGGTAAATGAATTCTCTGTTTCAAAGTGAATCAAACCGTAGTGTGACAAGGCTTTGGCAATCCCATTCTGGTTATTAGTATCAGTGACATGGGTAGCCTGGTCTTTCAGTTCGTCTTCACCATTACCCATGGCAACACCAATGCCGACGCCAGACAGCATTTCTAGGTCATTTTCCGAATCCCCAAAGGCCATAACCTCACTGAGTTCGAAACCAAAAACCTCACCTAGATGAGCGATACCTTTTAACTTAGATTGGTCCGCTGAAATAATATCGGCTGAATAAGGACTTGAACGGGTAATCTTCACATGAGGAAACTTTTCTTCAATATCTTGTGTTTCCCCCACCGTCGCTACCATAACCACCTGATAAATAGGCTCACGCATGATAGTCTTAAGAGTCTCAATACTTTGTGGCTTGAAACGACGAATCAAAGACTTGAAACTACGTTCCACCATCTTAGCCCAGGACTTAGGGACAATACGGCTGACGATTTGTCCAAACTTACTCGTTCCCATACTAATAATATTGGAACCAACAAGACCTGTGCTAGTCCCTAGAGAAATCTCTCTACGGTGCTTGGTGGCATAGCGAATCAAGTTGTAGACTGTTGATTTAGGGAGCTGATTTTGATACAGGACCTTGTCATGAGTCAAAATATATTGACCATTATAAGTGACTGCAAAATCCAGACCCAGATTGTCCATGAAAGGCTGAACAAATCCTGGACCACGACCTGTTGCCAAACCAACCAAGATACCATCTTCCTTCATTTGACTGATAGCTTTTTTGGTTGAACTTGACACACGTTTTCGGTCATTTAGAAAAGTCCCATCAATATCAAAAAAGACTGCTTTAATGGCCACAGAGCTCCCCTCCTTCTAACATATTATGCTAAAATAAATTATAACATATAATATAATGGTGAGTAATATAAATGACAAAAAAAATCCTAGTCCTTCACACTGGAGGAACAATTTCCATGTCAGCGGATAATGATGGCAAGGTCAGTCAAAACGCTGATAATCCCATGAACCATGTGGGGCTTGATTTAGACAATTTAGAACTAACCGTTCTCGATTTTCTTAATATCCCTAGCCCACATATCACACCCTACCACATGCTGGATATTTACAAAAAAATCAAGGAAACAGCTGGGCAATATGATGGTGTGGTCATCACCCACGGAACAGATACTCTGGAAGAGACAGCCTACTTCCTAGACACCATGGCCGTCCCTGAGATTCCAATCGTCCTAACTGGTGCCATGCGTTCGTCGAACGAACTAGGAAGCGACGGAGTCTATAACTATCTCTCAGCCCTACGTGTTGCTAGCGACGACAAGGCCGCTGACAAAGGAATCCTGGTCGTTATGAATGATGAAATCCATGCAGCCAAGTATGTGACTAAGACCCATACCACAAACGTGGCAACCTTCCACACACCAACCCACGGTCCACTAGGAATCATCATGAAGCATGACATCCTCTGGTTCAAAACTGCAGAGCCTCGGGTTCGTTTTGACTTGGAACAAATCACAGGAACAGTACCAATCATCAAGGCCTATGCTGGGATGGGTATCGGAGATGGAATCATCAGTCTCCTAGACCCTGAAAAGATTGATGGCGTGGTTATCGAGGCACTAGGTGCTGGAAACCTCCCACCATTGGCTGCAAGAGAAATCACAAATCTTATGGAAAAAGGAGTCCCTGTTGTGCTCGTTTCCCGCTGCTTCAACGGTATCGCCGAACCTGTCTACGCCTATGAAGGCGGGGGAGTCAAACTCCAAGAAGCTGGCGTTATGTTTGTTAAAGAACTCAACGCACCAAAGGCTCGCCTCAAACTCCTCATCGCACTCAGTGCGGGACTCAAAGACCAAGAATTGAAAGACTATATCGAGGGATAAGACATGAAACTTAGTATTGAAGCAACCGATAAATTGGAAAATAAAGATTTCCACTATGAGCTGACAGTCTCAAAAACACATATCGCCATGGTCTGTGGCACCGTGCTAGTCAGTCTAGCCCTGGTCGCATGGTTGAAGAAAAAATAAAAAGCTTGAAGCATGATCACTAGAGAAGTGACTACTGCTTCAGGCTTTTAATTTTCTTCATCTGATCTATATTCAAGAATATCTCCTGGTTGGCAATCTAACTCCTTACAAATAGCATCCAGAGTCGTAAAACGGATTGCCTTGGCCTTGCCGGTCTTTAGAACCGAGAGATTGGCTGGGGTAATACCAATACGTTCTGCCAACTCACCCGAGCGCATCTTCTTCTTGGCAAGTTCAACGTCCAAATTGACAATAATCATATGCCCCTCCTAAATCGTGTATTCATTTTCCTCAGCAATGGCATTAGCCTTAGTCAAAATCATAGCAACAGCATAGAGAACAAAGCTAACTAGCAAATAACTGATATTAAAGAAACTATAACTATGGTTGCCTGTCCCAAATGTAAAGATACCATTATTGATAAAGGCCCCAAGAACTAGCAAATGCGCTGACCAACGAACCAACTTAGCATTTTTAGCGATAAAAATATCAGAACGATAAAGATTAATCAGAAAGACACGTAGACACAACAAGAAGCCTATGTTGACTGACATACGAAGGAAATCAATGGTTGCTGCAAAAAGCGTCAGACTAGTGCTACTACTTTTCACGGTAACCCCCGAACCAAGAAGCATACGCAAACCTTGTTGTAAGAGTCCTTCATGACCAGTCAGGATAAAGGCATCAGTAAGAATGGTAATAACAAGACTTAAAAAGCCCGCAAAAAGGAGGACATTAACGAACAGGAGAATACTACGTAGACGTTTCTGTTCTTGCGTTTCCTGACGATTTTTAGCACTTTTGGCCGATCTCCAACCATAATAACTAGAGCCAGCCAAGGCTAGGATGATTAAAAAATAAAATAAGATAGTTGTCATGTGTTACCTCGATTGTAAATTCATTTGATTTCTTTGAGCATAGACTAGAAAAAGCCAAGGTGCCTCTAGGAGCCCTTGACCTCATACTAAATCATTAGCTAACTATTAACAGTATCAATTATATCGAATATCAATATAAAATACTAGTTTATAGGTAAGATTTTACTACTTTTCAAATAAGATTCCTTCAATTATTTGACAGCTGTTTGTCCCTTACGAAGACGGACAGCATCACAAGCTAGAGAGACCAAGAGGAGCCAGACTGATGTGCTGAAGTCCACTACAAGGTGATTAGTCGTTCCCAACTGCAGGAAGATATTCAAGGCTGATGGCACAAAGGTTAGAAGAGCAGCCTTTTTCAAGAAGAGAGAAAAATCTTCTGTCCAAAATGCCTTCCAAGTAAAGTCTTTAAGCTCTTTACGAAGGAGACAAAGCAAGGCAAGATAGAAGGCGAATTGTAACTCTGAGACTAGCCAGTAACCCCATCCAGAAAGGTAATGAACCTCAGCACCTGGAAAAAGATTAGTCACATCCACAAAAGGAAGGATAAGTAAAGCAAGCATTGCAAGACCGTAGATTGCCATAAGAAGAATAAGAACAGCGTTGATGATTGATTTAAGTGTTTTCATGATAAGTATTTCCTTTATTAAATAGTTTTTGGTATATAATTTCTCTTTTTCGCGAATAAGATTATCTTTATCGAAAACTTATTATCGTTTATCGATAATTATATATTACACTCTTTATTTCTCCTTGTCAACACATTTTTATCGTTTTTCGATATTTTTTATCTAAAATTCAAAAAATAAAAACCAGCCAAGAAAATCTCAACTGGTTAGCTTACTTATTTTAATCGCCTAGACTGGTCATGGTTCCGTCTAGACTTTTTATGAGTTTAAGAAGAGGGATTCTACGTTATGAAAAAAAGGAAAAAGGGATTTTGGAAAATGAGGGATGAAAGTTGTAGAATATGGGTAAATTGAGCCTCTTCCTAGCATCAATACTAGTTTTGATAAACCTTAAAGTCTTGAGGATGCTTCTGGAAATTTCGGTTGAAGGTTACTTTAATTTTTACTGTCATTGTTTTGTCCTCCTTTTTTAGGAATGGTTTGGCTTAGCCAAAACGTTTTATTATCAAAACCTATCTCGTTTTGATGGTTTTATTATAGGTTGCCTAACTTAAAGAAAGCTTGTAATAAGCTTGAAGGAAACTTAAAACTCTCAGTGAGTTTACTGAGAGTTTTTCTGTCTAAAGCATGGATAAAATAATTCCCAAGACCAGAGCCACCCAAACGGCATAGCGAATTGTCGCATGATAGCGGTAACTTTCAATAACCTTGGGTAGCTTTGTAAAGAGATAGGCAATGTAGGCAACTATGGAAAGAAAATACCCTTTAAAATTCCAGGACGAGCCTAAGATACTAAAATCTTCGAATAGGGGCACAAGCATCAGTACAGCCGTAAGCATACACCAGACCGGTAAAAGCGTCCTTTCCTTTTGATGCTGTATATGGATAATCAGCTGAGCTATAAAACCCGCGACGTACATAATCAGTAATACCGAACAAACTAGAGAGATAAGAAGTGAATAAAGATATAGGGTATGAAAGTCCGTCTTTCCTTCTATCAGCTTTGCCAATTCGGTAATAAACCAAATCAAGATGAAGGCGAAAAAATAAAACAGGAGACCTAACATCATAAGAAATAAGGGATGCAAGATAGCAAAAAAATCGATTTTTAACCGTTTCTTTTTCATGGGTTTCCTCCTCAATCAAACTCGCCTTGGCTTCTCAAATGAGCTCCTAGCACCTGCCAATCAGGATTCTCGCGCCAGTTAGGGTCAGATACAATTTGGCTGGCCACGCGCCTTGCTTCTTCTAGGATATTATAGTCTTCCACAATATCAGCCACTTGAAATTCAGGAATTCCTGACTGACGTGTCCCAAAGATCTCTCCTGAACCACGCATTTTAAGGTCCTCTTCTGCTAGAACAAAACCATCCGTAGTCTCACACATGGCCTGCATGCGTTTTTTCCCGGTATCATTTTTAGGATTAGCCACCAAAACACAGTAGGACTGCTTATGGCCACGACCTACACGTCCTCGAAGTTGGTGCAGCTGGCTAAGTCCAAAGCGGTCGGCATCCATAATGACCATAACCGTAGCATTTGGCACGTTAACCCCTACTTCGATAACTGTGGTTGATACTAAAATCTGAGACTTTCTGTCCTTGAAGTCCTGCATAATTTGGTCTTTTTCATCATTTTTCATGCGACCGTGCATCAGAGCCACTGTAGCTGAATCCCCAAAGAAATCTGTGAGTTCCTGATGAAGGGCCACCGCATTTTTCAAATCGAGAGCCTCAGACTCTTCAATCAAAGGTGAAATAAAATAGACCTGAGCATCTTTTTCCAACTCGCCCTTAATCCAAGTCAGTACGGTATCTAGTTGCTCATGTTTAACCCAACGGGTAATAATAGGCTTACGCCCAGCTGGCATTTGGTCAATGATTGACACATCCATTTCTCCAAAGGCAGTGATTGCCAAGGTCCTAGGGATAGGTGTCGCTGTCATCATGAGGACATCAGGATTGTCACCTTTCTCACGGAAAATACGACGTTGATTAACCCCAAAACGGTGCTGCTCATCAGTAATTACTAGCCCAAGCCTGTGATAAGTCACAGCATCCTGAATCAGTGAGTGAGTCCCCACAATCATCTGAGCCTCGCCAGATTCGATTTTGGAAAGAGCTACTTTTTTGTCCGCCGCCTTCATCCCAGAAGTTAGGAGCACTACCTCTAGCTCAGGAAAAAGCCCCTGTAAACTCTGATAGTGCTGCTCCGCTAAAATTTCCGTCGGTACCATGAGGGCAGACTGCAATCCTGCCGTATAAGCCCCATACATGGCCAGACTAGCGATAACTGTTTTCCCTGAACCCACATCTCCTTGCAAAAGACGGTTCATATGAGCCCCAGATTTCATATCAGCTAGGATTTCCGATAAACTACGCTGTTGGGCTTCTGTCAAGGGGAATGGTAATTCTGCAATTTTGGCTTTGATTTTGACTTCATCGTAAGCAATTGCTAGACCATTGGTTTCGGACTTATTCTCAGCCTTCAGCACCTGTAAGTTCATCTGGAAATAAAAGAGCTCCTCAAACTTGGTCCTACGTAAAGCCTGCTTATATTCAGCCAAATCTTTCGGAAAATGCATAGCACGCACAGCCTCTTGGCGTCCCATAAGACGATACTTGTCCATAAGCACCTGTGGGAGACTCTCCTCCAACAAATTCAAGGCCCCACTATCAAAAGCTGCCCTTATAGCCTTTATCAGCTGGGCCTGACTAACGCCCTGGGCCACATGGTAAACTGGCTGCATATCGTCCTCAACTTGAGCCAACACTTTCATACCAGTCACTGCAGACTTCTTCTGGTCCCATTTGCCAAAAATAGCCACTTCTGCCCCCATCTCAATCTTGTCCACAAGATAAGGCTGGTTGAAGAAACTAATGGCAATCACTGCCTCTCCTTGCTTGATTTTAAAACTCAGACGATTCCGTTTAAAGCCATAATACTGCACATTGGCAGGTGTCACCACCGTTCCCGTAATAACAGCCTTTTCGCCATCCATCAGTTCAAAGATAGACTTACTCTTAAAATCTTCATATCGGAAAGGAAAATAAAGCAAGAGGTCCCCAACCGTGTGCAAATCTAATTTGGTAAATTTTTCAGCGGACTTAGGACCAAAGCCTTTCAAATCCGCAATCGGTGAATCTAGTTGAATCATATCCTCTATCATTTCTATCGTGTTCTTCTCCTCGTGAAAAAGGAAGCCTTATCAGCTATTATAACACATGAAAATGGTCTTCACTAAAATCAAAAAATCCAGTATCAAACTGGATTTCTCTTTTTATTTATATTAATCATAGCTACGAGGTACACGATCACTAAGCAAACAAAGAACTTCGTAGTTGATAGTACCACGTTTTTCAGCCACCTCTGTCGCAGTGATGCTTGCTCCTCCATTTTCACCCATAAGAGTAACAGGAGTTCCTAGGGGATAAACCTTAGGAAGGCGAACAGTGATTTGGTCCATAGACACACGCCCAACAATAGGACAAAGCTGTCCATCCACAATAACGTGGAAACCTTGTAAATCTCTGGTCCAACCATCCGCATAGCCAATCGGAATGGTTCCAATAACCTCATCAGCTGTCGTCGTATACGTTGCACCATAACCCACATCTTGACCTGCTGGCAAGGTCTTAACATGAACAAGTGCTGTCTCCAAACTTAAAGCAGGACGAATGTTATATGGAAGGTCTAAAACACTGCCACTAGGATTGAGACCATAGATGACGACACCTAGACGTACCGCATTAAAGACTGTTTCTGCATGCCAGATACTCGTCGCAGAGTTGCTAGCATGTACCAAGCGAGGGCGGTCCACCAAGTTATTAACCAAATCCGTGAAGAAGGCCAATTGACGCTTGAATTTACTATCATCTGCCTCATCAGCTGTTGCAAAATGGGTAAAAATACCTTCGACATCCGCACCAAGTGACTTCAGACCAGCAATCAAACTATCTGCATCTCCTTGGCTACGCACCCCAATGCGTCCCATACCTGAATCAATCTTAATATGACAGGTCAAACCAGTCAAATCAAGCCCTTGCTTCTTAGCTATTTCCAACCACTCAAGCGAAGCTACCGTCAGAGTGATGTTTTCTTGAATAGCCAAAGGAACCTCGTCTGGCAAGACGACTCCTAAAATAAGTATCGGTTGCTCTAAGCCAGCCTGACGGAGTTCAAGTGCCTCGTCTAGGTTGGAAACACAAAAACCATCTACCTGTTTAGACAAATGCTTGGCCACCGCAACAGCGCCATGACCATAAGCGTTGGCCTTAACAACTGCAAAAGTCTGCACCTTTTTAGGAATGTGACTAACCACTTGTTCAATATTTTCTGAAATTGCTGATAGATCAACCTTTGCCAAGGTTGGTCGATGTAAACTTGAAATCATAAGCTATCCTCTTCCAACATCTATCTCTTAGTTTTTTTCTAAAATGACACTTGCCTGAACAAAATCACCGCTATGGGAAATCGAGATGAAGACATTGCCTTCAAAAGGCGACTGGGTCACCACTGGAGCTCCCTTGTTATTGGTCAAAATTTCAATATCCTTAAAGCCGACTGCTCCAATACCTGTACCCCAGGCCTTTGAAAATGCTTCCTTACCAGCCCAGCGACCTGCTAAATAGGACATCTGACGATTGCCAGAAAGAGATTCAAAACGCTCCCACTCTTTTGGTGTCAATACCTTTTTTGCAAAACGTGGATTGCGGTCATAAGCCTTTTTAACAGCTGAAATTTCCTGCAAGTCTATACCATGTCCAAAAATCATAATTGTTATGAAAGTCGATTGTAGATTTCACGAATAAGACTATCTGTCTTATCCCAACCAAGACAAGGATCTGTGATTGATTTACCGTAAACTTCAGGTGTGTCTTGACGACCATCCTCAAGGTAAGACTCAATCATAAAACCACGCACGGTATCCGCGATACGCTCATCCCACTCACGGTTAAGAAGGACTTCACGCACAATACGAACTTGTTCCATGAAGTTTTTACCTGAGTTATCATGGTTTGTATCAACAAGGATAAATGGGTTTTCCAAATTAAATGCACTATACTTGTCCAAAGCCTTAACCAAGTCTTCGTAATGGTAGTTGACAATGTTCTGTCCATTTTCATTGTTGGCACCACGCAAGATAGCGTGAGCGAGTGGGTTACCATCTGTTTTAACTTCAGCGCCATTGTAAAGGAAATGCTGTTGGTTCTGCGCAGCATAGATACCATTAAACATGACATTCAAATTCCCTGACGTTGGGTTCTTCAAACCAATTGGCACATCAATACCTGAAGCTACAAAGCGGTGTTCTTGATCCTCAACCGAACGTGCTCCAACAGCGTGGTAGCTAAGTAGGTCATCAAAGAAGGAAAGATTTGACGGATAAAGCATCTCATCAGCGATTGGGAGGCCTGTTTCAGTAATAATACGTGACTGAAGGTGGCGAACCGCCTTAACTCCAGCAAGAAGGTCTACATCACCCTCTGCGTCTGGTTGGTGGATAAGCCCCTTATAACCATCTCCATTAGTACGTGGTTTAGCTGTATAAACACGCATAACAATAAAGATTTTATCTTTCACTTCTTCCTGAAGTTTGGCCAAACGGTGAGCATAGTCAAGAACAGCTTCTTCATTATCAGACGAACATGGACCAATAACCAAGAGAATACGTTTGTCCTCACCCTTTATAATTTTTGCCAAGGCCTCATCATTGGCCTGTTTAGTTACTAGTGCTTCTCCCGTAAGAGCATGCAATTTCCTTACTTCCGCTACATCAATCAGCGGACTATTTTGATGAATTCCCATCTATTTCCCTCTCTTTGTGAAAAGAGAGCGAACCGCTTGGTCATCCAAACGGTTCACTCCCCATATATGGTTTCTGTTACCTTATTATTTTGACAAAGTATCGTGGATTTCACGAATCAATTCTTCTGTCTTATCCCAACCAAGACATGGGTCAGTGATTGATTTACCATAGACATCTGGCGCATCTTGACGGCCATCTTCAAGGTAAGATTCAATCATGAAACCACGTGCAACTTTGTTGATTTTTTCATTCCAGTCACGGTTAATCAAGGTTTGACGAACAATACGGATTTGTTCCAAGTAACGTTTACCTGAGTTATCATGGTTTGTATCAATAACGATGAACGGATTTTCAAGGCCCATTTGTTCATAATGTTCGATTGTTTCAAGAACATCATCATAGTAGAAGTTAGGCACGTTTTTACCATATTCATTCGTTGAGCCACGAAGAATAACGTGTGCCAATGGGTTACCTGAAGTTTCAACTTCTTCACCGTTAAAGAGGAAGTTTTGTTTGTTTTGTGCAGCGTAGATACCATTAAACATGACGTTAAGGTTCCCTGATGTTGGGTTCTTCATACCAGTTGGAACATCAATACCTGACGCAACAAAACGGTGTTGTTGGTCTTCTACAGAACGTGCACCGATGGCAATATATGACACAAGGTCATCTACCAAAGGAAGGTTTTCTGGGTAAAGCATTTCATCAGCAGTTGTGATACCAGTTTCAGTGATAACACGGTAGTGAAGATTACGCACAGCCTTGATACCATTGATTAGGTTTGGTTTACCTTCAGCATCAGGTTGGTGCACAAGTCCTTTATAACCATCACCATTTGTACGAGGTTTAGCTGTATAGACACGCATAACCATAAAGACTTTATCTTTAACTTCTTCTTGAAGTTTAGCCAAACGGTGAGCATAATCAAGAACTGCATCCTCATTGTCAGATGAACATGGACCAATAACCAATAGCGTACGGTCATCTTCACCCTTGATGATTGCTTCAAGCTCTTTATCACGAGCTTGTTTCTTGGCAAGGGCTTCACCTGTCAATGTAGTTGATTCTTTAACTGCATCAAAAACAATTTTTTCACTTACTGCTTTAAAAACCATAATAATTACCTATTTCTTTTTTCCTAAAATTGTTTACGACCGTGACAATTTTTAAATTTCTTACCAGAGCCACATGGACAGAAGTCATTACGACCAACCTTACTAAAGTCAATTTCTTGACCATTAGCATCTGCTTGGTGAGCCTGGATATTGCCTGTTGCTGTTGTTGAAACACGTTCATTCACATTTTCACGAGATTGTTCATGAATTTGTGCTTTCATCATTGTACGTGTCACATCATATTCAATTGCCCCAATCATATCTTGGAACATCTTGAACCCTTCAGATTGATACTCAACGATTGGATTGTTTTGGGCATAACCACGCAAACCAACGGCATTACGTAATTGATCAAGGGCATCGATGTGGTCCGTCCACTTGTTATCAACAACCATCAAAATCAAGACTTTTTGGAATTCACGGATAGCTTCCTCTGAACGCAATTTCTTGATTTGACGATCATAAACATCATCTGCTAACTCATTCAAGTAAACTTTAATAGCGTCATAATTAACACTACGTTTCGTTACCTCTCCCACTTCTCGTAAATCTTCAAGTGAGATGGCATTCTCAGGAACCAAGGCCTGACGAGCAAAGTTCAAGATACCTTTAAGAGCTTCCTCTTGATCATTGCGGCTGTGACCATCTACCGTACGGTTAATCGTACGCTTAATCATAGCCTTAATCTCAGGTTCAAGGTCACGTTCTGCTGTGATAACATCATAACGCTCAGCATAGATGATTTCACGTTGTTCACGCATAACGTCATCGTACTGAAGGACTTGTTTACGAGTATCGTAGTTATTTCCTTCGACACGTTTTTGAGCCGCTTCCACTTGGCGTGTCAACATACGTGATTTGATAACGATATCTTCATCATCAGCATTCAAACGTTCCAAGACTTGCTTGATACGATCAGAACCGAAACGACGCATCAATTCGTCTTCAAGTGAAAGGTAGAATTGAGATTCCCCTGGGTCCCCTTGACGTCCCGCACGACCACGCAACTGGTTATCAATACGACGGCTTTCGTGACGTTCTGTACCAATAACACAAAGTCCACCAAGTTCAAGAACACCTTCACCAAGTTTGATATCGGTACCACGACCGGCCATGTTGGTCGCAATCGTAACGGCACCACGTTGACCCGCATTCATGATAATATGCGCTTCTTTTTCGTGGTTTTTAGCATTAAGCACTTCATGAGGAATGCCTGCTTCAACCAACATCTTAGAAATCAAGTCAGATGTTTCAACGGCAACCGTACCAACAAGGACTGGCTGTCCCTTTTCATAACGACGTTTAACATCTTGTACCACAGCACGGAATTTAGCATCCAAGGTTGGGTAAAGAAGGTCGTCGTGGTCAATACGTTGAATTGGACGGTTAGTTGGAATCGGAATGATTCGCATGTTATAGATTTCACGGAATTCATCTTCCTCAGTCTTACCAGTACCAGTCATCCCTGACAATTTCTTGTACATACGGAACATATTTTGGTAAGTGATTGAGGCAGATGTCTTCGTTTCTTCTTGAACTGGCACACCTTCTTTTGCCTCAATGGCTTGGTGGAGTCCATCTGAGAAACGACGACCTTCCATGGTACGACCTGTAAATTGGTCAACGATAAGAATTTCTTGCTCAGGACTGACCACATAGTCAATATCATGCAACATGATGTAGTTGGCACGAAGGGCATTGTCAATATAGTGAGTCAAGGCAACATTATCAATATCGTACAAGTTGTCCAAATTGAAGAATTCTTCAGCCTTGTCAATACCTGAGTCATTCAAACCAATTGTTTTTGTTGGAATATCAATGGCATAATCGTCTTCTGTTAATGTTTTAACAAAGGCATCTGCACGATGATACAATTGGTTAGTTTCTGAACTTACAGGTCCTGATACGATCAATGGTGTACGGGCTTCATCAATAAGAACCGAGTCAACCTCATCGACCAAGGCATAGTTCAATGGACGTTGTACCATGTTTTCCTTACGAACAACCATGTTATCACGAAGATAGTCGAAACCTACCTCTGAGTTGGTTGAGTAAGTGATGTCACAGTTATAAGCTTCACGTTTTTCAGCTGGTGATTTGGCAGAAAGGTTAATCCCTACTGACAAACCAAGCCAACTATAGAGCTCACCCATTTCAGTCGCATCACGCTCTGAAAGGTATTCGTTAACGGTGATAACGTGTACACCTTCACCTGAAATAGCATTTAGGTAAACAGGCATTGTCGCAGTCAGGGTTTTCCCTTCCCCTGTACGCATCTCTGGTACGTCACCATGGTGAAGAACGATACCACCCATGATTTGCACACGATATGGGAAAAGTCCAAGGACACGTTTTGCCCCTTCACGAACAACTGCAAATGCCTCTGGCAAGAGTTGGTCTAGGCTTTCTCCGTTTTGATATCGTTTTTTAAATTCTTCTGTTTTTGCCTGAAGTTCTTCATCTGAAAGAGCCGCCATTGCATCAGCATAGCTCTCGACTTTCTTGGCAGTTTTTTCTAGTTTCTTAATTTCGCCTTTATCATTTTCAATGATTTTGCGTAATATATTTGCCATCTTTTTTCCTTTCGACAGTCTTTATCTCCATATTTTACCACAAAAGCCCCCTTTAAACAAGAAATCACTCAAGGATTGACAAAGAAAAAAGCCCTAGTTTAAGGGCTTTCACAATGGATTCGCAAATAAAGTAAAACTTTTTTATTAGATTCACTGAAAATATCGACAATAATACTTTATGCCTACTTCTCAGAATTTCCTTGGCTCTCTAGGATATCCTCAAAATCATGCAAGAGATTTTCAAAAGCCTGCTCAAAGAAAGCATGGTCGGTGCTACTATAGGCCTTCATTATCATAGGACTAGCTTCAAAATCAACGTAGAATTGATAGTCCAAAACACCATTTTTCCAGTAAAATTTGATGCTAGGGGAAGCTGTTTTTTCACCACACATACCAGGAATTACCCGCTGTAAGCCATAAATGTGGTCGCCATAGTCTTTCAGACGATAATAAACTCCCTCAAAATAATAGGATTTGTTGATTTCAATATGCTCAAATAGTGCCGCTAAAACTTTTTCATTACTCATACTTAAGCCTCGTTAGGGTGACTGACAATCATCTCCAATTGTCCATCAATTTCCCAATCTGTCACATCATTTGGAAGAATGAAGTGATCACCTTTTTTTAGACAATAAATGCGTGAATCGATAGTCATGGTCCCATTGCCAGAAAGTACGGAACAAAGCAAATAGGGAGCTGATTGCTTGAAGTCAACCAAGCCACTGAGTTTCCATTTATACACAGTGAAAAAGGAGTTTGATGTCAAACAAGTCGACTCTAATTGCAAGGTCTTAACAGTTGCTGGGACGCTATTTTCAGGATACCCTAGATTCAAGACATCAAGAGACTGTTGAATATGAAGTTCACGTTTATTGCCCTGATTATCCCTACGATCAAAATCATATACACGATAAGTGGTATCGCTAGATTGTTGAGTCTCTAAGATAAGGATACCTGGACCAATAGCATGCATGGTACCGCTTGGTACAAAGAAAAAGTCACCTTTCTTAACAGGAGTTTTCGACAAAAGTCCATCCCAATCACCTGCTTCAATCAAGGATGCCAGCTCTTCCTTTGTCTTAGCCTTGTGACCATAAATAATTTCTGCACCCTCTTCAGCATCAATAATATACCAACATTCTGTCTTTCCTAGCTCACCTTCGTGCTCTAGCCCATAGGCATCATCAGGGTGTACCTGCACTGAGAGCCAGTCATTAGCGTCCAAAATCTTGGTCAACAAAGGAAAAACACTAGTCTTGGGGTTTCCAAAAAGTTCTGGTTTATCCTTGTAAAGCTCTGCCAGGTGGAAACCAGCATATTTTCCATTTTTGACATAGGATACACCATTAGGATGGGCAGAAATTGCCCAGTATTCACCAGTGTGTTCACTGGGAATATCGTAACCAAACTCTGCCTTGAGGCGGTTCCCTCCCCAGATTTTCTCATGCATTGGTGAATCTAAAAATAAAGGTTCCATTACTTCCTCCTGTATAGAGCAAAACGCCTTAAGATTATCTCTCAAAGCGATTTTACATATTTTGTTTATTTGTTTGTATGCTTGTCAGCTACGTCTTTAGCAAGTGCGAAGTTACCAAGTGTTGCAGAACCATTACCTGAAACAGCAGGTGTCACAATATACTCATTTACATCTGGTACTGGAAGGTAACCATTCAAAAGAGCTGTGAATTTTTCACGAACACGACGAAGCATGTGTTCTTGCCCCATAACACCGCCACCAAAGACGATAACTTCAGGACGGTAAAGGACTGTTGCTTGGACAGCCGCTTGAGCAATGTAGTAAGCTTGAACATCCCAAACTTCAGAGTGCTGATCAATCAATTCACCACGAATACCTGTACGGGCTTCAAGCGATGGTCCAGCAGCCAAACCTTCCAAACATCCACGGTGGAATGGACAAGTTCCATTAAATTCATTGGAAACATCATTTGGGTGAAGAGGTACATATACGTGACCAGCTTCAGTATGACCCATACCACCAATAAATTCACCATTTTGAATAGCACCAGCACCAATACCAGTCCCGATAGTGTAGTAAACTAGGCTTTTAACACCTTTACGAACAAGCGTTTCACCATAAGCAGATGAGTTAACATCAGTCGTAAAGTAGAAAGGAACATTAAACTCTTTAGCAATCAAGCCAAGAAGGTCAATATTTGACCAATGTGGTTTTGGTGTTGAAGTCACAAAACCATATGTTTCAGAGTTTGGATCAACATCAATTGGACCGAATGAACCAATAGCAATTCCAGCCAATTGGTCTTCATAACGTTTGAAAAATTCAATCGTACGATCAATTGTTTCATAAGGTGTTGTAGTTGGGAATTGGGTTTTTTCAACGACTTGGAATTTCTCATCACCAACAGCACAGACAAATTTTGTACCACCAGCTTCCAAGCTTCCGTAAAGTTTAGCCATATCTAAAGCTATCTCCTTCTGTGATCTATAAATAACTATCTTATACTATTATAAAGAAAAGCAGGATAAAAGACAATCTAAATGAGGCCTTATTTGACAAGGTACAGACTACTCTGCTTCATACTTTTCTTTATGAGACTTTTAACTAAAAAAGCCGAATTGACTTCGACTTTTCTAGCTTATTATTTAACTGCGATGAAGTCTGCACCTTCAGCAACTGAACCAGTCGCTACTGATGAAACATCTTCGAAGTCTGCAGTGTTTGTAACGATAACCATAGTTGTATCGTCAAGACCTGCTTCAGTGATTACTGAGCTATCGAAGGTAGCCAAGACATCACCTTTTTTAATACGTTGATTTGCTTGAACTTTAGCATCAAATCCTTTACCTTCAAGTGAGACAGTGTCGATACCGATGTGGATAAGCACTTCAGCACCTTTATCAGATTTAAGACCGTAAGCGTGA
Organism: Streptococcus salivarius; assembly: GCF_000785515.1. Taxonomy (NCBI): domain Bacteria; kingdom Bacillati; phylum Bacillota; class Bacilli; order Lactobacillales; family Streptococcaceae; genus Streptococcus; species Streptococcus salivarius. The sequence goes on from NZ_CP009913.1 coordinate 1,934,186, forward strand.
CCTGTTGGGAAGGCGATTTGCACTTCACCATCAAATGGTGCAACTACTTGGTTACCTGAAGGTTTGATAGCAGCACCTTTACCCATAGCTCCTGATGAGAAGACTGGGTCATTAACATTTTCCAAAGCTACAACTTCACCTTTAAGTGGTGCAGCGATTGTTTCAGCTTGCAATGCAACTGGAGCTGATTCTGCAGATGCAATATCTTCAGCAACAACTTCTTTTTGAGCTTCAACTTCTTCCTCTTTGTAACCGAAGATCCAAGTAAGAGCGAAACCAAGAGCAAGTGTTACAAGTACCATAATCACATACTTAAGTACTTGACCGTTAAGGTATAGAAGAGTACCAGGAACGATTGTTACACCAAATCCTGTACCAGCAAGGTTAAGGATTGATGCCAACCAACCACCGGCAGCACCAGCGATAAGACCCATGATAAATGGCTTACCGAAACGAAGGTTAACCCCAAAGATAGCTGGTTCAGTGATACCAAGTACCGCTGAAAGAGTTGCAGGGAAAGCAAGTGCTTTCAATTTAGCATCTTTAGTTTTAACACCCACTGCAAGTGTCGCACCAGCTTGGGCAGTCATAGCAGCTGTGATGATAGCGTTAAGTGGATCTTTACCAGTATTAGCAATGAGGTTAGCTTCAAGCAAGTTAAAGACGTGGTGAACCCCTGTAACGACGATAACTTGGTGAACTCCACCAAGAACAAGACCAGCAAGACCAAATGGCAAGTTAAGAATCCATTCTGTAGCAGCAAGAACATAGCTTTCAACAGTATGGAAGACAGGACCAATGATAAAGAGGGCCAAAGCTGACATTACTGCAAAGACGATAAGTGGACGTAAGAGAAGGTCAAGAACATCTGGAACCCATTTACGAACCCATTGCTCGAACTTAGCACCAAGCAAACCTACGAAGAAGGCTGGAAGCACTGAGTTTTGGTAACCTACTACTGGAATAAAATCAAAGAAGTAGATTGGTTTAGCAGCACCTGATGCAACATCCCAAGCGTTAGGAAGGGCGTTGTTAACCATCATCAAACCAAGAACCAAACCAAGAAGTGGTGAACCACCAAATACGTTAAAGGCTGACCAACAAATCAAGGCTGGGAAGAAGGCGAAGGCTGTATCTGTCAATACAACTGTGTAAGTGTAGAAATCTGTAGCAGCAAAAGCTTTTGATGTTGTACCGAACAAACCAAGAACTGTATCGTTATTGATTGCTCCACGGATACCCATGAAAAGACCAGTCGCTACGATTGCTGGAAGCAATGGAACGAAAACGTCACCGAATGAACGGATAGCACGTTGGAACCAGTTCCCTTGTTTAGCAGCTTCTGCTTTTTGTTCGTCTTTAGATGCTGTTGGAAGACCTTGAGCAACGACTTCGTCGTAAATCTTGTTAACAGTACCTGTACCAAAAATCATTTGGTATTGACCTGAGTTGAAGAAAGCACCTTGAACTTTTTCAATGTTCTCAGCCTTTTCTTTATTGATTTTGTTTTCATCTTTAACCATCACACGTAGACGAGTCGCACAGTGAGCAACACTGTTGACGTTTTCACGTCCACCGAGGGCATCGATGACTTCTTTTGCAATTTGTTTGTTATCCATTTGCAAAAATCTCCTTAATAAAATTTGGTATGAAAGCGTTTAGCTTTTCTTTACGATAACTATTTTAGCATCTTTATATCATATGTCAACCGTTTAGCATAATTTTTTATTTTTTTATGATAAATCGTTGATTTTTCTAGGTAAAACGTTTACTATATTACTAACAAATAGATTAGGAGATCACTTTATATGAATCTACCAACAGAAGTTCGTTACCGTCCATACGCAGATTGGACAAACGAAGAAAAAACAAAAATTAAAGAAAATGTTGCTAAATCACCTTGGCGTGCAAGCTACCATATTGAACCAGAAACAGGTCTACTTAATGACCCAAACGGTTTTTCTTACTTTAATGGTAAGTTCCAACTCTTCTACCAAAGTTGGCCCTTTGGAGCTGCTCATGGTTTGAAACAATGGGTGCATACTGAATCTGAAGACTTGGTTCACTTTACAGAAACTGGTGTCAAACTCTTGCCAGACCATGAAAATGATAGCCACGGTGCCTACTCAGGTTCTGCTTATCAAATTGGTGATAAACTCTTTATCTTCTACACAGGTAACGTTCGTGATGAAAATTGGGTTCGTGACCCACGTCAAATCGGTGCCTGGATGGATAAAGACGGCAAAATCGAAAAATTCGACAAGGTTCTTATCAAGCAACCTGCTGATGCTACTGAACACTTCCGTGACCCTCAAATCTTCGATTACAAGGGACAATTCTACGCCATCGTTGGTGCTCAAAACCATGATAAACAAGGTTTTATCAAACTTTACAAAGCGGTTGATAATGATGTCGAAAACTGGGTTGAAGTTGGAGACCTAGACTTTGGTGGTACTGGCTCAGAATACATGATTGAGTGTCCTAACCTTGTCTTTGTAGACGATAAACCTGTTCTTCTCTACAGCCCACAAGGTCTTGATAAAGCTGAACTTGCCTACGACAACATTTACCCTAACACTTATAAAATTTTCCAAGATTTTGACCCTGAGAAACCTGCCCTTGTTGATGGCACACCAATCATCAACTTGGACTACGGATTTGAAGCTTATGCAACGCAAGGCTTTAACACTCCAGATGGTCGTGCCCTTATTGTTAGCTGGATTGGTCTTCCAGACGTGGACTATCCAACTGACAAATATGACTACCAAGGGGCTATGAGCTTGGTTAAAGAATTGTCTATCAAGGACGGAAAACTCTACCAATACCCAGTTGAAGCCATTACAAGCTTACGTGCTAGCCAAGAAGATTTCTCTGAAAAAGTGTCAACAACTAACACTTATGAGCTTGAACTTAACTTCGAAGCTAACAGCCAAACTGAACTTGTCCTCTTTGCAGACCAAGAAGGAAATGGCTTATCACTTACGGTTGATACTGAAAATGGAAAAGTTATCCTTGACCGTTCTAAAGCTGGTGAACAATATGCGACTGACTTTGGCACAAGTCGTGAATGTACTCTTGATGCCGGTCAAGCTGCAACAGCAAACATCTTTGTAGACAATTCAATCGTTGAAATTTTCTTCAACAAAGGTGAAAAAGTCTTCACTAGCCGCGTCTTCCCAAGTGCAGAACAAACTGGTATCAAAGTGACATCAGGGAACGTTTCTGGACACTACTTCGACTTGAAATACTAAGGTGATTTATGGTCGCAAAGCTTACTGACGTTGCCGAACTGGCTGGTGTGAGCCCAACCACAGTTTCTCGCGTCATAAACAAAAAGGGCTACCTCTCACAGAAGACCATTGACAAAGTTCACGCTGCTATGCAAGAACTCAACTATAAACCTAATAATTTAGCTCGAGGTCTTCAAGGAAAGTCGGCCAAACTTGTTGGCTTGATTTTCCCAAATATCTCCAATGTCTTTTATGCTGAGCTTATTGAACGTCTTGAAGATGAACTCTTTAAGCAAGGCTATAAAACCATCATTTGTAACAGTGAGCATGATCCTAACAAGGAAAAGGACTATTTGGAGATGCTTGCCGCCAATCAATGTGATGGCATCATCTCGTCTAGCCACAATCTTGGCATTGAGGATTATGAGAAGGTTGAAGCTCCCATCGTTGCCTTCGACCGTAATCTCGCCCCAAAGATTCCTATCGTTTCATCTGACAACTTTGAAGGTGGGAAGTTAGCCGCAAGAGCTCTGGTTAAAGCTGGTTGTCAACGAATTGTCATGATTACAGGTTATGATAATTCGGATTCTCCAACAGGACTCCGTCAACTAGGTTTTAATTATGAGTTGGACAAAAAAGGTATTATCCGTCCCGTTCCAAACGATTTGTCTCTCATGCGACGAGAATTAGAAATCAAATCTATCATTTCTCGTGAAAAGCCAGATGGCATCTTTGTTTCGGACGATTTAACAGCTATCTTGGTTATGAAGGTAGTTAGACAATTGGAACTTTCTATCCCTGATGACCTTAAAATCATCGGTTATGACGGAACTGCCTTTATCCGTCACTTTTACCCAGAGCTAGCAACTATCCAACAACCTTTGGACGAAATTGCTAAGCTTTGTGTCGAAATTCTTCTCAAGAAAATTAAAGGCAAAACAGTTAATCGTGATTACGTGCTTCCAGTAAATTTGATTGCCGGTGGTAGTATATAAATAAAAGTCGCAAGAAATCTCCGCTTGCGACTTTTTTTCTTGTTAAATTTGTAGAAAAAAGAAGTTGAAACAGTGCTCAACTTCTTTTGCTTATGCTTCATCTGTCACGAACTGACTAAGTACACCGTTAATGAACTTAGCAGATGTTTCATCAGAATATTTTTTAGCGATTTCAATAATTTCATTGATAGCCACACGTCCTGGTGTTTCTTCAAATGACGTGATTTCATAAAGTCCTAAACGAAGGAGGGTACGATCTGTCACAATCAAACGTGAGAGGCTCCAACCCTCTTTCAATTTTTCTTCAATTTGACTATCAAGTTGAGCCAACTCTTCACGGACGCCTGTTACTAGGCTAAGGAGAAAGGCTGGTACATCAACTTCAGTTTCTTCGTCAATTGGCTTGTCATAAGTGTAAGCGAAATGTGCTTGTTCCAGAGCTTCACCACCAAATTCAAGGGCAAAAAGCGTTTGAAAAGCACGCTCACGAAGGTCACGACGTGAATCTTTAAAGATATTAGTCATTCAAAAAATCCTCGTTAAACAATTCAGCCAAGTCTGGTTTTTGTGACTTTTCAGTAACAATAGATTCAACGTGAACGTTGACTTCTGAAATTGCCACTTCTGCCATATCATAGACAGCTGCTTTAACAGCTTTTTGAATTTCAATTGAAACCGCTGGTACGTTAACCCCATACTGAAGTGAAACGTAGATATCAGCATTTACAGTACCATCTTCTTCTGTTCGGAGGTAAACACCACGTCCCAAGCTTGTTTTGCTGAGGCTATCTGTAACGTTCTTATTTTGAAGGGCGTAAACACCTTCCACTTTAGTTGCAGCGATACCTGTAATCACTTCGAGCACGCGAGGGGCAATTACAATTTCACCGATATTTTCTGTAGTCATCGCATGTTTCCTTTCCGTTAGTTTGGAAAATAAAGCCTTCAAACCAATGGTTTGAAAGACTTAGTTGGGCTTAGGCACGTGATACGTAAGTACCTTCAGCTGTGTTGATAACCAATTTTTGACCAGCTTCGATAAAGTCTGGAACGTTAACCACAAGACCAGTTTCAAGTGTTGCAGGTTTACCTGAACCTGTAACTGTTGCACCCTTGATTGATGGTTGTGTTTCAGTAACAGTCAATTCAACAGTTGTTGGTACTTGCACACCGATAACTTCTGTTCCGTAGAATTGGATTTTTACTTCTGAGTTTTCAAGGATAAATTTCAATTCTTCTTGAACGTTGGCTACCGGGATTTCATATTGGTCATATGTTTCAGTGTTCATGAAGTATGCAGTATCATCCATTTGGTACAAGTATTGTGCTGGTACTGTTTCGATGATTGCTTGTTCAAATTTTTCTTCTGGACGGTAGCTAGTATCAAAAGTTGAACCTGAGCGAACATCACGCAATTTCATACGCATGATTGTGTTACCTTTACCAGGTTTGTGGTGGCTAGCTTCAAGAACTTTGATCAATTTGCCATCGTTAGTTACGAAAGTCATACCCGCACGGAGTTTACTTGCTTCAATCATTATTAAATACCTCTTTGTAAAAAATTATTATCAGTTTATTCTACCATAAATGACAGCATGGCTCAAATGTTTTATAGATTCAAGCCCAATCCTCAGGCTTTTTTCAAAGAACAAACTAGTCATCCATTCCTAAGTGAACCTCTGGAACATCATGTTGCAAATAAGAAACACCCTTTTGTTCCATCAACTCAATCGCAAATGGGTGCGGTCTATAATTGGCCTTGTAAGTAATCTTTACGATACCAGCTTGCAAGAGGGCTTTGGTACAGTTGATACAAGGAAAATGAGTCACATAAATCTCTGTATTTTTGGTAGAAATCCCCTCTTTGGCACATTGGATAAGGGCATTCATCTCTGCGTGTACCGTACGAATACAATGACCATCTTCCATGTAGTGACCTACTTCGTTACAGTTATCAGTCTCAGAAACCCCGCCATTATAACCTGTAGCGATAATACGCTTGTCCTTGACTAAAACAGCCCCAACAAAGGCACGATCACACGTAGAACGCTTAGAAATCAGCTCTGCATTAGCCATAAAATAATCTTGCCAAGATAAACGGTTTGGCATAAAGTATTCCTCCAAATCTTAGAGAACAATCAATTCCTTAGGCGCAAGGGTAATCAATTCACAACCATTTTCTGTGATAATGATGTCGTCTTCGATACGAACACCATATTTATCAGCCAAATAAACACCTGGCTCGTCTGTCAAGACCATACCAGCTTCGATGGTTTCATCAGAATTACCAAAGTAAGGAATCTCGTGAATGTCAAGACCGATACCATGTCCGATACCATGTGTAAAGTAATCACCGTACCCCGCTTCGACAATAACATCACGCGCAACCTTATCATAGTCACGACGTGTCATGCCAGCCTTAGCCGCATCAATCAAGGCCTGGTTAGAACGTAAAACGATATCATAAATTTCACGCTCCTCATCAGTAGTGTCACCAATATGGATAGTACGAGTCATATCGCTAACGTAGTGGTTGTAGTAGCATCCAAAGTCCATAGTCAGGGTCTCACCAGATTGAATAACCTTTTCTGAAGCAACCCCGTGAGGCATAGCTGAACGGTAACCTGAAGCAATGATAGACTCAAAGGAAATCCCTGAAGCTCCGTACTCGCGCATACGGAAATCTAGGAAGTTTGCCACTTGTAGCTCTGTTGTTTGACCTGGTTTAATGAAATCAAGCACATCTGTAAAGGCACGGTCTGAGATAGAACAAGCCTTACGGATAGTTGCCAATTCTTTTTCGTCCTTGATCATACGCAACTCTTCCATGAAATTGCTTTGTGGTGACAAAGTGTAGCCTTCAAAAATCGCTTGAAGACCTTGGTAGTAAGCAAATGACACCTGATTATCGAAACCGATAGTTTCAAGTTTATCAGACTCGATAATTTTAACAATATCCTTAAGTGGATCCTTAGTTTCAATAATATCAAAGCCATGCACAGATTGTTTGGCAATGAGGGTATAACGTGAATCCGTTAAGAAGAGGCGACGATTCTTAGTAATGAAGACAGTCGCATTTGTCCCCCAGAAATCTGTTAAATAATAGATATTTTTTTGTCCTGTCACCAACAAGGCATCAAGGCCTGATTGGGCAAGTTTAGCATCAAATCGTTCAAGTCTACGTTGCATTATGAATTACTCCTTTGGTATTTTAGGTTAATTATACCAAATTTTCAGACTTTAAAGGATTAAATTGGCATTTTAGATAGTTTTTTTGATGTCATAAAGAAAAAGTCAGATGAAACTCTGACTTTATTAGCATTACACAAAGGCTCGCTTTTCGTAGATAGTTGGCGCAAAGAGGAGCAAAACCAAAGTCCAAGCAAACAAAACAAGGGCTTCGCGAAGACTGAAGAACTGTTGACCGCTAGTAAAGACTGCTCGCATAAAGCTAAATGGCACATAAGTCATCAGCTTAGTCATGGTATCCCCTAAACTAGCCAAATAGAGCGTAAAGAAAGTCATTCCTGTCACTCCAAAATAGGCCGTTACAAAGGCTGTCAAGGTATTTTTTACAAACAAGACAAGCAAAGAGGAAACCATATAAATAAAGGCTCCATAGAGTAGGAAATCAATATAGATGTTTCTAATATAATCCCACAAAGGAAAATCTACATGTTGCACAGAATACTTGTAGAAGACCAACTCCAAAACCAAAATAGTAGCAGCAACTATAGACAACACAAGGAAACTTAAGAGTTTTCGAAGAATAACCTCGCGTCCAGATAAGGAAGACACCCGAATCATATTAATTGTTCGATTCTGAAATTCTCGTCCAAGACTAGATACTGCTAGATAAGCAAAGACGATATCCACGATAAAGGAATAACTGGCAACAATCGCTGATGGCCCAAGGTAATCTCCCTTATAGCCATCACATAAGATTACAATTGCACCAATCAAGGCTACCAATCCAAGACAAATAAAGACACTCCTTGTCACACATTCCTGCTTTAAAAATACCGTTCTCAATTTACTTTTCATTGAATAGCACCTCACTTAATCCTTCTTTTTCATAAGTAAAAGGAATCCCCTCCCGATCCATAACCTGCTTAACAGCTGCTAATCCTTTGACTAAGATGTCATGATTTTGTCGTTCAAAAGATAGACCATTTAATTTGAGCAGAGACATCAATGACTTCAAACTTAAATCCTCAGTATAAATCTTGTATTTGACATTATCACTATCATCTAAGTAAATCAGCTTATGATTCTTCAACAAATAGTTTTTCGTACAAACCTGTTCAAGATTAGACAGAATATGACTTGAGATAATAAAGGTTAGGCCATGATTTTTAGCTAATTTTTTTATTAATGTGAGGAGACTGTTGATTCCATTAGGATCCAGACCATTTGTAGGCTCATCAAGAAGGATGAGTTCATCTGAAGCAATTAAGGCGATAAACAAACCCACACGTTGCTTCATTCCCAAAGACAATTTGGAAGCCTTGCGTCTAAAATAGGCCGCCACCTCCAACTCGTCCTTATAACGGTCAATCAACGCGTAATCCTTACTGTACAACTTACAATAGAATTTAAGGTTAGCTTCAACAGTCATGTTAGGATATAGAGCTGGAGCTTCAATCAAGGCTCCTACACTTTTTGTTTTTAAGTCAATAATATCCTTGGGTCCTGCCAAGATACCTGATACTAGTTTCATCAGGGTCGTCTTCCCTGCACCATTATTACCAATCAAACCAGCAATATCCCCCTTCTCTAACGTGAATGAGATATTATCCAAAACAGTTTGCTTTCCAAAACTATAGGTTAAGCCTTTCACCGCTAGCACTGTCATGTATTTACCTTTCTTTGTTTAAATAACTAGCCCAATCGCTTATGATACTCGAAGAAATGACCTTAGATTAAGTCCGATGAAATCATATTTGATAAATTTTTTTATTTCTCGACTTAGAAAATAGTCTGTTAGAAAAATTTCCCTAAAAGACTTATAAGCAGGTCTGTTAGATTCCTAAAAACTTGCTTAATTTGAGACATTAGGCTAGTAACAGACAGGTCTGTAGGATTAACTGTATTCTCACCACCATCCTTGATAGTATCTTCAGAGGGGGATTCAGGTAAGGGATTTTCCGCCTTCTCTACTACCTCTGTTCCCTCTGGTGTCTCCGTTTTCTCAGTTTCTTCCTTAAAAACAGCCTGATAAATAGCTTGGGCATCCGGAGCACTACCAAGATAGCCAGAAATCAATTGACCATTTTTGAGACGAATTACACTTGGAGTTCCTGGAATTCCTAGCTTATCAAATAGTATTTTACGAGATTCACGGTCTAACTGATCCGAATCTGTATTGTAATAAAGAAGCTGACCATCAATCAGGGTATTGAAATCCTTCAAAACTGGAGAATTTTGACGACAATAGTAGCAGGTTGGCCGGCCAACATAAAGGATATGGTCTCCGCCATCTTCAGTCAACATATTTGTGACATCACTATAAGAGACTGGCTTCAGGTTTTCAAGATTCTTTTCATAAGTTTCAACCGAAACCTCTTCGGACCTCACTTCTGTCTCAGCCACTCCTGTCTGTGATGATGGAAGAAGTGAATTTTCCTTTGTCTCACTATTAGATTCAGCCTTCTCAACCACTTGTTCGGAGGTTGTTTCGGAAGAAATCTGTACATTATCTACCTGACTATTCTCAACAAAATTATTGGATAATTCGATTGTAGATTCCTTAACATCTGGCTCATCCGCTGCTCCACTAAGCACTGCTAACTGGCAAGTACCTAAAACAAAACTCGCCATCAAAATAAATTGTATTTTCTTCATGTGTTCTCCTTATTTGTTTACTGTGTGACATCTTATCTTTTACCCATTAACAAAAGCAAGGGTACCATGACATTAATTACCATATTTCTCTCCTTTTTCTATTTAATTAGCACTTTAACAACTAGGTCCAAGCTATGAACTTCATTATAAGAGCTTAACAAGATAAAAAATAGTGACATAAATGTCACCATTCCATAGAATTAAAGACAAAAGAAAAGGCTAAGTATATAAACTCAACCTAAGACTATAGTAATCAACAGAGAAAATCATTTCTCCTTGTCCTTACCCGCTACCCTAAGGGCAAATAAAGAAAAAGCTAACGAAAGTGTTGACCAGACGAGACAATGGTCAATAAAGGCAACGCCTTCGGTGAAACTTAGAGTAGCATTTATCATCACAATAAATAGCCAGACGATCACGATAACAATGCTTAAGCTTCTAATAAGATTATTTTTCTGTTTATCCATATTACTCTTTCCCATATTTGGTACTCATGGTAACTTCTAATCACCATAAGGGTATTTCCTTTTCAACCACCATCTGTTCCAACCCAATCGTTCAGGTAAGGTTTGAGGTCTAGATACAAAATCACCCCCTGTGACATTTTCTAAGGTTTCAGCAGTGAGCTCTTCGCCATATGCCTTAGTTCGCATTCTTATTTCTCCTTTCTTGTCAAAAATAAATACAGCAATAACCACTTGGACTATTCAAAAACTAGTTGTCTTGGTAACCTAGTGGGTTTGGCTATAAGGTCATTATAGGTTCTCTCTTTTCAAAAAAATAGTGACATAAATGTCACTATCTCTGAACACAAAAATCCAGGCCTTTATAGGACCTGTTACAAAACTTGTTTATTTCTACGGTGTTTCAGAATAAGATAAAAAATAACCTCAAAAAGGAGAAAACTAAAATAAAGTCCTAAAACGTAAAGCAAAGTTTCCCATTTATCTGTTACTGATTGAAAATGGCCATGATGATCCACTGTACGGATGCTAATCAAAAGACAAACATCTAGAAATAGGGCTAGAAGAATACCATTAAAGCCTATAAAAAAACGCTTTTTAACCATAGTCTGACTCCTGTATGTTTTTTCTTAACCATAGAATAGCAAGCTCAACTTAAACCAGCCTAAAGCAAAAAAAAGACTCAAAGAGTCTTTTTACTTTATGTCAATTTTTCTTTCAAATATTGTCCTGTGTAGCTTTCTGGAACAGCTGCCACCTCTTCTGGAGTCCCTGTAGCTACGATGGTACCTCCACCGACACCGCCTTCAGGACCCAAATCAATGATATGGTCTGCGGTCTTGATAACATCCAGATTGTGCTCAATCACGAGAACAGTGTTGCCATCATCCGCAAAACGCTGAAGCACCTTCAAAAGACGTGCAATGTCATCTGTATGGAGACCCGTCGTCGGTTCATCCAGAATGTAGAAAGACTTACCAGTAGAGCGTTTGTGCAACTCACTAGCCAACTTCATACGTTGAGCTTCTCCACCTGATAGGGTTGTTGCTGGTTGTCCCAAGGTCACATACCCAAGCCCTACATCCTTGATCGTCTGCACCTTACGAGCAATCTTAGGAATAGCCGCAAAGAAGTCAACCGCGTCATCAACTGTCATATCTAGAATCTCCGCGATATTTTTCCCTTTATAACGAACCTCTAGGGTCTCAGAATTATAGCGTGTGCCATGACAAACCTCACAAGGGACATAAACATCAGGCAAGAAATGCATCTCAATCTTGATAATACCATCACCAGAGCAGGCTTCACAACGGCCTCCCTTGACATTGAAAGAGAAACGCCCCTTCTTATAACCTCGAATCTTGGCCTCATTGGTTTGGGCAAAAAGATCACGAATATCGTCAAAAACGCCTGTATAAGTCGCTGGATTAGAACGAGGTGTACGCCCAATTGGACTTTGGTCAATATCAATCAAACGCTCGATATGTTCAATGCCTGTCACTGATTTGTGTTTACCAGGTTTCTCACTATTGCGATTGAGCTCTTGGGCAATTTTTTTCTTGAGAATCCCGTTAACCAAAGTCGATTTTCCTGAACCAGAAACACCTGTGACTGCAATCAACTTTCCAAGCGGAAACTTGACAGACACATTCTTAAGGTTATTTTCGCTAGCTCCTGTAACCTCGATAAAACGACCATTACCTACACGACGTTCCGTAGGTACAGGAATTGATTTGGCACCTGACAAGTACTGACCAGTAATTGACTTCTTGTTTTTAGCCACTTCCTCTGGGGTTCCAGAGGCCATGATTTGACCACCAAAGGCACCAGCACCAGGTCCCACATCGATAAGCCAGTCAGCCTCACGCATGGTATCTTCATCATGCTCCACCACAATCAAGGTATTGCCAAGGTCACGCATCTTTTTAAGACTTGAAATCAAGCGATCATTGTCACGCTGATGAAGCCCAATAGAAGGCTCATCCAACACATATAGGACTCCAGAAAGGTTAGAGCCAATCTGTGTCGCCAAACGGATACGCTGACTCTCACCACCTGAAAGGGTTCCAGCCATACGAGAGAGAGTCAAATAATTAAGGCCTACATTATTTAAGAAAGTCAAGCGATCCTTGATTTCCTTAACAATTGGACGAGCGATCACTCCCTCGTTTTCACCTAATTCAAGGTTATCGATTTCCTTAAGATGATCTGAAATAGACAAATCAGAGATTTGACCAATATTGAGACCATTCTCACCACCAACACGAACTGAGAGTGCTGCTTCGTTAAGACGATAGCCATGACAAGTTGGACATGACAGCTCATTCATATAACCTCGCATGACATTGCGAGTGAAATCACTATTGGTCTCGTGATAGCGACGATTGATATTAGTCACAACCCCTTCAAAAGGAATGTCAATATCACGCACCCCACCAAAATCATTAACATAATGGAAATGGAATTCACGATCCCCAGATCCGTAGAGAATCAAATCTTGTTCTTCTTTTTTAAGATCTTCAAATGGCGTATCCATATCCACGCCGAACTGCTCCATAGCCTGCTCAAGCATAGCTGGATAATAGTTGGACGAAATAGGATTCCAAGGCGCCAGAGCACCTTCACGCAAGGTCTTACTAGCATCAGGGATAACCAAATCCATATCAACTTCCAGTTTATTACCCAAACCATCACAGGTCGGACAAGAGCCAAATGGCGCATTGAATGAAAAGAGACGAGGCTCCAACTCTGGCACTGTGAAGCCACAAACCGGACAAGAATAATGTTCTGAGTAAAGCAGTTCATTATCATCCATGGTATCCACAATCAAGTAGCCATCTGCTAAACGTAGGGCCGCCTCCACCGAATCAAAGAGACGACTACGGATACCATCCTTATTCACCAAGCGGTCTACAACTACTTCTATATTATGCATTTTAGACTTAGACAACTCTGGCACTTCTGTGACATCGTAAATCTCACCATCTACACGAACACGAACATAACCGTCCTTTTGTACACGCTCAAAAACGGCCTTGTGTTGCCCTTTTCTACGACGAACAATCGGCGCTAAAATCTGCATACGCGTACGCTCAGGAAGAGCTAGAACCTCGTCCACAATCTGTTCCACAGAGGATGACTGAATGGCCCCATGACCATTAGGACAATAAGGAACACCCACACGGGCATAAAGAAGACGAAGATAGTCATTAATCTCTGTTGCCGTTCCGACCGTCGAACGAGGGTTTTTGCTTGTTGTTTTCTGGTCAATGGAGATGGCAGGACTCAAACCATCAATCGAGTCCACATCAGGTTTCTCCATATTTCCCAAAAACTGGCGGGCATAAGCCGAGAGACTTTCAACATAACGACGTTGCCCCTCTGCATAGATGGTATCAAAGGCCAAGGAAGACTTCCCAGAACCTGATAAACCCGTCACCACCACCAGTTTATCACGCGGAATCTCCACATCGATATTTTTTAAATTGTGAGCTCTTGCTCCATGAATCACTAACTTATCTTGCATATTTTTAAGAGGCCCTAGCGCAAAAGCTACTGCCGCTCCTTTCTACAGACGGATGGAAAATCCATCCCGACTTTCTCTCATAATTATAACAAAATTTCAATTTATCCAGCCCAAAAATGTTTCAAATGTAGTATAATGGTGGAGTGTCTAAAAAAGGCAAGGAACATCATCCCAAGCCTCATTTGACAGCACTAAAAAAAGCTAAGAGCAGTGTTTATTGGACTTAAAAGCGATTGTAAAAATCCTTTTATAATCAAGACGCCAGCGCTTACTTAATGACGAAGGAGGGGTTCCCATTGAAACAAATGTTCTTATCCACCGGAAAAGAATTCAAAGAAATTGAAACATTCGAGCCTGGTGCTTGGATTCATTTGGTGAACCCTTCCCAAGAAGAAGCCATGAAGGTTGCAGAACGGTTTAACATTGATATTCAAGACCTCCGCGCCCCTCTGGACGTGGAAGAAACTTCACGTATCGATGTCGAAGATGACTACACCCTGATTCTGGTCGACGTCCCAACCCAAGAAGAGCGTAATAACAAAAGCTACTACGTCACTATTCCATTGGGTATCATCGTTACTGATGAGGTGGTTGTTACTACCTGTCTTGAGGACATCAGTCTCATGGATAACTTCCTCAACCATCGTGTACGTAACTTCTACACCTTCATGAAGACCCGTTTTGTCTTTCAGATTCTCTATCGCAATGCTCAACTTTACCTAACCGCCCTACGTTCTATCGACCGTCAGAGTGATAAATTGGAAGCTCAGTTGGAAAATGCGACTAAAAACGAGCATTTGATTGACATGATGGAATTGGAAAAATCCATTGTCTATCTAAAAGCCTCACTTAAGATGAATGAGCGAATTGTTAAAAAGCTAACAGGTAACGCCTCTAGCTTGAAAAAATATATCGAGGACGAGGATCTCTTGGAAGATACACTGGTCGAAACCCAACAGGCCATTGAGATGGCAGGCATCTATGAAAATGTCTTGAATGCCATGGCTGAAACCTCTGCCTCTATCATTGGCAATAACCAGAACACTATCATGAAAACACTCGCTCTCATGACTATGGCTCTGGACATCCCAACCGTTATCTTCTCCGCCTACGGTATGAACTTTAAAAACAATTCTATGCCACTAAACGATTTAGATAACGCCTTTTGGGTCATCTTCTTCATCGCAGCTTTCGGGTCATCCTGCGTTGTTATCTACTTTATCAGGAAAAAATGGTTCTAACATAGAGCCTCTTCTTTTCCCTAAACTTCAAAACTAAAAAAATAATACTATTTATCGAAAGGTCATCTCATGGACATCCAAAAACTCACCAAGAAAAACCAAGAATTTATCCACATCGCAACTAACCAACTCATCAAAGATGGTAAATCAGACCAAGAAATCAAAGACATTCTTGGCAATGTCATTCCTGAACTTATCGAAAATCAGAAAAAAGGAATTACAGGACGTGGACTCCTTGGTGCTCCAACTGTTTGGGCTGCTAGTTTCTCTCCTGAAAAACACCAAAAACCTGAAACTGATAAGCCTAACAAAGAAGTACCAGAAACAGATAAAACACCTTGGAAGATGTGGCTTGATACCTCACTCTTCCTTCTAGCCATCGTTGCTATCATGAACGCAATCTTTGGTTTCTCAGGTACACAAACTAGCTACGGTCTCACAACCCTTCTTTCAGTGTCATTCATTGGAGGCCTTGCTATGTATACCCCTTATCACTACATCTACCGTCACAATAACAAACCAAAAGAAGAACGTCCAAAATGGTGGTTCAGCATGACCGTCATCACACTCTCTTTTATTGCATGGTTTGCTCTCTTTAGTCTTACAGCCCTTCTTCCAAGCTACCTCAACCCTGGTCTTTCACCAATTGTGATCCTTATCATTGGTGTCATTGCTGGTGTTGCCAAATACTTCTTCAAACGTCATTACAACGTCCAAAGTACTTACGCACCTGCATCTTAATCAATCTCAACCTCAAGTACCCTTATGGGTGCTTTTTTACGTCAGAAATCTTGACACAGTTGGCTATTCTATACTAAAATGTTAAAGTTAATAGACAAAAGAAAGAATTCCAATAGATGCGTATCAAATTCCCTCTACTAATCATTGCTTGCTGCCTATTACTTATGGCTTGTGGCCACAAGAATACTCAGAAAAACTATCAAGCTTACTATAGTTTTAACAATGTGACGTCTTCCACTCAGGAAAAACAACTAGCAAAAGCCTTAAAAAGCAAGGGCATCCCGACAAAAGACTGGGACAATCTAGCCCCTTATATTAGTCGTTACAATCAGGAAAATACAAACCTCCAACCAGTTGTCAAAAATTGGACCAAAAGTAAAATCGGCAAGGATCAAAATCAATTCGTCACCTTCCTTAATGAAAAAACTTTCGAAGATAACAAATCACATTTTACTAATGACTTAAACTGCCGACGAACATCATTCCTCCTTCTTCATGATCTTATTACAAGTTCAGAGGACCTCACCAAATTGGACCTCCCCCTTCAAAACGAATTTATAGATCTTAAGTCACGCCACAAAGAGCTAACTGCCAAGGATCAAGCTCTCTATAGTCTCCTCTTTGGGGATAATATCAGCTATCAGTCTACAGATGATCTTCTTAAAGCTTGGAAAAAAGCTGGACTCAAGTTCCCAGAAAAGGTTAAACTCCTCTCTGTCTTTCAAAATAGCCCTGGTGATGTCAGCAATTTCCACACGGCTATAGCTTATGAAAAAGATGGCAGTATCTATGTCTTTGAAAAACAGGACCCCACACTTCCTTACAGGTGGAGCCGCTTCAATAATTGGGCAGATATCAAAACACATTGGTTATCCAATCGCTTCAAAGTCTTCAAAAATAATGTTGATATCCTCGTTAACGACCAAAAATTTGATGATTTCTTAGAAAACGCCCTCTTTATACCACAAAACAACCAACTAGCTCCTCAAGACAAATGAGAGACCAGTTGGTTTTTCTTTACGCTTAACTATAAGACTAAATCTCTCCATTTAGCCCTAGAAATGTCTAAAATCTACAAAATCAAGACAGAAAAAAATACCCTCAATCGAGGGCATTATTTTAGTCTTCGTTTACGTAAGGCATAAGTGCCATAACGCGAGCGCGTTTAATCGCTGTTGTTACTTTACGTTGGTTTTTAGCTGAAGTTCCTGTTACACGACGTGGAAGAATTTTACCACGTTCTGAAACGAAACGGCTAAGAAGCTCAGTATCTTTGTAATCAACATATTCGATTTTGTTAGCTGCGATGTAATCAACTTTTTTACGGCGTTTGAATCCGCCACGACGTTGTTGAGCCATGTTTATTTCTCCTTTATATATTTAATTCGTTTTGTCCATTATTAGAATGGAAGATCGTCATCTGAAATATCCATTGGGTTTGAATTACCAAATGGACTCTCGTCACGACCGAAGTTTGGTGTAGATTGCGCAGGCTGTGATCCACCAAATGAACCACCAGTTGAAGCTCCACCACCGAATGAATTTGAATTATCAAATCCTCCAGCGTTGTAAGAACCACCACTGTGACCTTCACGTGCCGCACGGCTTTCCAACATTTGGAAATTATCAGCGACAACTTCAGTTACGTATACACGTTGACCTTGTTGATTTTCATAGTTACGAGTCTGAATACGACCTGTAATTCCAATCAATGCGCCTTTCTTAGCCCAGTTAGCCAAATTTTCAGCTTGCTGGCGCCAGATAACACAGTTAATAAAGTCAGTTTCACGTTCACCATTAGCACCCTTGAAGTTACGATTAACTGCAAGACTGAATGTAGCAACTGCAACATTACTTGGTGTATAACGAAGTTCCGCATCACGGGTCATGCGACCAACGAGTACGACATTATTAATCATAATTTACCTTCTTACGCGTCAAGTTTAACGATCATGTGACGAAGAATGTCACCGTTGATTTTTGAAAGACGGTCGAACTCGTTAAGAGCTACATCGTCGTTTGCTTCAACGTTAACAACGTGGTAAAGTCCTTCACGGAAATCTTGGATTTCGTATGCAAGACGACGTTTTTCCCAATCTTTTGATTCAACAACAGTTGCACCGTTGTCAGTCAAGATAGAATCGAAACGTGCTACCAAAGCGTTTTTAGCTTCTTCTTCAATGTTTGGACGAATGATATAAAGAATTTCGTATTTAGCCATTGATATTTTCCTCCTCTTTTGGTCTAATGACTCATGGTCTTTCGCCACGAGTAAGTGAGGTGCACTCACAAGATATAATTCTACCAAAGTTTGAGGGATAATGCAAGGAAAAAGTAAAGAGTTAGAAATTTGAATCCCTCAGAAAAAAAGTTAAGCCCTATGCGTTATCTTTTCTCCGGTCAAACTTCATGCTAAAATAAGAGAATGCTTTATCATAAAAAGAAATTAGGAGAAAAACTAGGACTTCCAACCTTTAACCACTACTACAATACTCCTATTACTTTCCTAGAATATAACCTTAAAAACTTAGATCCGAGTGATACCTACATTATCACTTTCAAACAGGACAATAACCTCTTTGTTGTTGACATAAGACATCAGCTTGGTCATACCAGTCATTTTGATACCGTCTCCCTCTTTGAACAAGACAAGCTCTTATCAGGTATCGCTGCTGTCCCTTTAGCCTCTGTTCATAGCATACAAATCTTGTCTTTTCCAGACAAGTTACACTCTCTGGACCCTAGTCAGCGTTTAAAAAATCTCGTCGCTCTTTACTACAAGGATGAAGAAATCATGCGTTACCTCAAGACGACTAAAAATATCGGTGATCAGGTGACAAGATATCAATTAGAGGCTAATCGACTAGAAAGACAAGGTAAGAGTTTTGACTTTTTCAAGTACACCAGTCGTGGCAAAATACGAGAAGAAAACGGTCTATCGGAAGTGTCTAGCAAGGACTACGACTTCATTCCTGATTTTCATCCCTTCTTAACCTCGCCAAGAAGCCAGCAGGTTTTAAGCGTCCCAGTAACCTACTTTGATGACAAAACAAAACAGACCGCTAGAATAGAAATCATGGGGTGGTATATCAAGGACCGACAACTTAAGATTCGTTGGAAACCCAAGTACATGCGCAAACGCCGATGGCGCTCATCACGTATCTCAATTGATATCGTGACCGACAACTACTTCTTCCAAGGACAAATCTATAGAGACAATAGCGCCCCCATATTTCTGAACAACCTAAGCTTTGATAGCAAGATTCCTAAGAGCTTCCTGCCGCATCTTAAAAATCAATACCAAATCTTTATGGCTCTAGTCGAAGAACAAAAAAGACTGGCTCTCCTACGAAAGGTCCAGTTAAACAATAAGGATTAAGTACCTTTCAGCAAAATTCAACATATCAAAAAGCTCATTCTTACACGCTAGAATGAGCTTTTAAGATTCTTCAATTGTCATTAGAACATCCTTTTGGAATTTTGTAAAAAATATTTTCATAAGGAGGAGTCATTGTGTGTCACCATTTTTATACCTAGCAATCATAGATTACCTCCATCAACTTACAAATAACTTTTTTGTATTGTAAATTTTCTATTACATTGGTATCACTCCCTAAGCTATTTTATGCAATAACTTGAAGTGTCTCCATTTTTATAACGTCCTAAATTCATCATCATAGTAATCACCTCTGATTCGTATGATTTGAGACCTATCTCCCCATTGACCACTCAATGAGATTTACTTGTCGCCGTTCTTATAACGACTTACATCAAACATCAACATAAGCGTCACCTCGGTACTTTGTTACAAGATTTAAGCATTTAACTTTTGTCGATAGTTTACTCATTTGGCATCGGTATCACTCCTTAAGCTATTTTACGCAACAGCTTAAGTGTCTCCGTTTTTATACCTACTAACATTTCTCATGAGCTTTACCTCACTTTTTGACGTTAATCTTGAGTTTAGCTTTCGATTTCTGGTGGTATCACTCCCTTGTAGCTATTTTATGCAACATTTTTAATCGCCGTTTTTATACCTACTGATATTTTTCATGAACTCACCTCGTTCATCTTAAGAATATAGGATTTACGTTTCGTGTGGCATGGGTATCACTCCTTAGGCTATTTTACGCAACAACCTAAGTGTCTCCATTTTTATACCTACTAACATTTCTCATGAGCTTTACCTCACTTCTTCTTAAGTTAACAGATTTGAGTTTAGCTTTCGACTTCTGGTGGTATCACTCCCTTGTAGCTATTTTATGCGACTGAATTAATCTCCGTTCTTGTAACGTCCTACTGTCATGCGGTCACGCTCCTCAGAGATGATTGGTAAAGTTATTTGTTTTGCCTACTGTTTTGTTTAGAGATCTTAGTCTCCGTTTTTATACCTTGAAATATTGACTCTCACCATGGCTTTTACCTCCTTGATGAATCCTTATCTTCTTTACACTCTTAGTATAATGTAAACGCTTACTTTTGTCAATCTTTTTAACAGAAAAACGCATAATTTTTTGAAAAAAGATTTCTTTGCTACAATAGAGATATGTTAGATTTAAAAGAATACGGCATTGTCATGTGGGATGCTGAGAAAATCGCCTCTTTTCGTCGTACACTCCTGGACTGGTACGATCGAGAGAAACGAGACCTACCGTGGCGTAGAACTAAAAATCCCTACTATATCTGGGTTAGTGAAATCATGCTACAACAAACCCAGGTTCAGACTGTCATTCCCTATTACGAGCGCTTTTTAGACTGGTTCCCAACAGTTAAAGATTTGGCTGAAGCTACAGAAGAGAAGCTTCTCAAAGCTTGGGAAGGGCTAGGTTACTATTCACGTGTCCGAAACATGCAAAAGGCTGCTCAACAAATCATGGATGACTTTAATGGTCAGTTTCCAGATACTTATGAAAACATTGCCAAACTCAAGGGCATCGGACCCTATACTGCTGGTGCTATTTCCAGCATCGCTTTTGGACTCCCAGAACCCGCTGTTGATGGTAATGTTATGCGAGTCATGGCTCGTCTCTTTGAGGTTAACTACGATATCGGAGACGCCAAAAATCGTAAGATTTTCCAAGCAATTATGGACATTTTGATTGACCCTGACCGTCCAGGTGACTTTAATCAGGCGCTTATGGACCTTGGAACTGATATCGAATCAGCTAAAAATCCGAGACCAGACGAAAGCCCAATTCGCTTTTTCTGTGCAGCCTATCTCAACGGAACTTATGATAAATACCCCATAAAATTACCTAAGAAGAAGCCTAAACCTATGCAAATTCAAGCTTTTATTATCAAAAATGAAAAGGGAGAGTTTTTGCTCGAAAAAAATGTCGAGGGACGTCTACTAGGTGGTTTCTGGTCCTTCCCTATCATGGAAACGGACTTTATTGGTCAACAACTTAGTCTTTTTGAAAAGGACGATTGTATTCTCGAGACAGTCTCTCAAAAGGCTATTTTTGAGGAAAATTATGCCCTCAAACCAGAGTGGACGAGCAGTTATTTTACACCTGTAAAACATACCTTCAGCCACCAAAAATGGACCATCGAGATGGTAGAAGGTAGCGTTAATGACGACAAACTCACTACCGATAAGGAGCTATGCTGGGTAGCGGCTGAGGACTTCGACCAGTTCCCAATGGCCACACCACAGAAGAAAATGATTAAAACTTATAAAGACAGCAAAAAAGGATAGCATTGAGTGCTACCCTTTTTCTTATGCATCAAGTTTATTGTGCTTCCGACCACGCAAAGCAAGGTATACCTTTGAAAGAACTACTCCCAGAAAGATATAAAACAATTCCAAATAAGTCACATTTTTTGACATCAAAAATTCAATCATAATACGACACTCCTTTTTAGTAAGAACTCCTGTCTCTGTTCTCAGTTATGCTTCTATTATAGGTAAGAGGGTCAATAAAAAATAGTGACATAAATGTCACTATAGAGAAAACAAAAAAGCCAAAACATTTAAGTTTCAGCTTGGGAATTATTAGTCTACTTTGTAGAAGAAATAACTATCATCTGTGGTGCCATAAAGCGACTGCCCACCCCAGATACGATCCTTACTTTTATCTGACTGATCATCGGCTTTCTCATTTGGCGATGACATTACAGAACCAGTCAAAGATACTCCTTTGGGTAAAAATGCTAATGTTCCACCACCAGGACCAACTTCTTTTGGCACAAGTCCTGCTTTAAAAAAGCCATCAGTAATTTTACCATATTCAATTGCTACCTTTGCCGTATACAATCCTATAAATTGGAATTAATTTACTTCATTGTCTCTTTCTTTTTTCTACATTTGTACACAATAAAATGGACTATACAAAATATAACGAACATAGACGTGAAATTTATCCAGATGTCCATATACGCGGACTGAGCTAAATTTTCTCTAAAGCTCGTAGACCATACATAAAAAAATGCAAGCAAAACTGTCGGTATGTACGAAACTGCATATCTTAGAACCATAGGCTTTATAATCAGCTCTGTAGCCAGAGCATATGCCACTACACCTATTAAAACTATGATTGCTCTGTCTATTTCGTGCCAGTTTCCGCTCGGATCCTCATATATTCCGTTATATAAATACAAAATGCTGTTTAGCACCGTTACAAATGTATATAAAACCGTATATGCGAAAATCAAATTCTTATATTTATCCTTTTTCATTGCACTACTACTCCAGAAATTCAAATTTGTTTATCTAATTATAAAATAAAGGTTAACGATTAATCAATTTAATTATATAACTAAAATTAGAAATGTTTATTCCAAATTTATTTGAGAGCTGTTCTAAGTTATTCCTTCCTTTCTAAGTTCATAGATTAGAACTTGTAACTTGCTCTTCGGATGAAAGCCTCTGCTACCGGCCAAGGCTTAAAAAACCACCGAATAGTTCCACTTCAGCACCACCTTTGCTAGCTGACCCGACTAGCAAGTCTCATTAGTATATTAGCTACTGGTCGGGAACCCCTATCTAATATAACACTTTAGGGGGACTTTTTTGATACATCGTTAAAAACTTTTCGGAACCACTAGCATATCTGGTGGTTTTCAATAGACAAAAAAGCCGGACCTCAGTCCAGCTTTTATCTGTCTATTTCTACTTGGTCATAAAGTAGGTGATAATCACCAACACTGCTACGATAGCTAGAACAACGGCCAGAAATCCTAGCATGTAGCGCAAGAGAAAATAGGTAAATGGAAAATTTTCTTTCATGTTTTACTTTGCCTCATACCATGTGCGGCCGTCATTCTCATCTGCGATGAGAGGGACAGCGAGTTCGACTGCAGCTTCCATGGTTTCTTTGACCAAGGCTTTCATCGCTACAAGTTCGTCGTTTGGCACCTCAAGGACGATTTCATCGTGCACCTGTAGGAGCATCTTAGTTTTATAGCCACCTTCTACCAGAGCCTTATCTAGGTTAATCATAGCAATCTTGAGGATATCAGCAGCACTTCCTTGGATAGGCGAGTTGATAGCTGTACGCTCTGCGAAGTTGCGAACATTAAAGTTACGAGAATTGATATCTGGCAACTCACGACGGCGGTGGAAGAGGGTTTCTACATAGCCCTTATCCTTGGCCTCACGAACCACATTATCCATATAGGCCTTGATACCAGGATAACGTTCAAAGTAAGTATCGATATACTCCTTGGCCTTCTTACGGCTAATGCCTAAGTTGTTGGATAGACCAAAGTCAGAAATGCCATAAACGATACCGAAGTTAACAGCCTTGGCGTTACGACGATCGTTAGGTGTGACATCCTCTGGCTTTTCAATACCAAAGACACGCATGGCTGTAGAGGTATGGATATCTGCCCCCTCTTTAAAGGCTGCAATCAAATGCTCATCTCCCGAAATATGGGCAAGCACGCGCAACTCAATCTGTGAGTAATCCGAGCTTAAAAGCACTGCATCCTCAGTCGATGGGACAAAGGCCTTACGGATGAGACGACCTTGCTCCAGGCGAACCGGGATATTTTGCAGGTTGGGATCCACTGATGACAGACGTCCTGTCTGAGTTAGATCCTGCACATAACGGGTATGGATTTTACCATCCTCAAGGATATAATCCTGAAGCCCCAAGACATAGGTAGACTGAAGCTTAGTGATTTGGCGGTACTCCAAAATCTTAGCTACGATTGGAGCAATTGGTGCTAATCGTTCAAGGACATCCACAGCTGTTGAGTAACCTGTCTTGGTTTTCTTAGTGTATTCCAAAGGTAGACCCATCTTTTCAAAGAGGATAACACCCAACTGTTTAGGCGAGTTAATATTGAACTCCTCGCCCGCCATCTCGTAGATTTCTTGGGTCAATTTGTCAATGACCACTTGGTTTTCCACTGCCATCTCGTTAAGGGTTTGTCCCTTGACCTTAATACCAGCGATTTCCATCTTAGCTAGCACATTTGCCAGTGGTAACTCCATGTCAAAGAGAAGCTCTGATTGACCGTGTTCAGCCAACTTTTCTAGCATGACCGGTTTAGCGACCTGAAGGACCTTGACTTTTTTAGCCAGGTGGCTAAGTAAGACCTCTTTTTCAGGAACCGCACGCTTAGCTCCCTTGCCATAGACCACTTCATCTGTTTCCAACGGTAGGTCCGTATAGAGACGGGCAATGGTTGACAATTCATTATCCTCAACGGTTGAGAGGAGATACTTAGCCAGACGGGCATCAAAATTAGCCGTAGGCAAGTCAATCCCTAGATGGCTCAAAAGGACCTTACTACGCTTGAAATCGTAGATATTAACAGCTTTTGAAAGAGCTGTCTGGAATGCCTCTGATTTGAGTAGGTCAGTATCTGTAGACGCATAAATCTGCTTGTCATTCCCCCAAGCAAAACCGATGATAGGTTCTGTGTGATAATTGTCACCAAGAATCTCAAAATAGAAGAAATCATCAGAACTAAAGTGACCCGCTGTCACTTGGCTAGGCTCAGTATAGGCCACATCAAAATCCTGCGGCACAGCCTCTCCACCAAGGGCATTTTTGAACTGAACAAAGCCCATCTCGTCATAGAAGGCCGCCAATTTTTCAAGGTCAGGTCCCGTAAAGGCCGTATCATCTAGGCCAATTTCAATAGGAGACTGGGTATCAATGGTCGCCAAAGTCTTAGAAAGGAAGGCTTGATCCTTGTCGTTGATGAGATTTTCCTTCATCTTGGACTTCTTCATCTCATCAATATGCTCATAGATACCTTCAAGGGAACCGTGTTCCAAGAGGAGCTTAAGACCAGTCTTTTCACCAATCTTAGTAACTCCTGGAATATTATCGGACTTATCACCCATGAGGGCCTTGAGGTCGATGAATTGCGCTGGGGTAATCCCCATTTTCTCCATGAGGTAGTCAGGTGTGAAGGCCTCAAACTCAGCCACACCTTTCTTCGAAATCTCAACGACTGTGTTTTCGTCAGTCAGCTGAATCAAGTCTTTATCCCCTGAGACAACCGTGATTTGATAGTCTTCACTGGTGTTTTCAGCCATCTTAGCCAAGGTACCGATAATGTCGTCTGCCTCGTACTGAGCCAGGTCATAATAGGCGATACCACGTGCAGCCAACATCTCACGAATATAAGGAAACTGCTCACGGAATTCCTCTGGAGTCTTGGCACGACCAGCCTTATAATCCGCAAACATCTCTGTACGGAAAGTTGTTTTCCCAGCATCAAAAGCTACCAAGACATGAGTCGGCTGGATTCGCTCAAGCAGGTTGTCCAACATGAGGTGGAAACCGTAAATAGCATTGGTATGAAGGCCATTATTGTTACGAAAACGGTCAATTTGATTATAGAGTGCGAAAAAGGCACGAAAGGCAACGGATGAACCGTCAATTAGGAGTAATTTTTTCTGATTAGTCATAGGTTTATTATAGCATAGATGAGAGCATTGGTTTTGATTGAAAAACTCTTATTTTGCGGAGACTGTTTTATAAAATAGTCGTTCAAAGATAGAAACTGAAAGGAAAATTGTCCAGAGACAAGCTGTAAAAATAGTCAGTCAACAGCTGATGGCAAAAGTCCGCTCACAAAACGATCTCAGGCATTTCCCACCTCCACGCCCCATATCCAAATATGCTATAATAGGAGCTATGAACACAAAGATTTTAGACCAATTAGAATTTAACAAGGTCAAGGACCAGTTCACAGAATACCTGCAGACTGAACAGGCTCAGGCGGAGTTACGTGACTTGGTGCCTATGACCAATCCAGAAAGAATTCAAAATCAATTTACAGAAATTCAAGAAATGGCTGAGATTTTCGTAGAGCACCATGGCTTTGCTATTGGTAGCCTGAGAGATATTTCTGAGCCCTTACGTCGCTTGGAACTGGATGCTGATCTCAATATCCAGGAGCTCATTGCCATCAAGAAGGTGCTGCAAGCTTCGGCTGACCTTGGTCGCTTCTACGCTGACCTTGAAAATGTTGAGCTCGTCGCTCTTAAACGTCTTTTCGAAAAGATCGAGGCCTTCCCAAGTCTACAAGGAAGCCTTCAAAGTATCAATGATGGTGGTTTCATTGAGCATTTTGCTAGCCCTGAGTTACAAAATATCCGTCGTCAACTCAAATCTTGCGATGATGCCATTCGCCAGACCTTGCAAGACATTCTCAAGAAATCTGGTCACATGTTGGCTGAGAGTTTGATTGCTAGTCGTAATGGTCGTTCAGTGCTTCCTGTCAAAAATACCTACCGTAACCGTATTGCTGGGGTTGTGCATGACATCTCAAGCTCTGGAAACACAGTGTATATCGAGCCACGCGCCGTTATCCAGCTTAACGAAGAAATTACACAATTACGTGCAGACGAACGCCATGAGATGGCCCGCATCCTGCATGAACTGTCTGATCAACTCCGTCCACAAGCTGCTGCTATCGCCAACAACGCTTGGATTTTGGGCCACATGGACTTTATTCGTGGGAAATACCTCTATCTCCAGGATAAGAAGGCGGTTATTCCAAAGATTAGTGACAACCAAACACTCCAACTGCTTAACGTTCGTCACCCACTTTTGATCAATCCAGTAGCCAACGATTTGAGATTTGATGAGGACCTCACAGCCATTGTCATCACAGGTCCCAATACCGGTGGTAAAACGGTCATGCTTAAAACTCTAGGACTAGCACAACTGATGGCTCAATCTGGTCTTCCAATTTTGGCTGATAAGGGCAGTCGTGTGGCCATTTTCCAAGAGATTTTTGCGGACATCGGAGATGAACAGTCTATCGAACAGAGTTTGTCAACATTCTCTAGTCACATGACCCACATTGTCGAGATTTTGGATGCTGCCGACAACAACAGTCTTGTCTTGGTCGATGAGCTTGGGGCTGGTACTGACCCTCAGGAAGGGGCTAGTCTAGCCATGGCAATCCTAGAGCACCTCCGTTTGAGTCAGATTAAGACCATGGCTACTACTCACTATCCTGAGCTTAAGGCCTATGGGATTGAGACGCAACATGTGGAAAATGCTAGTATGGAGTTTGACACAGCAACTCTAAGCCCTACCTATCGTTTTATGCAGGGTGTCCCTGGTCGCTCTAACGCCTTTGAAATCGCTCGTCGCCTCGGCTTGAATGAGATTATTGTCAAGGAAGCAGAAAACCTCACGGATACTGATAGTGATGTCAACCGTATCATCGAGCAACTTGAAGCCCAAACTGTGGAAACACAAAAACGTCTGGAGCACATCAAGGACGTTGAGCAAGAAAACCTTAAATTCAACCGTGCGGTCAAGAAACTCTATAATGAATTCTCCCATGAGTACGACAAGGAACTCGAAAAGGCTCAGAAAGAAATTCAAGAGATGGTGGATACAGCTTTGGCTGAGAGCGATAGTATTCTCAAAAATCTCCACGATAAGAGTCAACTCAAGCCTCATGAAGTTATCGACGCCAAAGGAAAACTCAAGAAACTTGCCCCTCAAGTGGACCTCTCTAAGAATAAAGTCCTTCGTAAGGCCAAGAAAGAAAAGGCTGCGCGTGCCCCTCGTATCGGAGATGATATCATTGTTACCGCCTATGGTCAACGTGGTACCCTTACCAGTCAAGCCAAAAATGGTAACTGGGAAGCCCAGGTAGGTCTCATCAAGATGACACTCAAGGCGGATGAATTCACTCTTGTTCGTGCCCAAGCGGAAGCCCAACAACCTAAGAAGAAACAGATTAACGTGGTTAAAAAAGCCAAAAAGTCATCTGGCGGTCCTCGTGCCCGTCTAGACCTTCGTGGGAAACGTTACGAAGAAGCCATGCAAGAGCTTGATGCCTTTATTGACCAAGCCCTACTTAATAACATGAGTCAGGTGGACATCATCCACGGTATTGGTACAGGTGTCATCCGTGATGCTGTTACCAAATATCTCCGCCGTCATCGCCATGTTAAAAGTTTTGAATATGCCCCACAAAGTGCCGGTGGTTCCGGATGTACCATTGCAACCTTAGGGTAAAAATAGTTAAGAAAGACTGAGACCTTGTGTCCGGTCTTTTTCATATCCTACCAAAACAAAGAACAAAAAAGTCTCCCTTAATCAAGGAAGACTTCTATTTTCTATATCACACTTGTCCACAAATGCTGGATAATCTGACTAACTGGAAAATAGCCATTAATCAAGATACGTAAAACCCAGCTCGATGACAAGAGCGTTTGAATGTTGTTCATAGGAACAGTCGCAAGAATATTCCCCAACATAGTCAAAGGCACAAGACTCACTAAGGTGGCCAAGACCCCACCCACCACTTGGTAATGTCTCTGATCAAGTCGCTCAATTCTCACAAAATGGAAGAAAATACCAA
The DNA here is from genome assembly GCF_000785515.1 of Streptococcus salivarius. Taxonomy (NCBI): domain Bacteria; kingdom Bacillati; phylum Bacillota; class Bacilli; order Lactobacillales; family Streptococcaceae; genus Streptococcus; species Streptococcus salivarius. The sequence continues at coordinate 1,963,022 of NZ_CP009913.1, forward strand.
GAAAGCGTAAGCCATAATAGGCTATACAGTAGATAGCAAAATAAGCAACACCCGCATAATAGACACGGTCAAGTGAAAAGATGTTCTGATCTTTAAAGAAAGCTATACTGGCATCCTTGGTTGGATTGGTATAAGGTACCCAAAGATTGATAGCCTCTCCTAGCGACCGGTAGAAATAGGCCGCCACACACATGGCGATAATGACTGAAACCACGTAATAAGCTTGCATAAAGAGGCCTCGACGGTAGCCAATGTAGAAATTCCAAGCCATAATGGCTAAGACAAGGAGTCCAATCATGCGTCATCCTCATCGTCATTTGTAGCTGTTGCCTTGACCTTAAGTTGCTCAAGTTGCTTAGCTCTCAACGTTTCCAACTCTTTTTCCATATCTTCAACTTGAATTTCGCGTTCCAACTGAGTCGACAAAGAATTGATAGCCATTAGGATAGCAATTGTTTCATTGTCAGCATTTTTCATCTGCTCTTTGATAATTTTATATTTCTCATGGGCAACACGCTCCACCTCTTCCATGAAAAGGTTGTCCTTATCAGTTGTTAGCGTGAGGTTCTTCTCTCCAAAATGAAATTTGTAACGGTTCTTATTTGCCATTTGCTTGTTAGCTGCCAATCAATGGTGGTCGCGGATTCGCCACCGCAGCTTCTCCTTATTTTATTGCTTGTATATCGCCATTTTTTAGCAAGATTCAGACACTTACTCTGAGGCGTGTTCGATACTTAAATGCCAACCCATTTTCTCTAATTGTGGAAAAAAGAGCATGGTTAGGCATTCTCTTTCTAATCATTATATCCTAAATTTTAACTTTCGTAAATTTTAGACTTTGCACTTCTCTAGAAAAATAATTTTCAGGGATTTCGAGTCTGTAAAATATCTACCAATTCTCCTTTTTTGTGCTAAAATAGATTTCATGGGCACAATCGTATTAAAAATGACAGCAGAGCAGATTTCGACACTCCAAAAGGACCTGGCAAACTATGCGACTGCGACTAAAAATCCTTATGCAAGTTTTTCAGCCAAGGTCGATGGAATAAGTGTCATCGCCTATACTTCAGGAAAGGTAACTTTCCAAGGAGCTAAGCCAGAAGTCTTGGCTAGCCGTTTTGGATACCAAGCTGAACCTAAGCATTCACCTGATGGGCAAAACCTAGCCCTAATTGGATCAGACGAAGTCGGAAATGGCTCCTATTTTGGTGGTCTAGCTGTTGTAGCTAGTCTAGTTACCCCGGCTGACCATGCCTTTTTGAAATCTCTTGGGGTCGATGATTCTAAAAATCTTAATGATATCAAGATTCGTCAGATTGCACCTATATTGGAGGAGAAAATTCCTCACAAGGCACTCCTTCTTTCGCCTAGAAAGTACAATGAAGTGGTTGGAGACGGTAAGAGTCATAATGCTGTGTCCGTTAAAGTAGCCCTCCACAATCAGGCTATCTTCCTATTGTTACAATCAGGTGCTAAACCAGATAAGATTGTCATTGATGCCTTCACCAGTGAGAAAAATTATCAGAAATACCTCAAGAATGAACGCAATCGCTTTGACTTTCCTATCACTTTAGAAGAAAAGGCTGAGGGGAAATACTTAGCTGTCGCAGTGAGCTCTATCATCGCTCGCAATCTCTTCCTGGAAAATCTTGACAAACTCAGCCAAGAGGTTGGCTACACCCTTCCTTCAGGTGCTGGCGCTAAATCTGACCAGGTCGCAGCTAAGCTTCTTCAAGCCTACGGAGATCAGGCTCTCCAAGCTACTGCTAAATATCATTTCGCCAATACCAAAAAAGCCTACCAACGCTTAAAATAACCCTGAAAGGCCTTAACTATGAAAAACAAATGGACCCAATACTTCCTCATTTTACTTCGTGAATGGGGACTCTTTATCCTCTTTATCACATTTTTCCTTTTGACTCGCCTCTTCCTTTGGCTCCCTGTCCAGGTTGACGGCCACTCAATGGATCCTACTCTAGCCAATAATCAACGTGTTATCGTTTTGAAACACACATCCATTGAACGCTTCGATATTGTCGTTGCTAAGGAAGTCGAAGACGGTAAGACGAAACAAATCGTCAAACGTATCATCGGTATGCCAGGTGATACCATTACCTATCAAAATGATAAACTTACTGTCAATGGTAAAGAAGTCAAGGAAGAATACCTCAAAGAATTCCAAGCTGCCTTTGCCAAGGATAAGCTACAAAAAGAATATGCTTACAACGATGACAAGAGCAAGAGTGGCTACTTCCAACAACTAGCTAAGGATGCCAAGGCCTTTACAACCAATGCTGACGGTAACACGACCTTCTCTGTCACTGTTCCTGAAGGCAAATATTTCCTACTTGGGGACAACCGTATTGTTTCCAAAGATAGTCGAGTAGTTGGTTACTTTGACAAGAGTGCTCTTGTAGGGGAAGTTAAATTCCGCTTCTGGCCACTTAATAAAATTGGTACCGTTGAGGACAACTAAAAATACTGAATAAGATAAGGTTGGGGAAACCCAGCCTTATTATGTATCTAGGAAAAACACATGCAAGAATTTTATTTTTCAGGAACTATCGAACGCGTCATTTTCGAAAACGCTAGTAATTTTTTCCGTATTCTACTCTTAGAAATTGACGAAACAGACAGTGATTTTGAGGACTATGAAATCATTGTCACAGGAACCATGGGAGATGTCATGGAAGGCGAAGATTATACTTTCTGGGGTCAGCTAACCAATCATCCAAAATATGGTGAACAACTCCAAATGACGCGCTACGAACGGTCAAAACCTTCTGCTAGCGGTCTTATCAAGTATTTCGCCAGCGACAATTTTAAGGGGATTGGTAAGAAAACAGCTGAGCGTATTGTCGAGATTTATGGTGAAGACCCTATTGACAAGATTCTCGAGGATCCGAGCAAATTAGAACAGATTCCTAATCTGTCCAAGGTCAATCGAGAAGCCTTCGTTGCAAAGTTAAAAATCAACTATGGAACCGAACAAATCTTGTCCAAACTTTCCAGCTATGGACTCACACCAAAAGCTGCCTCACAAATTTTCAACCAATATAAGGAAGAATCGCTCAACCTTATCGAAGAACACCCTTATCTCTTGGTAGAAGAAGTTCAAGGAATCGGATTTAAAATAGCCGACCAACTAGCCGAACGCTTAGGGATTGCTAGTGATGCTCCTGAGCGTTTACGAGCTGCCTTGATTCATTGTCTGCTAGAAACTAGCATGGAAGAAGGCGACACCTATATCGAAGCCAAAGCCTTGCTTGAACGAACTATCATCCTTTTGGAAAGTGCTCGTCAGATTGAACTTGACCCCGCCTTAGTCGCGAAGGAATTAACCAATCTCATCCAAGAGGATAAAGTGCAAAATATAGAGACTAAAATCTTTGATAATACCCTATATTTTGCGGAACAGGGCATCTATACCCACCTAACTCGTATCATGAAAGACCAACCTGACATCAGTGCAGAGGACAAAATCCAAGCAAGTCTTGAAGAGGTGGAAGAGGAACTTGGTATTACTTATGATAAGGTTCAAAAAGATGCCATTATCAAAGCCCTACAAAGCAAGGTCTTCATCCTGACAGGTGGTCCCGGGACAGGTAAAACCACCGTTATTAACGGAATCATTAAAACTTATGCCGACCTTCATGGTCTAGATCTCAAAAAGTCTGATTTGCCTATTATTTTAGCGGCACCAACAGGACGGGCTGCTCGTCGGATGAACGAACTCACCCAACTCCCTAGCGCCACAATCCATAGACATTTGGGCCTCAATAGCGAGGACGATTTCAAGACCTTGGAGGACTATCTCGATTGCGACTTGATTATCATCGATGAGTTTTCTATGGTTGATACTTGGTTGGCCAATCAACTTTTTGAAAGTATCTCTGATTCAACCCAAGTCATCATTGTGGGTGACCAAGACCAACTGCCTTCCGTAGGCCCTGGCCAGGTCTTGGCTGACCTTTTGCAGATTGATAACTTGCCTAAGGTTTCTCTGACCAAAATTTTCAGACAATCCGAGGATTCCACCATCGTTACTTTAGCTAGTCAGATGCGCCAAGGCCAACTACCCGCTGATTTCACAGAGAAAAAGGCTGACCGCTCTTACTTTGAGGCCAATGCCAACCATATTCCACAGATGGTTCCTAAAATAGTCTCTGCCGCTATAAAGAGCGGGATAGCTGCTCAGGATGTGCAGATTCTAGCTCCCATGTATCGAGGACAGGCTGGTATTAACAATCTCAATACCATTATGCAGGACCTACTTAATCCTCAAGAAAAGGCCAATCAGTTTGCCTTTAATGACATTTTCTTCCGTAAGAACGACAAGATTCTCCATCTGGTCAACGATACCGAACTCAATGTCTTCAATGGCGACATCGGCATCATTACTGATCTCATCCCTGGTAAATATACTGAAAGCAAGCAGGACGAAATTTACATGTCCTTTGATGGCAATGAGGTTATCTATCCTCGTAACGAATGGAATAAGATTACTCTGGCCTATGCCATGTCAATCCACAAATCTCAAGGGAGTGAGTTCCCAGTCGTTATCCTTCCCATCACACGCCAAAGTGGACGTATGCTACAACGTAACCTCATCTACACTGCTATCACACGCGCCAAGAGTAAGCTAGTCATGTTAGGGGAAATCACAGCTTTCGATTATGCTGTTCACAACGAGGGGGCTAAACGAAATACTTATCTCATCCAACGTTTTGAACAAACTTATACACAAGCTGTTGATAAGTCTGTCGAAAAGATTGTTAAAAACGAGGCAACAGGCGCCTCCAATCAAACAAAAACGAAAAACAACGACCCCTCAGAAACCCTTGAAAACAAAGACTTTTCGGAAAATATCAATCCATCCCCAGATCTTGTTAACACTTATTCACAACCTGTGGATAAGTCTGTTAACAAACCTGTGCAAACAGAAGAAAACTATCGTTTAACTGAAGAAAATTGGTCAACTCTAGATCCAATGATTGGTCTCAGTGAAGACGATATTGCTGCCTTTTTTAACAATAACTAAAAAAGACTTGGAAAGCGACTCACTAAGAGCAACTCCAAGTCTTTTCATTTGCTAAAATACGAAACGAATCAGGGCCATAGATATTATACCGACGATTACTGCATAGAGCAGATTTTTGCTCTTAAAGGCTACGATTACCGTTGGCACAGTAGCCAGTATTTCCATCCACTTAAACTGTGGCAAGTGACCAATCTTCTCAGCCGTGAGACTAGAGAGAATCAGAGCAAAGAGGATAGAAACTGGTAAGTAGTGCAAAAATCGAACAACGATATCTGGTAGCCCCTTGTATTTCACTAAAACAAAGGGGAGCACACGAGGAACCCAGCTGACCACAAACCCAAGTAGAATAGCAATGAGAATAAACTTATTGACGGCCATCACACATCACCCCCACACTACATCCAACCAAAGTAGCCACTAAAACAGCCAAAGATTCCGACAAGATGACACTAAAGCTCAGATAAGCCACAGCAATAGATAGTAAAATCAAGAGTAGCTTACGCACTCCTTCCCCTAACAAGGCATCAATCTGACTACTTAACAAACCTATAAACATGGCAATCAAAGCAAAATCCAAACCAAAAAGCTCAGGATTAGGAATCATGGAACCAATCAAACAACCAATAACTGATGATACAATCCAAACCAGATAGCTGAAAATATTGTTACCATGCATCCAGTTAGCAGGAATATCTTTATGATGCACATATTCTCCCAATAAAACACCATAACTTTCATCCGTGATCAGACTACCAATTCCCAGCTGATTCCAGAGGCTTGTTTTTGTAAAAATCGTCGTTGCATGTAAACTCATCAACATGTTACGCAAATTAACCAAGAAAACAGTCAAGGTTAACTCACCTAGACCAGCTCCTGCAACTACTAAGGCACACATGGCAAACTGGGCCGAGCCACCATAGACCAAGGCACACATGAGGCCAACCTCAAGGGCTGATAGACCCGAAGCAGCTGCTACAACACCAAAGGCTAGGCCAATAGCTACATAGCCTAAAGCTGTCGGTACCGCGGCTTTTATACCTAAACGAAAGTCAGACACACTCAATTCCTTTCTAAAGGAACCTCTTACCAAACTAGTAAGAGGCTCTTCTTATTCTTCAAATCCTGCAAAGGCTAGACTTGGTTTTGCATTCAAGTCCAACTCAGCAAAATGTTTTTGATTACATTCAATAGCGGCTGCTAGAGCAATCATACCAGCATTGTCACCACAAAGACGTAAAGGCGGAATAACCACATCTACATCTGTGATTTCTTCAGCCAAACGTTCACGTAATCCTTGATTAGCTGCCACACCACCTGCAACAACAAGTGTCTTGACAGGATAACGCTCCAAGGCTTTCTTAGTCTTAGCTAGGAGAATATCCAACACAGCAGCTTGGAAGGATGCACAAAGGTCCTCTTTGACTAGAACTTCTCCCTTCTGTTCTGCATTGTGATGCAAATTGATGAAAGCTGACTTCAGGCCTGAAAATGAAAACTCCAAGTGGTCTTCCTTAATCATAGCGCGTGGAAAATCATAAACATCTTTCCCTTTATGAGCCAATTCATCAATTTCACGCCCGGCTGGGTAGGTCAACCCCATCACACGCCCGACCTTGTCATAGGCCTCACCAACTGCATCATCACGTGTCTCACCAACAATCTTGTAATTCCCCGGTTCTGACACATAAACCAACTCTGTGTGTCCCCCAGACACCAAAAGTGCTAAGAGGGGATATTCCAATTCTTGAACCTCACGCGCTGCCATAAGATGCCCAGCCATATGGTTAACTGGAATCAAAGGCAACCCATGTGCCCAAGCGAAGGCCTTAGCCGCTGCCATCCCGACCAAGAGCGCCCCGACCAAACCAGGACCATAGGTTACTGCTACAGCATCTAGTTGTTCAGCAGTAATTCCCGCCTCAGAAAGGGCATCTTTAATGCAAAGAGTCACCACTTCCACATGGTGACGACTAGCCACCTCAGGAACAACACCACCAAAACGTTTATGGCTTTCCACCTGACTGGCAATAATATTACTTAAAAGTACTTTCTCATTTTTCAAAACGGCAACTGAAGTCTCATCACACGAGCTCTCCACTGCCAAAATATATCTATCTGCCATTAGACTTCCTCTCGCCTCATGATAACTGCATCTTCTTGAGGCTCATGATAATAATTTTTCCGAATTCCTAGACTTTCAAAACCAAATTTTCTATAAAGTGCCTGAGCGACTTGATTTGAAGCCCTCACTTCTAGGAATATAGGTTCACTACGCTCTTCCAAATGCTTCATCAGCTGACTAGCATAACCACGCCCCTGGTAAGCTTTTAAAATGGCGATATTGGTCACCTCAAGCTCACCCACTAAATTTTGAAGGGCTAAAAAACCAACAACTTCTTCCTGATCATAAACATAGAAATACTCCGTAGTATCCAAAGCCAAGTCTGCTACCACTTGTTCTATCGTCCACGGAGATTTGTCATAAACATCCGACAAAATCCGATAAATCAGTTGAGCTTGCTCTTGGCTACTCAATCTAGACGCGCTTGATGTAGTTGTCACGGTTAGTCTCCTCATGCGTCTTAAGCCAATTCTCCTCCGCCTCAACTCGCTTCAAGTAATGTGGAACAAAAGCATCTACATCAACAGAAGGCAAGGACAAGCCTAAACGACCAATTAACTGGGCAGACGGAAGACTTGACAAGATAGTTGCTTCTGGAAGGCTTTCTTTAATCTGATCCACAAAATTAGCCACTTCACCGACAAATGTCACCTTTTCAAAAGTTTTAGCTTGCTCCAGAACATCTACAAAAGATGCATGGCAATCTGGGACGAGGGCCTGACCATTTTCATAAAAACCAACGTAAACATTATTACGACGAGCATCCATGATAGGAATCACAACACCGTCAACTGTAAGGTCTGTCAGTGCCTGTAGACTTGAAACTCCCACCAAATCAATGTCGAGGGCATAGGCTAAAGTCTTAGCTGTTGCGACAGCCACACGAAGCCCTGTGTAGGATCCAGGACCCTGTGCAACCACAATACGTTCTAAATCAGACGGTTGCCAGCCTGCCTGAGCAACTAAAAAATCAATGGTGGGCATTAGACTAATACTGTGGTTCTTTTTTACTGTGACAGTTGACTCTGCCACTAGTTTCTCATCTTCTAACAAGGCTACTGATAAAGCTGTGCTAGAAGTATCAAATGCTAATATTTTCATCTTTTTTCCTTGTTTCCTTTTATGCTTTTCTATTATAACACAAGTCACTGTTTCCCAGAAACGAACATTTTCCAACTTTTTCCGCCATTTTCTTTATCTAGCCCTTATCTTATGGTACAATAATAGTAATTGTTAAACGAATCAAGGCTACTAGCTATTACTCATAAAGTGAATATCATAACGTCAAGTAAATCATAGAAAGATTAACTTGACCGGTTTTTTTATAGAATGGCAGAGCCTTTTGGAAAGAAAGGAAAACCATGATTTATAAAGTCTTTTACCAAGAAACTAAAGAGCGTAATCCACGCCGTGAACAGACAAAATCACTCTACCTAGATATCGATGCAGAAACTGAACTTGAGGGACGTATCCAAGCTCGTAAAATCATCGAAAAAAACACTGCCTATAACATCGAATTCATCGAGCTCCTCTCAGAAAAAGCCCTTGAATACGAAAAAGAAACAGGCGTTTTTGAAGTAACGGAGTTCTAAGACCATGGCATCAAAAATCAATCTAAAACCTGAAGAAGTTGGGGTTTATGCGATTGGTGGTTTGGGGGAAATCGGTAAAAATACCTATGGTATTGAATACCAAGATGAGATTATAATCGTCGATGCGGGTATTAAATTCCCCGAGGATGATCTTCTCGGAATCGATTATGTTATCCCGGACTATTCTTACATCGTTGAAAATGTTGATCGTGTAAAGGCACTTGTCATTACCCACGGTCACGAAGACCATATTGGTGGGATCCCCTTCCTTCTTAAACAGGCAAATATCCCAATTTATGCAGGGCCACTTGCTCTTGCTCTTATCAAAGGAAAATTGGAAGAACACGGACTACTTCGTGACGCACAACTCTATGAAATTAATGCTAATACAGAGCTTACTTTCAAAAATATGAGCGTGACCTTCTTCCGCACTACTCACTCAATTCCAGAACCTCTCGGTATTGTCATCCATACACCTCAAGGTAAAATTGTGTGTACCGGTGACTTTAAGTTTGACTTCACCCCAGTAGGTGAGCCAGCAGACCTTCACCGTATGGCTGCACTTGGTGAAGAAGGCGTTCTTTGCCTCCTCTCAGACTCAACCAATGCTGAAGTACCAACTTTCACAAATTCCGAGAAAGTCGTCGGCCAATCTATCATGAAAATCATTGAAGGCATCCACGGACGTATTATCTTCGCCTCATTTGCCTCAAACATTTTCCGTCTGCAACAAGCTGCCGAAGCCGCTGTAAAAACTGGCCGTAAGATTGTTGTCTTCGGACGTTCTATGGAAAAAGCCATTGTCAATGGGGTTGAACTAGGCTACATCAAAGTTCCAAAAGGAACTATCATTGACCCTAGTGAGATGAAAAACTACCATGCCAGTGAGATTCTTATCATGTGTACCGGTTCTCAAGGAGAGCCTATGGCAGCCCTTGCACGTATCGCTAACGGGATGCACCGCCAAGTGACACTGCAACCTGGTGACACTGTTATCTTCTCATCTAGCCCTATCCCAGGAAACACAACCAGCGTAAACCGCTTGATTAATACTATTCAAGAAGCTGGTGTCGATGTTATCCACGGTAAAATCAACAATATCCATACCTCTGGACACGGTGGTCAACAAGAGCAAAAACTCATGCTTCGTTTGATCAAACCAAAATTCTTTATGCCTGTTCACGGTGAATACCGCATGCAGAAAGTCCACGCAGGTCTTGCTGTTGATTGTGGTGTTCCAAAAGATAATATCTTTATCATGGAAAATGGTGATGTCTTAGCCCTAACAAAAGACTCTGCGCGTCGTGCAGGTCACTTCAATGCTCAAGATATCTATGTTGATGGTAATGGTATTGGGGATATCGGAGCTGCCGTTCTTCGTGACCGTCGTGATCTCTCTGAAGATGGTGTCGTACTTGCCGTAGCAACTGTCGACTTCAAGTCTAAGATGATTCTGGCTGGCCCAGACATCCTCAGCCGTGGCTTCATCTATATGCGTGAATCAGGCGATCTTATTCGTGAGAGCCAACGCATTCTATTCAATGCTATTCGTATCGCTCTTAAAAATAAGGATGCTAGCATCCAATCCGTTAACGGAGCAATCGTCAATGCTTTACGCCCATTCTTATATGAAAAAACAGAACGTGAACCAATCATTATTCCAATGATTCTCACACCTGATAAATAAAAAAATGGTAGCCATCTAGCTACCATTTTTTTTTAAGTTTAAATCCAATCTGGAGCACAACCCTTCCAACAAGTAAAAAAAAAGCGCTTATAACGCTTTTTTCATTTTATGCACCTGGATAAATGTAAGATACTGAACCTGGTGTAGTTGAGTTTTGTGGGTCAAACCAACCACGATAGTTGTTGATTTGTTGCTGGTTGTTATAGTTTGACTCCAAGATTTGAATTTGACCATCTTGACCAACTTCTGTTACATAACCAACGTGACCATAACCACCATCAGTCCAACATACAATTGATCCTGTCACAGGTGTTGAACCTACAGCATAACCTTGGCTAGCAGCGCTTCCTGCCCAATCGCCACCATTACCCCACCAGTTACTTGCCCATGGAGCGACTTCCTTAACACCCCATGTACATTGCCCAACTGGATAACGATTCCAAGTAGCATCTGAATCAGTAGCTGTTACCTCTGAAGAAGAAGCTTCTGTTGTTTCCTCAACTGCTGTCGTAGCACCTGAAACTTCCAAGCTTCCACCAGGAACAATTGTTGACCAAATAGTCATGCCATTTTCAGCTGCCAATTGATAAGGATCTACACCATACTGACTTGCAATCCCGAAGAATGAATCTCCATTTTGAACTGTATAAGTATCAGCATTAACTGTTTGTGCGACTGTAAGACCAAGCAATAATGCACTTGAGGCTACTGCCAAAGCAGCTTTTTTTGTAGTTTTCATATTTCCCCCTGAATAAGATTAATATAAAATTAGTTTAACACTCTCATATTTTAATGCGATTAAGGGGGAATAAAGAAATATGACAAAAGAAAACAGCTCAGTTAAAACTACGTAATTTGTCCAAGAACTTAATAAATTTAAAAGAAAAAGAAAACCAGGCATAACCTGATTTTCAAATTTAATTTCTTAATAAATGTCCAAGTAGTTATCAATTTCCCATTGTGAAACAAAGGTAGCATAACTTGCCCATTCCATACGTTTCGCATCAAGGAAGTTTGTATAGATATGATTACCCAAAGCTTGGCGAACCACTTCATCTGTTTCCAATGCTTTAAGAGCGTTACGAAGTGTTGATGGCAAATCAATAATACCAGCTTCTTTACGTTCTTCAGGAGACATTGAGTAGATATTTGTTTCAACTGGATCTGGAGCATCAATCTTGTTAATAATACCATCAAGACCAGCTTCCAAAAGTACAGCAAGTGCCAAGTATGGGTTTGCCATTGGGTCTACTGAACGCAATTCCAAACGTGTACCCATACCTCGAGACGCAGGAACGCGGATCAATGGTGAACGGTTGCTACCTGCCCATGCAATATATACAGGAGCTTCGTATCCAGGAACCAAACGTTTGTAAGAGTTAACTGTTGGGTTAATAATTGCAGTATAGTTGTATGCATGTTTCATCAAACCACCAAGGAAGTAGTAAGCATCTTGAGACAATTGCATACCACGTGGATCCTCTGGATCAAAGAATGCATTTCCTTCTTCAGTGAAGAGAGACATGTTACAGTGCATACCGCTACCAGCAATACCATATTTAGGTTTCGCCATAAATGTCGCATAAAGACCATGTTTACGAGCGATTGTCTTAACAACCAATTTGAAAATTTGGATATTATCACAAGCCTTCAAAACATCTGTATACTTGAAGTCGATTTCATGTTGACCAACAGCCACTTCGTGGTGAGATGCTTCAACATCGAATCCCATTTCTGTCAACACATTAACGATTTCACGACGTGTGTTATCTGCAAGGTCAGTTGGCGCAAGGTCAAAATAACCACCTTTATCGTTAACTTCAAGTGTAGGATTACCTTGTTCATCTAATTTGAAAAGGAAGAATTCTGGTTCTGGTCCAAGGTTAAATGATTTATAACCAACTTCTTCCATATGACGCAAAGCCTTTTTCAAGTTACCACGAGGGTCACCAGCAAATGGTTCACCTGCAGAGGTATAGATATCACAAATAAGACCAGCTACTGCACCATTTTCATCCCCCCAAGGGAAAACTGTCCACGTATCAAGATCTGGGTAAAGATACATATCAGATTCGTTGATACGAACAAATCCCTCGATTGATGAACCATCAAACATAGCTTTATTTGAAAGTACCTTATCCAACTGTTCATCTGTCGCAGGAATTTCAACGTTCTTCATAACACCAAGAATATCAGAGAACATTAAACGCAAGAAAGTAACATTCTTCTCTTTGACTTCGCGACGAATATCAGCTGCTGTGATTGCCATAATAGGGGTCTCCTTTATAAAAACCAAAAATAAAAGTTCAAAGCGTAATTAGATACGCAAGTTACCAAATTGTTGTGACGGGGTCGTAAAACGGCCTTGCTGAAGGAGTTCATCATGCAAGATACGTCGAACGTCCGCATCTGTTAAAGCCGCTTGTTTTTGTTGGGCACGAACTTCACGCTCTTCGTACTCATGCTTAATCGCTGCAATATTGTAACCATCATCCAAAAAATCTTTGATTTCCAATAAACGATCCATATCATTTAATGAGTACATCCGACGATTTCCAGCTGTACGTTCAGGTTGAATTAAACCTTGATCTTCATAGTAACGAATTTGACGAGCAGTTAAATCCGTCAATTTCATAACTGTTCCAATCGGAAAAACAGCTAGAGAACGCCTTAATTCTTTCTCTCTTGCCATGATCATCCTCCTTTCCTAACAATTATATTCTGAATATTTCTACATGTCAACAGTTTATGTTACTTTTTCTTACACAACGAGCAATTCCCGAACATTATATTGTCTATTCGCTCTAATTTAAGGATTTTATCAAAAAAACATAAAAAATAGAGTTCAATAGAACCCTATCATTCTTATTTTAAATGTTTAAGTAGCCAATCATAATCATAATTGACAAGGATTGCAATAAAGACTCCACAGAAAGTTTCAAAGACTCGAGCAATAACATAAGTAAAAGTATTATCAGGTGGAATGGACAAGGTAATAATCAGAAGTGCAGCCACCCCTCCAATAACACCAGATGCATTATTAAAAGACACATTAATGACAATCGTCAGCATGGTCAAAATTGGAACCAATAGCAAGGTCACCCAAACTGAATGATTAAACCACATATTCACAAAGTAAAATAATAGCGACAAAAGCCCTCCAACCGTATTCGCAAAAATACGTGATTTACCAAACTGAATACTTCTGTCAAAGTTTTCTCGAAGACTAAAGACTGCTGTCAAACAACCAATCTGAAGCCCTTCCCACCCTAAAGCAGAAAAAAGACCTAAAACAAGAAAGACAGCAATCCCCGTCTTAAGTGTACGCATACCAAATTTAAATTTTTTCGGTTCAAATTTCAATCCCATTTTACTATTTTAACATGATTATGAAACTTTTGGTTACTTCTACAGTATTATGACGCAAAGTTCAAACTAATAATCGCAATTTTTTGAGAGAAATTTACTTCCCAATAATAATTTTAGCCTCTATCAAATATTCAAAGAGATGACACAAAAAAGAGTTGGTTTCCCAACTCTTTTCATTCTAATAGACTTATTTATCAGTAAGTGCAGCCAATCCTGGAAGTTCTTTACCTTCAAGAAGTTCCATAGAAGCACCACCACCAGTAGAGATCCATGAGAATTTATCTGCACGTCCAAGGTTGATTGCTGCAGCAGCTGAGTCACCACCACCGATGATTGATTTAACGCCTGGTTGTTTCACGATTGCGTCCATCACACCGATTGTACCAGCTTGGAAGTCAGGGTTTTCAAATACACCCATAGGACCATTCCATACAACTGTTTTCGCACCAGTCAAGGCTTTATCGAATTCAGCAATTGATTTAGGACCGATATCCAAACCAAGGAAACCTGGGTCTACTGCTTCACCTTCAGTGTCTTTCACTTCAGTGTAGTCAGCAAATGCATTAGCTTCTTTTGAGTCAACTGGCAAGATCAATTTACCGTTTGATTTTTCAAGAAGAGCTTTAGCAACATCAAGTTTATCTTCTTCTACAAGTGAGTTACCGATTTCGATACCTTGTGCTTTGTAGAATGTGTAAGTCATACCACCACCGATAAGAACTTTATCAGCTTTTGCAAGAAGGTTTTCGATAACACCAATCTTATCAGATACTTTAGAACCACCAAGGATAGCTACGAATGGACGTTCTGGAGTTTCAACCGCTTCTTTGATGTAAGCAATTTCGTTTTCAAGAAGGAAACCAGCAACAGCTTTATCAACGTTTGCTGAGATACCAACGTTAGATGCGTGTGCACGGTGAGCTGTACCGAATGCATCGTTTACGAAGATACCATCTCCAAGTGATGCCCAGTATTTACCAAGTTCAGGATCATTTTTAGATTCTTTCTTGCCATCAACATCTTCAAAACGAGTGTTTTCAACCAAGAGAACTTGTCCATCTTCAAGAGCGTTAACAGCTGCTTCCAATTCAGCACCACGTGTAACACCTGGGATAAATTTAACGTCTTGACCCAATTTAGCAGCCAAGTCAGCAGCTACAGGAGCAAGTGATTTGCCTTCTTTATCAGCTTCTTCTTTTACACGTCCAAGGTGAGAGAAGAGGATTGCACGTCCACCTTGTTCAAGAATGTACTTGATAGTTGGAAGGGCAGCAGTGATACGGTTATCGTTAGTGATCACGCCATCTTTTACAGGTACGTTGAAGTCAACACGAACGAGAACTTTTTTCCCTTTCAAGTCAACATCTTTAACAGTCAATTTAGCCATTTGATCAGACTCCTTAATTTTTTAATACGTTTTCATTATATCACAAAATGCATAAAAGAGATAGCAAAATCAGAAGGATTTCTAGCTTATTGCGAGTATAAGACATTTAGCATATAATCTAAATAGAAAGGTCGAATATCCATGAAAAAACAGCTAAACAAGAAGCAGAAACAAGCTGACCATGATCTAAATGTAATCCTTATTCTTACCCTTGTTCCTCTGCTCCTCTTTCTTACTCTTAAACCAACTCTTTTGTCCTACACTAACCAAACTTCAGTACCGCTATGGCTGCGATTAATCTTATTAGCTAGTTGTCAATTTGCCATCGCAGGCTTAGGAACCAGCACTGTTATGCTTTATCGCAAAGAATCTTTCAGACACTTTGGATTAATCACCAAAAATCTAGTTACCACCCTTTTTCAATCTCTTCTTGTAGCCCTACCACTTATCATATTTAAAGGACTTACTCATCAGATTCATTCCTATCTACCTCTTCAATCAATACAATTAACAAAAGAAGTAATGAGCCAATCATTTCCTAGTAATATCCTGGCATACCTATTCATCTGTCTTATTTGGGGATTCTGGGAAGGATTTAACTATGTAGTCATCGCTGAAAAGATACGCATACGTTTTCCATCTCCTTACTCTTGGTTAGATAGTGGAGCAATAACATGTGCGATTTTTTGCCTCCTTATCCATGGAATTATTGGTTTTGATATCTATACCTTATTTGAATCAATTACCGTTTTTATACTTATTTATGGTATGCTAGCTATACAAAAACATAATAAAAACGCCTGGGGTTGTGTCATGCTCTTTCTACTCATTTGGAATGCCTTCTAGCTTATTCATAAATCACAATCCTACTGAGATTATAACAGCCTATTTATACGGCTGTTTTATTATTTTGGAAAATAAAAAAAAGAGCCGAAGCTCTTCTTTTTATACAATTGAATTATTTAGCGATTTTCGCGAAGTATTCAAGAGTACGTACAAGTTGTGAAGTGTATGACATTTCGTTGTCGTACCAAGAAACAACTTTAACCAATTGTTTACCATCAACAGTTTGTACTTTAGTTTGAGTTGCATCAAACAATGAACCGTAAGAAATACCTACGATATCTGAAGATACGATTGGATCTTCAGTGTAACCGAATGATTCGTTTGAAGCTGCTTTCATAGCTGCGTTCACTTCATCAACAGTAACGTCTTTTTCAAGAACTGCTACCAATTCAGTAACTGATCCAGTTGGAACTGGAACACGTTGTGCAGCACCGTCAAGTTTACCGTTCAATTCTGGGATAACCAAACCGATAGCTTTAGCAGCACCAGTTGAGTTAGGAACGATGTTTGCAGCACCAGCACGTGCACGACGAAGGTCACCACCACGGTGTGGTCCGTCAAGGATCATTTGGTCACCAGTGTAAGCGTGGATAGTAGTCATCAAACCTTGTTTAACACCGAAGTTATCTTGCAATGCTTTAGCCATTGGAGCCAAGCAGTTTGTAGTACATGAAGCACCTGAGATAACTGTTTCAGTACCATCAAGGATATCGTGGTTAGTGTTAAATACGATTGTTTTAACATCGTTTCCACCAGGAGCAGTGATAACAACTTTCTTAGCTCCACCTTCGTGCAAGTGTTTTTCAGCAGCATCTTTCTTAGCAAAGAAACCAGTTGCTTCAAGAACGATTTCTACACCGTCGTTAGCCCAGTCAATTTGTTCTGGGTCACGTTCAGCAGAAACTTTAACGAATTTACCGTTAACTTCAAATCCACCATCTTTAACTTCAACAGTACCGTCGAAACGACCTTGAGTTGTGTCGTATTTCAACAAGTGTGCAAGCATAACTGGATCTGTAAGGTCGTTGATGCGAGTAACTTCAACACCTTCTACGTTTTGGATACGACGGAAAGCAAGACGACCGATACGACCGAAACCGTTAATACCAACTTTAACTACCATTCGTGATTTCCTCCTTATGAAAATCAAATAAATATAATTTTGAGAGCAAGCTCTCCCTATTGTGAAAAGATTAACTTGAGCGCTTTCAATTCAACCTTTCAACAGTCATATTATATAATTTTTTTTCAAAAAATTGCAAATAGAAAAGGCACTTACTTTCATAAGTACCTTAACTTTATAAGTTCTAATTAAGCTTCACCAGAATTTTTCTTGATGATTTCTTCTTGAACTGATTTAGGAACATCTTCATAGTGGTCAAATACCATCATGAATGTACCACGACCTTGAGTTGCAGAACGAAGTGTTGTTGCATAACCGAACATTTCAGCAAGTGGAACATATGCACGAACGATTTGGCTGTTACCGTGTGCTTCCATACCATCAACACGTCCACGACGAGCTGTAACGTGACCCATAACATCACCAAGGTTTTCTTCAGGAACAGTGATTGTTACAAGCATCATTGGTTCAAGGATAGTTGGTTGTGCAGTCTTAGCAGCTTCTTTAAGTGCAAGAGACGCAGCGATCTTGAAGGCAGTTTCAGATGAATCGACATCGTGGTATGAACCATCGTAAAGCTTAGCTTTGATGTCAACCATTGGGTATCCAGCAAGGACACCGTTAGCCATAGATTCTTCCAATCCTTTTTCTACTGCAGGGATGAATTCACGTGGAACCACACCACCGACGATAGCATTTTCGAATTCGAAACCTTTACCTTCTTCATTTGGAGTAAATTCAATCCAAACATCACCAAACTGACCTTTACCACCAGATTGACGTTTGAAGAATCCACGTGCTTGTGTTCCAGCACGGAATGTTTCACGGTAAGATACTTGTGGAGCACCAACGTTTGCTTCAACTTTGTGTTCACGTTTCAAACGGTCAACAAGGACATCAAGGTGAAGTTCACCCATACCAGAGATAACTGTTTCACCAGTTTCAGGGTTAGTTTCAACACGGAATGTTGGATCTTCTTCAGCGAGTTTTTGAAGACCGATACCCATCTTATCTTGGTCAGCTTTAGTCTTAGGCTCAACCATCAATTGGATAACTGGTTCTGGAACTTCGATTGACTCAAGAATAACTTTAGCTTTTTCATCAGTCAATGAGTCACCAGTTGTAGTATCTTTCAAACCGATAGCAGCAGCGATATCACCAGCGTATACTTGTTCAATTTCTTGACGGCTGTTAGCGTGCATTTGAAGGATACGTCCGATACGTTCACGTTTACCTTTAGATGTGTTCATTACGTATGAACCTGATTGAAGGATACCTGAGTAAACACGGATAAATGTCAAACGACCTACAAATGGGTCAGTCATGATCTTGAAGGCAAGAGCTGCAAATGGCTCATCATCAGATGCTGGACGAGTTTCTTCTTCATCTGTATCTGGGTTGATACCTTTGATTGCAGGGATATCAAGTGGGCTTGGAAGGTAATCGATAACCGCATCAAGCATCAATTGAACACCTTTGTTCTTGAAGGCAGAACCACAAAGAACTGGGAAGAATTCAACGTTGATTGTTGCACGACGGATAGCTGCTTTCAATTCCTCGTTAGTGATTTCTTCACCTTCAAGGTATTTCATCATCAAATCTTCGTCAGTTTCAGCAACTGCTTCGATCAATTTTTCACGGTATTCATTTGCTTGATCAACGTAATCAGCTGGAATATCTTCTTCAAGAATATCTGTACCAAGGTCATTAGTATAGATTTCAGCTTTCATTTTAATCAAGTCAATGATACCACGGAAATCATCTTCAGCACCGATTGGCAATTGGATTGGGTGTGCGTTTGCTTGAAGACGATCGTGAAGTGTGCTTACTGAGTAAAGGAAGTCTGCACCGATTTTATCCATTTTGTTGGCAAATACGATACGTGGAACACCATACTCAGTTGCTTGACGCCAAACTGTTTCAGTTTGAGGTTCTACACCTGATTGTGAGTCAAGAACGGTTACGGCACCATCCAATACACGGAGTGAACGTTGTACTTCGATTGTGAAGTCCACGTGTCCTGGTGTATCGATGATGTTAACGCGGTGACCATCCCATTGTGCTGTTGTAGCGGCAGATGTGATTGTGATACCACGCTCTTGTTCTTGCTCCATCCAGTCCATTTGTGATGCACCTTCGTGAGTTTCACCGATTTTGTGGATTTTACCAGTGTAGTAAAGGATACGCTCTGTTGTAGTTGTTTTACCGGCATCGACGTGGGCCATGATACCGATATTACGAGTTTTTGCAAGTGAAAATTCGCGTGCCATTAGGTTTATTCTCCTATAAATATTTTAGTTTACTTATTTATTATAACATTATTGTCAAAAAACGGATAGGCAGGACCTACCCGTTTTTTCACTAATATTTAACTGGTTTTCAAATGATATGAATAATATTATTTGAATTCAGAGTCAGCCTATTACAAATCCATAATCTTAGCTTATGAATATATGACTGTAATTCAGCTTGAAACTTATGATTACCAGCGGAAGTGTGCAAAGGCACGGTTTGCTTCAGCCATTTTGTGAGTATCTTCACGTTTCTTAACTGATGCACCAGTGTTGTTTGCAGCATCCATGATTTCTTTTGCAAGACGATCTTTCATAGTGTGTTCACCACGCGCACGTGATGCGTTAACCAACCAACGAAGACCAAGAGTTGTACGACGTTCTGGACGAACTTCAACTGGGACTTGGTAGTTTGAACCACCGACACGACGTGCACGTACTTCAAGTACAGGCATGATGTTGTCCATAGCTGTTTCAAATACTTCAAGAGCATCGTTTCCAGTTGCTTCTTTGATTTGCTCGAAAGCATCGTATACGATTGTTGCAGCAGTACCACGTTTACCGTCAAGCATTACACGGTTGATAAGACGTGTAACGATTTTTGAATTGTACAATGGATCTGCCAATACTTCGCGTTTAGGCGCTCTATTTTTACGACTCATTTTATCTTATCTCCCTTCTTATCCTTTAGGACGTTTAGCACCGTATTTAGAACGGCTTTGTTTACGATCAGCTACACCTGCAGTATCAAGTGCACCACGGACGATGTGGTAACGTACCCCTGGAAGGTCTTTTACACGTCCACCACGGATAAGAACAACGCTGTGTTCTTGGAGGTTGTGTCCGATACCTGGGATGTAAGCAGTAACTTCGATAAGGTTGCTCAAACGTACACGAGCGAATTTACGAAGGGCTGAGTTAGGTTTCTTAGGTGTCATTGTTCCAACACGTGTTGCAACACCACGTTTTTGTGGTGAAGATACGTTAGTTTGAACTTTTTTGTGGCTGTTGTAACCAACGTTCAAAGCTGGTGATTTAGATTTTACAACTTTTGATTGACGTGGTTTACGAACCAATTGGTTAATTGTAGGCATCTACATTCTCCTGTGTTTTTTTTATTTTTGGTTGATATGGCACTTGGTGACAGCCCATATCTGTGTGTACTTTTGCAACTTATGTCAGCACGTCTCTGTACACTTTTGAGAGACCAAAAGTAAAAAGTACCGTCTAATATAGTATCATTTTTTGATGATTATTGTCAAGACTTTCTTGTTAAAAAGAAAAAATCATAATCGTTAAATTAGGAATACTATCGTAGATTAATTATTTATCAAAAATATTACCGACTTCAACCTCTACCTTCTGTGCTTTTACATCGATGTCAGAAACAGTAAGTAATGATTTATATTCATGGATATCACGATCGCCTTTAGCATTCTCTGCGAATACAGCTACACCTACTAACTCACTATCAAATTCTGAAAGCAAGCTAATCATACCCGTAATGGTACCGCCACCTTTAAGAAAATCATCGACAATAAGGACACGGCTATTAGGTTTCAAACTACGTTTTGAAAGGAACATCTTTTCAATACGATCACTTGAACCACTAACATAGTTTACCGATACGGTTGAACCTTCTGTAATTTTCAAGTCACGACGAACAATAACAAATGGAATGTTCAAGACATCTGCTACTGCATTTGCTAAAGGAACTCCTTTAGTTGCAACAGTCATAACGGCATCAATTTTTTGTCCTTTAAAGGCACTGGCAATGATACGACCAACATTTTTTAAAATAGACGGTGTACTCAGTAAATCAGATAGGTAGAGATAACCACCTGGTAAGATACGATCACTCTCGGAAAGACGTTTACAAAGATCTTCAACCAGACTTCTTGCATCTTCATCAGAAATAGTCGGTGTAAACATAACCCCACCAGATGCACCAGTTACTGTTTCGATTTCTCCTATTTGACTTTCCTCAAAAGCTTTTTTAATGATAGCAACATCTTCTGAGATTGAAGACTTTGCAGCTTCATAACGCTCTGCAAAGGTGTTGAGGCTTGTCAATTGATAAGGATTATTAATCAGGTAGTTTGAAATAACTACCATGCGCTCACTTCGTTTTAATTTCATATGTTACCTATATTTTCTGTACTTTTTAACTATTATACCATAATACAGCAAAAAACGAACATTTTCATATGAAATGCTCGCTTAATTTCGATTTTAATCAAATTTTGGCTTGTAAAAAGAACGATTATCCATAGCAAAGAGACGATTTGTCATTTCTCCTGGACCTACTAGGTTAAGGGCTGTCGTCATCATCATCATACTGGCATCAAGATTATCAATCATATGAATAATTTCTGCTTCCATAATACGGGGGCGCACTGGACTACCATACTCTAGTTGTCCATGATGGCTGAGAATAACATGACGCAAAACAACGACATCCTCACGCGTATCGTCAATATTGAGCTCCATAAGCACCTTAGTGATTTCTTCATCAATCAAAGCAATATGACCAATCAAGTTTCCACGAACCGTATACTCAGTATTTTCAGGACCAGTAAGTTCAATAACCTTAGCTAAATCATGAAGCATAATTCCGGCAAAGAGTAGACTCTTATTGAGCTCTGGATAAATATCTCCAATGCTGTCCGCTAAGCGAACCATAGTAGCTGTATGATAGGCTAGTCCACTTTCAAAGGCATGATGATTTGTTTTAGCAGCTGGAAAAGTGAAAAACTCCTTATTATACTTTCGATAAAGGGCACGAACAACACGCTGCCAAGTTGCTTCCTCAATCTTGAAAATCATTTGCTCTAGGTATTCGCGTACTTCGGAAGGATTTACTGGTGGTTTCTCTTTGAAATCAGCTGGATCATTTGGCTCACCAAATGTAGGCAAACGTAAGGTAATTTGGTTTACCTGAGGAGTATTATTATAAACCTCTCGACGTCCCTCCATATGCACTACTTTACCTGCGGTAAATTCTTCGACATTATAAGGTTGAGCATCCCATAGGTTGCCTGAAATCTCTCCAGTATCATCCTGGAATGTAAAGGCAATGTAATCCTTTCCTGCTCTTGTCTTACGTACCTCTGCACGCTTAATCAGATAAAAACCTTCAAAATACTCGTCTTTTTTCATTTGATTAATCTTCATGCTTGTCCTCGTTTTCTAATCGTGGTAAATCCAACAAACTTTGTGTCGCACTGTCTTGATAGGTTTCAATTGTATCAAGAGCTCTAACAATTGCCCTACTCCTTGTGTTGAGAAGACTATCGACGGTTTTACTTGCTGTATTCAATTGTTTCTGAGCTTTAGCTAACATATCTCCAAACCTGCTAAATTCTAGTTTGACGTTACCTAAAATCTTACTAATATCATCCGCATTCTTTTGAATATTCAAAGTTCTAAATCCTACAGACAATGAATTCAAGAGTGCTGATAAGGTTGACGGCCCTGCGATAACAATATTCTCTTCGCGACGAAGGGCGTCAAAGAAGGCTGGTTGGCGTACTACCTCAGCATAAAGTCCTTCCGTCGGCAAAAATAATATACCAAAATTTGTGGTTTCAGGTGGGTTAAGATACTTCTTGTTAATATCCTTTGCAAATCGCTTAATACTAGTCAAAAGTGACTTACGGTGATTCTCAATCTCCTCTTTATTACCAGACTCATAAGCATCTTCCAGACGATAGTAATCTTCCAAAGGAAACTTAGAATCAATGGGAAGGTAGATATATTCATCTTTATGGTTTCCTGGCATTTTGATTGCATATTCAACTCGTTCACTTGAACCTGATACCGTAGGAAATTCTCGCTCGTACTGATTAACAGTCAATATGTCTTCAATAATTTGCCCTAATTGAAGCTCTCCCAAAATACCTCGTGTTTTTGTATTTGAAAGGACCTTGTTAAGACTTCCAACATCCTTGGCTACATTTTTCATTTCCCCCAAGCCCTGGTTAACCGACTCTAATTGTCTTGAAACCGTCTCAAAAGAGGCTTGTAAACGTGTTTGTAAGGTTTGCTCAAGTTTCTCTTCAACTGTCTGACGCATTTGTTCCAAACGTTTCTCATTGGAATCCTGCATATCTTTAACAGCTTTGGTTAAGCTTTGGTTTATTTGCTCAAGGCGTTGGTCGGAACGGTCTCGATTATCAGACAAATTTTGATGTAAAACCTCTCGGATATCTGTCAACTGTTGATATAGTTCCATCTGCAATTGGTTCAATTGCTTTGTCGTTTCCAGTTGATTTGTCTTAGCAAAAGATTCCAATTGAAACGAAACTTGATCTGAAAGATTATCTGCATTTTCTTCCAAACTCTTATTAATCTGTTCTTTTAACTCCATATTCTTCAAGAAAAGAGCAATAAGAATCCCCAAGCTTAATAAAGTTAAAAGTGTAAGTAGATAGATCATACTAACTCCTATCTTTAGTCTGGATGACAATCACATATCCATTTGGCACAAGCACTTGAATCGGACCATCAACGAATTCATTGCTAGAATAGATTTTCTTCTGGAAATAATTCATACTAGTTAATTCGTATTTTGCTCCCAAAATCGTCAGTTCTCCATCTCCTTCATGTAAAAAAGAAACATATGTCATTCCGGGTTCTGGTAAAACTTTATGACTTCCTTCTGGATAATAAGTAATCTTATTTTGCTTATCTCGCAAACAGATACGCCTCATAAAAGGAGCTAATTCAGGATCGCTGACCAAAAATATATTTGATAACATATGATCAATTCTGCCACCAAAAGCACCAAAAATAGTTACTTCCGCCTCAGGATATAGCTGAAATATAATTTTTAGGGCTAACTCTGTATCCGTATCATCCTTTTCAGCTGGAGCAATCATACAATCTTTGGCAGCTGATTGAATCATCTCTAACTCTGACCGAGATACTGAATCAAAGTCTCCGACAGCCAAATCAAGAGGTAAACCTAACTCCAACAAACGTAAGCACGCACGATCCACCCCAACAAAATAATCAAAATCGGTAGCGAACCACTCTAGCTCACCACCGACAAATAAAGCTATTTTAGGCATCGATAGCATCACGAAGCGTTTGAACTTGCGCTGTCAAATCAGGATTTTTGAAGAGGTAAGAGCCCGCTACAAAAACATTAGCCCCCGCCTTGGCACATGCTGCAATAGTGTTGTTATCTACACCACCATCAACTTCAATATCGAATGAATAGCCACCTTTTTCACGAAGCTCCACAACACGCTCTACTTTAGACATCATTTCTGGAATGAACGCCTGACCACCAAAACCTGGATTTACAGTCATGATAAGTACTTGATCCACTAAATCAAGTACAGGAATAAGTGCCTCAACTGGGGTTCCAGGATTAATCACAACACCTGCTTTCATACCAGCAGCTTTGATTTTCTGGAGGGCACCATGGATATGCTTAGTGGCTTCAACATGAATGGTCATGATATCTGCACCAGCTTGTGCATAGGCATCCACATAACGCTCAGGATCAACAACCATAAGGTGACAATCAAAAACTAACTTGCTATGTTTACGCATGCTAGCAACCACATCTGCTCCCCAACTGATATTAGGAACAAATTGACCATCCATAATATCAATGTGAACATACTCCGCACCTGATGCATCAATACGAGCTAGTTCTGAAGCAAAATTAGCGTAATCAGCAGCTAGGATAGAAGGAGCAATTTTATATGACATGAGAGACCTACTTTCTTTTTACAGTTTTTTTATATGTTTCACGACGATTTTCAATTTCACTTAAAAATTGAAGGTAATTATCATAACGGACTTGCCAGATCTGGCCATTTTCAACCTCATCCTTAACAGCACAAGAAGGCTCATGGGTATGAGTACAAGAACGGAATTTACAGCCATGACTAGCTTGACGGATTTCCGGAAAAGCTTCACTCAAGTCCTCTGCATTATCCACTTCATAATCTAGCGAAGAGAATCCTGGTGTATCAGCAATCTTCCCACCATGAACGTCATAAAGACTTACAGCCCTTGTAGTATGACGTCCACGACCTAGACTGTCTGAAATCTCACCTGTTTCTATATGTAACTGTGGGGCAATACGGTTCAACAAGGTTGATTTTCCAACACCTGTCTGTCCCATAAAGACTGTTATTTTATCAGTCAAGAGCGGCAATAGTTCTTCCAAACTGAAGATAAAATCAAAACCAATTTTTTGATACTGTTTTTGAATAGCTTTCATTTCTGAATCATCTTCAACCAAGTCCATCTTAGAAATATAGATTACAGGCTTTATATTTTTATGCTCTAGTAAAACCAAAAAACGGTCCAAAAGATTACTGTTAAAATCCGGTTCCTTGGCAGACATAATAACCACAGCCTGATTTATATTGACAATGGGTGGACGCACTAAACTATTGATTCGTTGACCAATTTTAAGGATATAACCTTCTGAATTTTCCTCTGCTGAAAATTCAACAAAATCTCCAACATAAGGTGTTTGTCCTTTTTTTCTAAAATTTCCTCGTGCACGCGTCTGGTATACAACACCATCATGCTCTACATAATAGAAACCTGCCAGTGCTTTGATAATTCTTCCTTGCAAGTGAACTCCTCATTCGTTTAATAGCCCTATTATATCACAAATTAGAAAGCTTTTCTGGAACAAAAAAACGGATCTTCCATTTCCCATGGGCCTCCTTGCATTTTCAATAGATTGCAGTATAATAGGCATATCATCTGCGGAGGTGGTGGAATGGCAGACACGCATGCTTCAGGCGCATGTGCTTTTTCAAGCGTGAGGGTTCAAATCCCTCTCTCCGCATAGCTAAAAATCCCACTGAATCTCAGTGGGATTTTTGAATTATAGGCCTGCTTCTCTCAAAGCATCTGATAAGTGTGCAAAATCAGAAATAGATAAAGCCTCTCCACGAATAGAAGGTTTTATATCTGCAATTTCCAAAGCCTGCTCAAGTTTGGCTTTCACTTCCTCAGATTTACCAAAATGATTTGTTAAATTATTCCACAATGTCTTACGACGATGGACAAAGCTAGCCTTAGCCACTCGGAAAAGGAAATCCTCATCTTTAACTTCAACCAACGGTTGTTCACGACGCGTCATCTTCAAAATAGCTGAGTCAACATTAGGGGCTGGTACAAAGACTGTACGAGGGACAATGAATGCCACTTTAGCGATCATATAATACTGAACAGCAATTGATAGAGAACCATAAGCCTTACTATTAGGCTCTGCAGAAATACGGTCAGCGACTTCTTTTTGCATCATAACGACAAATTCTGCAAAAGGAATCTTACTCTCAATCAAATGCATCAAGATTGGCGTCGTAATATAATATGGCAAATTGGCTACGACCTTAATTGGTAGTTCTGGATTTTTAAATTCTTTTACTCGTGTCTGTAAATCCGCCTTGAGAACATCTTCATTAATCACGTTAACATTATCATGATCACGTAATGTATCCTCCAAAATCGGAACCAATCGATCATCAATTTCAAAAGCCATAACTTCCGCAGCATTTTCAGCCAAGAATTCTGTTAATGCTCCAATACCAGGTCCAATTTCAATTACATTGACATTTTTATCAATCTCTGCCGTATCAACAATTTTTTGTAAAATATTTGTATCTGTTAAGAAGTTCTGTCCGAAAGACTTCTTAAAGGTAAAGCCATGGCGTTCAAGGACAGCCTTGGTCACGCTATAATCTGCAATTCTCATTTATTCTCTTTTCTTATTAATTTCACGATTTTTATATTTGGACAAAAAATAGGTCCAAATTCTTAATTATCCCAACCTCTATAATAAGCTACTTAATAGCGATTTGATTTTAAGATTACTGGTAGTCTAATAATTTGACATAGCCTCTTCCAGCTCCTCTAGAGTGATTCCAAACAATTCCAAACGTTTTAGAAGCTGCTTTCCATTGCAATAACCAATACGAAGCGCCTCGCCCAAATATTCTCGACGCTTTCGACTATCTGCTCCCATTAGTAGTCCTAACTTCATAAGATTTGATTTACTAATATCAAACTGATTATCATCATCGTAACTACCTAGAACTCCAGATAAGGCCTTTTGAAGATCCTCAAAACTCGCATGCTCAACACCCAATGAACGACCTTTAGTCTTAGATTTTGGTGTTGCTTCCCCACGGTTTAAAAAAGCATGCTTTGCTGTCGGAACAGCTTCCATGATGATTTTACGGATACGTTCACCATTATAGTCTGGATCAGTAAAAACAATCACCCCGCGTAAATCATTAAGCTTATTGATACGCTCTAAGTCGTCTTCATTGATAGCAGAGCCTCTAGTCTCATAGGTATCCACCTCATAAAAGCGTCTCAAATTTGCAGTATCATCCTTACCTTCTACCACGATGACTTCTTGAATTTTTATTTTATTCATCCAGCCCAAAAATCCTCATCGCATTATTATAAGTAGCCCTAGCAACCTCTTCACTTGTTAAACCACGAAGCTCAGCAATCTTGTCTACTACGTAACGTGTATAGCCTGTACGATTCTCTCGACCACGTTTGGGAACGGGTGCCAAATACGGTGCATCCGTTTCAACCAGAATCTTATCTAAAGGTAACTTCTGAGCAGCTTCTTGGACATCCAAAGCTTTCCTAAAAGTTACAACACCTGAAAATGAAATCATCATTCCAAGATCAACAAATTTTTGAGCCATCTCTAGGGATCCTGAGTAGGAGTGCATAATCCCCCCACGAGGACCAACACCAACTTCTTTAATAACAGCGTAAGTATCCTCGAGTGCATCACGTGTATGGACAACAAAAGGTAGATTGTGTTTCTTTGACAAAGCTATTTGACGCTTAAAGACATCAATCTGAATCTCTTTAGGATCTTCCATCCAATAATAATCCAAACCGATTTCTCCAAGTGCCACTACTTTGGGATTATCCAATTGTGATACAATCATATCCTCAATTTCCTGAGAATAGGACCCTGCTTCCGTAGGATGCCATCCAATCGTACTATATAGTTGATCATACTTCTCTGATAGTGCTAAAGATTTATCAATTGTTGGCTTATCAAAACCAACAATATTCATTTTAATAACACCTAGTTCAGCTGCAAAATCTATTTCTTCTTGTTCTTTTCCTGCAAAATTATCCACATTAAGGTGGGTATGCGTATCAAAAATTTCAATCATAGGTCTATTATAACAAAAACGAGCGAGCATAGCTCACTCACCTTTTCATTTTATTAAACAAAGAGTCGCATATATTCTATCTTTGTACAACGATTCATTACAATATCCTGTCTATTCGCTTGACGAAGAATAGTCTCAGCCTCCTCATTCTCAAGACCAATTTGACTCCAAAAAACTTTTGCATCTGTCTCAAGAAAATCATAAGCAACATCTGGTAAAAACTCACTTCGTCTAAATACATCAACAATATCAATCGAAAATGGGATATCTTTAAGATAAGCATAAACATGCTCTCCAAGAAGCTCCTGGCCTTCTAGTTTGGGATTTACTGGTATGATACGATAACCAGCAGCTTGTAGAAAATGAGCAACCTGATAAGATGCTGCCTCCTTGCGATGAGATAAACCAACAATTGCAATCGTCTTTGCCGATTTTAAATAAGATTCTATAACCTCAGCACTAGGATTTTGAAATGAATAAGACATATGACTCTCCTCGTCGTTCGAATAAACTAAAAATAAAAATCCCTAAACGGGACTGTGACAATTAGTTAGCTAAGCTCTGCAACGATAGCTTTAATTTGTTCTTTTGTATGTACACCTGCAACTTGCTTAACAACCTCACCATCTTTTTTGAAGAGTAAAGTTGGAATAGACATGATTCCAAACTTCTGAGCTGTTTCTGGGTTCTCATCAACATCAATTTTAACAATCTTAAGTTCATCTTCTGAAATTTCTTCAGAAAGTTGCTCAAGAATTGGTGCTTGCATCAAGCAAGGCCCACACCAAGTTGCCCAAAAGTCAATCAAAACGAGTCCTTCAGCTGTTTCTTGTTCAAATGTAGCATCTGTTACTACTTGTGTCATATATTCATCCTCCTAGACATTATAAAACTTTTGTAGACTTATTCTATATGATTCTAAAGGCCATTGCAAGAATTTGACACATACATAAAAAATTCTTATCAAATATTAGTCATTGCCTATCATAGACATCACTTGCTCACAGCCTATCTTGGGAGTATAATAATAAAAAACTATAAAAATAGAAATGAGTAAATATGGATAAAGATGCAATGATTACCTATCTCATAGGTGAACTCAAAAAAGAAAATCTAGAATTACATGATTTGATTATCCCAGAAGAACTCGAGGAAAAGCAAAAGCTTCTCAGAGCGCTTTTTAATACACGTAAACCAATGGCAGCATCAACACAATTTCTGACAATACAAGACCTTTACCTACAAGTTAGGAAAGGGGAACGTGGATTTGTACAACTCAGTTCACTCCAGCCCATCCCTCAAGATGATCGAATCTACCTCTGGAAGGGTGATATTACAAGACTCGAAGTAGACGCAATCGTAAATGCAGCTAATAAAACCTTACTAGGATGTATGAAACCACTTCATGATTGTGTAGATAATGCTATTCATACATATGCAGGTGTTCAGTTACGCCAAGCTTGTTTCGAACTCATCTTAGAACAAGGATACGAAGAACCCGTTGGCATGGCTAAAATCACCCCAGCTTACAATCTTCCTTCTGCCTTTGTCATTCATACTGTAGGTCCGAAAATAGTAGACCAACCAACACAAATTGATGAAGATCTTTTAGCAAAAAGTTATCTTTCAGTATTAGCACTAGCTGAGAAAAATAACATTGAATCAATTGCTATTCCATGTCTATCAACTGGGGATTTCAATTTTCCAAAACAAAAAGCTGCCAAAATCGCCATTCAAACAGTCAAAACCTTTATTGATGAGTCAAGTATAATAAAAAAAGTTATATTTAACGTATTTGATGATGAAAATTTAGCAATTTATCAAAAACTGCTTGCTGAATCATAACCACCCGTCTAACGGGTGGTTTGATCAAGGGCTATAAGCCCATAATACCAGCCAGCGCCTAAAGACGCTGGCTTTCACTTTGTTCAAGCCTTATTGCTTTTGACTCGTCACAAGCCTCTCAAAGAGGCATTCGCATTACTTACCATTATCCCTAAAGGGATTTTCATATTCTTTAACGCTTAATTTGTCCAAAACGATATCATGCTTCTCTTGTTCCTGGATATATTTCTTAATTGTGGCTTCATTAAGTCCTACCGTACTTACATAATATCCTTCTGCCCAAAAATGTCTGTTCCCAAATTTATATTTTAAATTGGCGTGTTTATCAAACATCATTAAGGCACTTTTACCTTTTAAATATCCCTTAAAACTAGCTACACTCATTCGTGGTGGAATACTTACTAACATATGGACATGATCTGGCATTAAGTGGCCTTCTATTATTTCAACGCCTTTATATTGGCATAGTCTGTGAAAAATCTCTCCCAGACTACTCCTATATTGATTATAGATTATTTTTCGTCTATACTTAGGTATAAATACAATGTGGTACTTACACATCCATTTTGTATGTGATAAACTGTGACCTTTTTGCGCCATAGTCTCAACTCATTTCGTTTTACAATTGGCTTGAACACCTATATTGTAACTCGTTTGGAGTGTTTTTGTTATGACGGTATAACCTTCGATGCGCACCCGCATAGCGGGTGGTTTATTTGTTTCGCACCTTCGGAGCGAAACGGACTTAAAGTCACATAAAATAAATAAAAAAGAAGAAAATCATTTTGATTTTCTTCTTTTTTTTATTGCATAACTGACTGCTCTTTTAAAAGATTAAAAAATGAGGGATAATCTCTTTTAAGATTAACAAAACCACCATCCTTAGATAAGAAACTATGTTCGGAAACAGCTGTACAAACAGAAACACCATTCTGATTTACCATATGGTATACAAAAGAAAGTTTAGCAGATTTAACACTTTTAACATTAATCTCAATAGAAATCTCATCTGCAAAAGTAGAAATAGCTTTATAGTCACAGGAAATTGAAGTAACAGGAGAGATAATTCCCTCCTCTTCAATTTTTTCATAAGGCCAACCTATCTCTCTTAGAAAAAAAGTTCTAGCCTCTTCCATCCATCGTACATAATTGGAATGATGAGTAATACCCATTCGATCTGTTTCATAATACTGGACCTCGTGTTTACAAATAAACATAAGAACCTCCAAAAAGATTAAGAAATAAAATCTAAAATGTCATCCTCAGAAAGAGAAGAGTCACAAACAACCTTAGCAGTTCCATTTTCTGAAACAAAGAGGGCTGGAACAGTAGCAATACCATATCTTTTACGTAAAGCTTGAATATCTTCAAGTTCTTCACTATTTTCACTATTAATATAGAAAATAGTAAGATTTGAATTACGTGCAACATTAGATAATTTAGGTTCAAAAAGTTGACAATATGGACAAGAAGGACGGCCAATAAATAAAATAAACTTATCTGTAGAAGAAATTTTATCTTTAGCAGTAGTAACAGAAATAGGTGTAAACGCTGATGCAAAATTCGACATAATAATACCTCTCAAATAAAATATAATCATATCATATCTGAAATTTAGAGTTTTAACAAGTAAATAACTTAACAAAAAAAGCTAGACCTACGTCCAGCAATAAAACCTATACTCCGCCAGTAGGACTCGAACCTACGACATCATGATTAACAGTCATGCGCTACTACCAACTGAGCTATGGCGGATAAACGCTAAGCGACTACCGTATCTAACAGGGGGCAACCCCCAACTACATCAGGCGTACTAGGGCTTAACTTCTGTGTTCGGCATGGGAACAGGTGTATCTCCTAGGCTATCGTCACTTAACTCTGAGTATTCTCAACTCAAAATTGAATATCTATACTGTATCAAGAAACCAAATCGTTGTCAATATGTCTCAGTTACTTTCTTTGGATAAGTCCTCGAGCTATTAGTATTAGTCCGCTACATGTGTCACCACACTTCCACTTCTAACCTATCAACCTGATCATCTCTCAGGGCTCTTACTGATATAAAATCATGGGAAATCTCATCTTGAGGTGGGCTTCACACTTAGATGCTTTCAGCGTTTATCCCTTCCCTACATAGCTACCCAGCGATGCTCTTGGCAGAACAACTGGTACACCAGCGGTAAGTCCACTCTGGTCCTCTCGTACTAGGAGCAGATCCTCTCAAATTTCCTACGCCCGCGACGGATAGGGACCGAACTGTCTCACGACGTTCTGAACCCAGCTCGCGTGCCGCTTTAATGGGCGAACAGCCCAACCCTTGGGACCGACTACAGCCCCAGGATGCGACGAGCCGACATCGAGGTGCCAAACCTCCCCGTCGATGTGAACTCTTGGGGGAGATAAGCCTGTTATCCCCAGGGTAGCTTTTATCCGTTGAGCGATGGCCCTTCCATGCGGAACCACCGGATCACTAAGCCCGACTTTCGTCCCTGCTCGAGTTGTAGCTCTCGCAGTCAAGCTCCCTTATACCTTTACACTCTGCGAATGATTTCCAACCATTCTGAGGGAACCTTTGGGCGCCTCCGTTACCTTTTAGGAGGCGACCGCCCCAGTCAAACTGCCCGTCAGACACTGTCTCCGATAGGGATAACCTATCTGGGTTAGAGTAGCCATAACACAAGGGTAGTATCCCAACAACGCCTCACTCGAAACTGGCGTCCCGAGGTCATAGGCTCCTACCTATCCTGTACATGTGGTACAGATACTCAATATCAAACTGCAGTAAAGCTCCATGGGGTCTTTCCGTCCTGTCGCGGGTAACCTGCATCTTCACAGGTACTAAAATTTCACCGAGTCTCTCGTTGAGACAGTGCCCAAATCATTACGCCTTTCGTGCGGGTCGGAACTTACCCGACAAGGAATTTCGCTACCTTAGGACCGTTATAGTTACGGCCGCCGTTTACTGGGGCTTCAATTCATACCTTCGCTATTGCTAAGCACTCCTCTTAACCTTCCAGCACCGGGCAGGCGTCACCCCCTATACATCATCTTACGATTTAGCAGAGAGCTGTGTTTTTGATAAACAGTTGCTTGGGCCTATTCACTGCGGCTGACCATAAGTCAGCGCCCCTTCTCCCGAAGTTACGGGGCCATTTTGCCGAGTTCCTTAACGAGAGTTCTCTCGCTCACCTGAGGCTACTCGCCTCGACTACCTGTGTCGGTTTGCGGTACGGGTAGAGTATAATTAACGCTAGAAGCTTTTCTCGGCAGTGTGACATCACTAACTTCGCTACTAAACTTCGCTCCCCATCACAGCTCAATGTTATAGATATAAGCATTTGACTCATATCACACCTCACTGCTTGGCCAGACACTTCCAATCGTCTGGTTTAGTTAGCCTACTGCGTCCCTCCATCACTATATACTCTAGTACAGGAATATCAACCTGTTGTCCATCGGATACACCTTTCGGTCTCTCCTTAGGTCCCGACTAACCCAGGGCGGACGAGCCTTCCCCTGGAAACCTTAGTCTTACGGTGGACAGGATTCTCACCTGTCTTTCGCTACTCATACCGGCATTCTCACTTCTATGCGCTCCAGCACTCCTCACGGTACACCTTCTTCGCACATAGAACGCTCTCCTACCATACCTATAAAGGTATCCACAGCTTCGGTAATATGTTTTAGCCCCGGTACATTTTCGGCGCAGGGTCACTCGACTAGTGAGCTATTACGCACTCTTTGAATGAATAGCTGCTTCTAAGCTAACATCCTAGTTGTCTGTGCAACCCCACATCCTTTTCCACTTAACATATATTTTGGGACCTTAGCTGGTGGTCTGGGCTGTTTCCCTTTCGACTACGGATCTTAGCACTCGCAGTCTGACTGCCGATTATATCTCGTTGGCATTCGGAGTTTATCTGAGATTGGTAATCCGGGATGGACCCCTCACCCAAACAGTGCTCTACCTCCAAGAGACTTAACATCGACGCTAGCCCTAAAGCTATTTCGGAGAGAACCAGCTATCTCCAAGTTCGTTTGGAATTTCTCCGCTACCCACAAGTCATCCAAGCACTTTTCAACGTGCCCTGGTTCGGTCCTCCAGTGAGTTTTACCTCACCTTCAACCTGCTCATGGGTAGGTCACATGGTTTCGGGTCTACGACATGATACTAATGCGCCCTATTAAGACTCGGTTTCCCTACGGCTCCGTCTCTTCAACTTAACCTCGCATCATATCGTAACTCGCCGGTTCATTCTACAAAAGGCACGCTCTCACCCATTAACGGGCTCGAACTTGTTGTAGGCACACGGTTTCAGGTTCTATTTCACTCCCCTCCCGGGGTGCTTTTCACCTTTCCCTCACGGTACTGGTTCACTATCGGTCACTAGAGAGTATTTAGGGTTGGGAGATGGTCCTCCCAGATTCCGACGAGATTTCTCGTGTCTCGCCGTACTCAGGATACTGCTAGGTATAAAGACTATTTCGAATACGAGGCTATTACTCTCTTTGGCCTACCTTCCCAGGTAGTTCTTCTATAATCTTTAAGTCCACGTTGCAGTCCTACAACCCCGAAGAGTAAACTCTTCGGTTTGCCCTCTTGCCGTTTCGCTCGCCGCTACTAAGGCAATCGCTTTTGCTTTCTCTTCCTGCAGCTACTTAGATGTTTCAGTTCACTGCGTCTTCCTCTACATTACCTTAACAGTAATGAGTGACAGGCATTACCTGCCGGGTTCCCCCATTCGGACATCTCTGGATCATTGCTCACTTACAGCTCCCCAAAGCATTTCGTCGTTAGTCACGTCCTTCATCGGCTTCTAGTGCCAAGGCATCCACCGTGCGCCCTTATTAACTTAACCTTATTTTGGTCTTTCGACCTAACTCATTAAATATTCACAGCGTTTCGGTTTATTTTCTTGTTACTATCTATATGTATTTAATTACATATGGAATTTGATATAGATATTCAATTTTCAATGGACAATACTTGAATCTTTCGATTCAATGGAGCCTAGCGGGATCGAACCGCTGACCTCCTGCGTGCAAAGCAGGCGCTCTCCCAGCTGAGCTAAGGCCCCACAAGACCTCTCAAAACTAAATAAGAAACTCAAGTACATTCCGTTTTTCCTTAGAAAGGAGGTGATCCAGCCGCACCTTCCGATACGGCTACCTTGTTACGACTTCACCCCAATCATCTATCCCACCTTAGGCGGCTGGCTCCAAAAGGTTACCTCACCGACTTCGGGTGTTACAAACTCTCGTGGTGTGACGGGCGGTGTGTACAAGGCCCGGGAACGTATTCACCGCGGCGTGCTGATCCGCGATTACTAGCGATTCCGACTTCATGTAGGCGAGTTGCAGCCTACAATCCGAACTGAGATTGGCTTTAAGAGATTAGCTTGCCGTCACCGACTCGCAACTCGTTGTACCAACCATTGTAGCACGTGTGTAGCCCAGGTCATAAGGGGCATGATGATTTGACGTCATCCCCACCTTCCTCCGGTTTATTACCGGCAGTCTCGCTAGAGTGCCCAACTGAATGATGGCAACTAACAATAGGGGTTGCGCTCGTTGCGGGACTTAACCCAACATCTCACGACACGAGCTGACGACAACCATGCACCACCTGTCACCGATGTACCGAAGTAACTTTCTATCTCTAGAAATAGCATCGGGATGTCAAGACCTGGTAAGGTTCTTCGCGTTGCTTCGAATTAAACCACATGCTCCACCGCTTGTGCGGGCCCCCGTCAATTCCTTTGAGTTTCAACCTTGCGGTCGTACTCCCCAGGCGGAGTGCTTAATGCGTTAGCTGCGGCACTGAATCCCGGAAAGGATCCAACACCTAGCACTCATCGTTTACGGCGTGGACTACCAGGGTATCTAATCCTGTTCGCTCCCCACGCTTTCGAGCCTCAGCGTCAGTTACAGACCAGAGAGCCGCTTTCGCCACCGGTGTTCCTCCATATATCTACGCATTTCACCGCTACACATGGAATTCCACTCTCCCCTTCTGCACTCAAGTTTGACAGTTTCCAAAGCGAACTATGGTTGAGCCACAGCCTTTAACTTCAGACTTATCAAACCGCCTGCGCTCGCTTTACGCCCAATAAATCCGGACAACGCTCGGGACCTACGTATTACCGCGGCTGCTGGCACGTAGTTAGCCGTCCCTTTCTGGTAAGCTACCGTCACAGTGTGAACTTTCCACTCTCACACTCGTTCTTGACTTACAACAGAGCTTTACGATCCGAAAACCTTCTTCACTCACGCGGCGTTGCTCGGTCAGGGTTGCCCCCATTGCCGAAGATTCCCTACTGCTGCCTCCCGTAGGAGTCTGGGCCGTGTCTCAGTCCCAGTGTGGCCGATCACCCTCTCAGGTCGGCTATGTATCGTCGCCTAGGTGAGCCGTTACCTCACCTACTAGCTAATACAACGCAGGTCCATCTTGTAGTGGAGCAATTGCCCCTTTCAAATAAATGACATGTGTCATCCATTGTTATGCGGTATTAGCTATCGTTTCCAATAGTTATCCCCCGCTACAAGGCAGGTTACCTACGCGTTACTCACCCGTTCGCAACTCATCCAAGAAGAGCAAGCTCCTCTCTTCAGCGTTCTACTTGCATGTATTAGGCACGCCGCCAGCGTTCGTCCTGAGCCAGGATCAAACTCTCATTAAAAACTTTAATAATTGTTCGAGCGTTAACTCATTACCGTCGTCTGACGATTTATTCTTGTAAATTGACAGGTTATAATTCTTCTATCATAACCCTGCACTTGGTTTCTTATTCAGTTCTCAAAGGTCTTTGTCTCTCTTAAGACAACTTCTATATTCTAGCAAATCTAGAACACCTTGTCAACACTTTTTTGAAGTTTTTTTACTTCTCGTGTCTGCTGTCTCTCGCGAAACAGCTTATTTATAATATCATCTCTGGCCTGTCTTGTCAATAACTTTTTTAAAGTTTTGGAACCTTTTCAAGTTTGTGGCAAGTCAGTTAAGACAACTTTTATATCTTAACACCCAAATCAATGCTTGTCAATAGGTTTTTTCAAAAAAATAAAGCAGTACAATCGTGTACCGCTAAATAAGTCATCTAAAAATTTCTTTTACTTGACTTGTAACCATACTTTTCTATAAAGTCTTGGCGGAACTCAAGTAAATTGTCATCTACAATAGCTTGTCGGACCTTGACCATTAAATTTACCAAGAAGTAGAGATTATGATAACTTGTCAGGCGAATTCCAAACGTTTCATCTGCTTTCAACAAATGTCTCACATAAGCACGTGTGTAATTCTTACATGTATAACAATCACACTCAGGATCTATAGGGCTAAAATCTTCTGCATACGCCGCATTTTTAACCACGAGACGTCCTTGACTCGTCATACAAGTTCCGTTACGAGCAATTCGTGTTGGGAGAACACAATCATACATGTCAACGCCACGAATAACACCGTCAATCAAACTATCTGGTGCCCCTACCCCCATAAGATAACGTGGTTTATTCTCAGGAAGCAAAGGTACAGTAAAGTCTAGAACCGCATTCATTTCTTCATGAGTTTCTCCTACTGCAAGACCTCCAATTGAATAACCTGGAAAATCCATGGAAACCAAATCCTGTGCAGACTGTCTGCGAAGATCTTCAAAACCTGCTCCCTGTACGATTCCAAAAAGACCTTGGTCATGTGGACGACGATGTGCTTTCAGCCCTCGTTCTGCCCAACGACTTGTACGTTCAATAGAATTTTTCACATAGTCGTATGGTTGGTAAAATTGAGGGCATTCATCAAAACTCATCATAATATCCGAACCGAGATTGTTCTGAATCGCGATCGCTTTTTCAGGAGATAAAAACATCTTACTTCCATTAAGGTGATTTTTAAAGGTTACACCTTCTTCCGAGATATTTCGTTTTTCGGCCAATGAATATACTTGAAAACCACCGCTATCTGTAAGAATCGCTTGGTCCCAATTCATGAATTTGTGGAGTCCTCCAGCTTTAGCCACAAGCTCGTCACCAGGTCTTAGCCATAAATGATAGGTATTGGCCAAAATAATTCCTGAACCCATCTGTTTTAATTCTTCAGGAGATTGCGTTTTTACTGTAGCTTGGGTACCTACAGGCATAAACATCGGTGTTGGAAAAGTTCCATGAGGCGTGATAATTTCCCCCAGGCGTGCTCCTGTGTGTTTTTCTTTCTTTATAAGACGATATTTAATAGGAAAATCAGTCATTTATACTCCTTACATTAGGAAAAACAGTCCTAAGTATTTTTTAGTAAGTGGTCATTATCCACAACCGCTTTAGTTTATCAAAAATTACAAGAATTGTCAGCTCTATATTTTCAAACTTTTGGATGAATAACATCAAACATCAACACTATCATTTATAGCAAAATCATAACCACCCGTCTAACGGGTGGTTTGATCAAGGGCTATAAGCCCATAATACCAGCCAGCGCCTAAAGACGCTGGCTTTCACTTTGTTCAAGCCTTATTGCTTTTGACTCGTCACAAGCCTCTCAAAGAGGCATTCGCATTACTTACCATTATCCCTAAAGGGATTTTCATATTCTTTAACGCTTAATTTGTCCAAAACGATATCATGCTTCTCTTGTTCCTGGATATATTTCTTAATTGTGGCTTCATTAAGTCCTACCGTACTTACATAATATCCTTCTGCCCAAAAATGTCTGTTCCCAAATTTATATTTTAAATTGGCGTGTTTATCAAACATCATTAAGGCACTTTTACCTTTTAAATATCCCTTAAAACTAGCTACACTCATTCGTGGTGGAATACTTACTAACATATGGACATGATCTGGCATTAAGTGGCCTTCTATTATTTCAACGCCTTTATATTGGCATAGTCTGTGAAAAATCTCTCCCAGACTACTCCTATATTGATTATAGATTATTTTTCGTCTATACTTAGGTATAAATACAATGTGGTACTTACACATCCATTTTGTATGTGATAAACTGTGACCTTTTTGCGCCATAGTCTCAACTCATTTCGTTTTACAATTGGCTTGAACACCTATATTGTAACTCGTTTAGAGTGTTTTTGTTATGACGGTATAACCTTCGATGCGCACCCGCATAGCGGGTGGTTTATTTGTTTCGCACCTTCGGAGCGAAACAGACTTAAAGTCACATAAAATAAAAACAAAAAGCAACAGTCTCGAGCACTGTTGCTTTCAATAATGTCTTAAGCTGAAAGAACTTTACGTCCTTTACGACGACGAGCTGCAAGAACACGACGTCCGTTTTTAGTTGACATACGGTGACGGAATCCGTGTTTACGTTGACGACGGATTTTACTTGGTTGATAAGTACGTTTCACGTTGAATACCTCCTGATAGATTTTCGTATTCGTTTAGCCGGCTATTTTTGATCAGTTACTAAACATACCATACTATTTTATAGCAATAGCTTAATCTTGTCAAGAATTACTTAGATATTAATTTCATTATATCTTCGATGCCCGAAGGCTAGTGATAACTGTAAACTACAATGCCGTTCCTATATCATCGCTTGCTCATAACCTTCTTGCTAGTTTAGCTATTTTCTTGAGTACCTCTTTTCGCTTATAATCACTCATATACTCAACGGGTGAAACCTGGGTAACTTTGACCGATTTAATACCACAAGGTTTTAGGACTTGAAATTTTAGGACTTTGCAATAATCTTGAACTAAAGGTAGAACAATCTTTGGTGTATTGTGGGTTGTAATAATCCAAGCTTTCCCAGTCAATTTACCATCCAATCCACGGGGTGTATTTTCATAGGCAAAGCCAGCAACAAAAACGCGTTCAATAAATCCTTTCAAGATAGCTGGCATTCCACTCCACCAAGTTGGAAAAATAAAAATCAACTGATCTGCCCAAGTTATTAAATCTCGATAGTCTTTCATAGCTACATCGTGCGCTAAGTCTCTTCTCCTATGTGTTGTATCAAAACGTAAAATAGGATCGAACTTTTCTTTATACAAATCTAGAATCTTTAACTCATGTTTAGACGATAAATTTTCTTTAACAGTCTCTAGTATAGAGGCATTGTAGCTCTTGTCGTTTGGATGGGCGTAGATAATTAAGGTTTTCATTGTTTAGCTCCTTTAACATAGATGTCTAACATAGTACTAACAGTCTCTTCAATAGTATTACTATTGAAATTATCACCAATGGGACTCCTTACCAAAACAGCTAATCCAGTAATAAAACTCCAGATATGAACTAATATTTCTGTCTCACTACCAGAAATGTTCATTTCACTTTTTAGCTTCAAAACCACACTCTTAAAGTGCTCAAACCCTGGTAAATGGGCATTAACAGAGATACTGTCCCGAGTGAGCTCCATATAATTGAAAGGAAACTTAATAAACAAGGCCTCAAAACTATTTGTTTCTTTTTGAGCAAATTCCACAAAATTGCAGCCCATTAATACTAATTGACCTCTTACATCAAGCGAAGAGTCTACCCCTTGTGTCAGATACTTCAAAAAGATCTCAGATAAATGCTCCAAAACTACCTGAAGATAGACATCCTTATTTTCAAAGTGCTTATAGGGTGCCCCATGGGTGACCCCACATCTTTGAGCCACCGTTCGGATAGATAGTTGATTGACACCTCTTGTTCTTATCTCCTCGACTCCAGTTGCGATTAACTTTTCCTTCAATTCAGCAGTATTACGTTTCATTTTGACTCCCTTTCCATCTAAGTAGACAGTGGTTACTTTTAAACAAAGTATACACCGTCTACTTTTAGTTGTCAAAAAAACTAGCCTTCAAATAAGACTAGTTTCTGTAAGCAATAAACGCTATTTTAATTATACCTTTGTCACAACAACGTAACGATTAGGATCGTCCCCTTCCGAGTGACTTTCAACACCTTCAATTTGAGAAAGTGCCTTATGGATAATTTTTCGTTCGCTATTCGTCATTGGATCCATAACGTACTCTCGACCTGTTTCTTTTACTTTAGCTGCCATTTTTTCTGCTAGATCAATCAAAGTCTCTGTGCGTTGCTCCAAATAATCACGAACATTAAGAACAACACTAAAACGTTTAGAATGACGATCGTGCAAATAATTTTGCGCTAAAAGTTGTAAAGACTTGAGAACCTTACCATGATAACCAATAACACGACCAGGTTGGTCTGTTTCAATCTGAATAATAATATTGCGGCGATTGTGACTAACCTCTAGGCTAGCATCAACATCCATTTCATAGATAATTTTTTCGAGATAAGATAAAACATCGTCTGCAGCCGCTTGAATATCTTCTAAATTATTTTCAGAAGACTCATCTGTACTAAACTCAGATGCCACAAATGAACTGAAATCTCCTTCAGAAGTTTCCGAAGTCTGAACTTGAGCCACCGGTTCTAGTTGGGGCTCAAGCGAATTTGCCATAAATTCTGTAGCATCCTCTTCCGATGACTCACGTTTAACAGATAGAGGAATAATTGTTGCCTTTGGTTGCTCCTGTTTCTTATCTGGCAACTCTTCACCAAGGGTCTCTGTAGACACTGGTTGCTTTAAGTTTTCTTGTGCAATTTCCTTACTATCTGAAACCGTAACGAGTTTTGTCACTTTATTGAAAGCAATCGTTTCGTCTTTTGGACTTGCGACAGAATCGTCTAATTGTTTTACAGCATCAGGAGCCACTTTAACGGTGTTTTGATCTGCTTCGTGAGCTATCTTTTCATTTATTGGTTCAACACTAACTCGAGCTGGTTTCTTTCCGAACCCTAGAAAACCTTTTTTCTCACGAGAAATCACCTTAATATGAGCCTTCATACGGGGTAAATTAAGATCTTTCAAACCTTTTTCGATAGCTTGTTCGACTGTTCGTCCAGAATAGACAACCATAATAAGCCTCCTTATTTACGTTTATGCGCCTTTTTCTTGGCACGACGAATCTTAGCTTTACGTTCTTTTTCTTCCGCTTCCAAACGATTACGTTCTTCAATGATTTTAAACGGATTATTAAAAACCAAAATCTGAACAACTTGGAAGGCGTTCGAAACTGCCCAGTAAAGTGCTACCCCTGAAGAAATCTGAGTTCCAAACCAGAAAATAAAGATTGGAAGCATGATATTCATAACAAGAAGCATTGCACTACGATCTTTAGCTGCCTTATTTGTCAACCAAGTTGAAAGGAAGGTGAAAGCAGCCGCCAAAATCGGAAGAATAAAGTAAGGATCTTTCTGACCTAGGTCAACCCAGAGGAATGTTCCTTCTCGCAACTCTGGCACTCGTGTGAGCGCTCCATAAAGAGCCATCAAAATAGGAAATTGGATCAAGAGAGGAACGAAGCTTGCGTAAGGATTTACACCATGCTCTTTATAAAGATCTTGTTGTGCATAAGCAAGAGCTTCACGATTCTCGCGTCCAGGATACTCACTCTGCAAGCGACGTAACTCTGGCTGCAACTCTTGTAGTTCACGGCTTGACTTAATTTGGCGATTATAAAGAGGAATCATTACCGCACGAATTAAAATCGTGAAAATAATAATACCTAATCCAATAGAACCACCAAATGAGAGCCCTTGAATAGCCTTCCCAAACATTAAAATAAGACGTTCCCAAAGGCCTGTGGAGTGACTTGTAACATCACTTCGTCCACACGCGGACAAAAGCAAGAGAGCTCCTGCACCTAAAACAGATATATTAAGTTTTTTCTTCACTAAAAACTCCTTTTTAATACGATAAAGAACTGCTTCGCTTCCATTCATTAAGAGTATCTCAAAAATCAGGAGTGATTTTAGTTTATCCTACAATGTAAAGAAGCAAAATAATTTTTTAGTCCTTATATAACTTTGCTATTTTTAAGACATGAACGAGATTGCTATAAATGTCTTGATAACTTAAGTCTTCGACACCTTTACGAGCAATAACGACAAAATCTTGATGTTCTAACTGAGATGACATGTCCATCAGTGCATGTCGTAGACGACGTTTTACCCGATTCCGAGTAACCGCATTACCAAGACGCTTACTGACTGACAAACCCACTCTAAAATGAGGCAGATCACGATCCAGACAGTAGACAACAAATTTCCGATTAGCAACACTGTGCCCTGCATCAAATAATGCTTTAAAGTCTTTCTCTTTCTTAACGCGATAAGATTTTTTCAAAATGCGACTCCAAACTCAAAATTAGTACTATTATATCATAAATAGCAAAAAAGCCCAAAACCTTATGGTTAGGGCCTTAGAGACTTATTTTTTTTAGAGCTTTTTGAGCTTCTTTGATTTGCCATTTAACCTGGTCAAAACCAGTTCCACCAAGGGAATGACGACGTTCAACAGCTGTATGAGATTTAAGTGTCTCATAGATGTCCTCTTCAATTAAATCTGAAACTTCTTGATAACGTTCGAGAGGAACAT
Source organism: Streptococcus salivarius (assembly GCF_000785515.1). Taxonomy (NCBI): domain Bacteria; kingdom Bacillati; phylum Bacillota; class Bacilli; order Lactobacillales; family Streptococcaceae; genus Streptococcus; species Streptococcus salivarius. The sequence goes on from NZ_CP009913.1 coordinate 2,006,912, forward strand.
CCTGAAGGTAATAACCAGCTTTGGTACACTCAAGGACAAGTTTTCCAACAATCTCATGTGCTTCACGGAATGGTAGGCCTTTAGATGCAAGATAATCAGCCAACTCTGTAGCATTTGAAAAATCTTTCTCTGTTGACTCTGCCATATGTTTGTCGTTAACAGTCATTGTATTGAGCATGCCTGCGAGAATATCAATAGCGACAGTAATCGTTTCTACCGTATCAAACATACCCTCTTTATCTTCTTGGAGATCTTTATTGTAGGCCAAAGGTAATGACTTCATCACGGTCAATAATCCAATCAAATTACCATAGACACGACCTGATTTCCCACGAATTAGTTCTGCCATATCTGGGTTTTTCTTTTGAGGCATAATGGAAGAGCCTGTTGAAAAAGTATCAGATAGAGTTACAAACTTAAACTCGTTAGAACACCAGTTAATGATTTCTTCACAAATACGTGTCATATGCATCATGAGAATACTTGAGTTTGACAAGAATTCGAGAATAAAGTCACGATCGGAAACAGCATCCAAGGAATTGCTATATGGTTTTGCAAAGCCCATTAAGTCAGATGTCATATTACGATCAATTGGGAAAGTTGTTCCGGCTAGTGCAGCAGCTCCGAGTGGAGAGATATCCGTATGCTTGATATTAAATTCAAAACGTTCGGAATCACGTGTAAACATGTTGTAATAAGCCATCAAGTGGTGACCAAAAGAAATCGGTTGTGCATGCTGCAAGTGGGTGTAGCCTGGCATAATTGTGTAGGTATGTTTGTCTGCTAGATTGACCAAAGTACCACGTAAATTATCAAGCTTCTCAATAACTTCCACTAGTTTGGCTTTTAGATACAAGTGCATATCCGTTGCCACTTGGTCGTTACGTGAACGTGCTGTATGAAGTTTTCCTGCTACTGGTCCAATTTTAGCCGTTAAAAGACTCTCCATATTCATATGGATATCTTCATTGGAAACATCAAATTCTAGTTTACCAGCCTTATATTCCTCAAGCAGTTCTTCCAAGCCCTGTTTAATTTGCAATGCTTCCTCTTTGGTAATAATCCCTGTCTCACCAAGCATCGTAACATGGGCAATAGATCCTTTCAAATCAAACTCTGCCATCTTTTGGTCAAAGGAGATTGAAGCACCAAATTCTTCTACCCATTTTTCAAGACTAGCTTCGAACCGACCGCCCCATAGTTTATGATTTTCTGCCATAGTTTTATTTTGAAGATTTCCCTACACTGAGATAATCTTCCATCCTTTCTTAATACTTATAACAAGCAACGACCTCTTTGGTCACAATAACTTAAATGAAAAAAGCTAGATAGTATTTGTCTAGCTTAATTTGTCTCTCTGGACACTTGTTTTCCTAAAACCAGATCTCTGTCGTAGTTTATTTAGGCTCGTGACGCCTCTCAGAACGCCTTAACGATAATAATATAAGTTATAAGAAAAGAGTATCAGATGTGGCTCTCTGTCCACTTTTATCTGATAAGAAGCGTTTTTCTTCTAATAGCCTACTTTTCTTATGTAATCTGTCATTAATTGTCAAATGGATGGTTAACTTGTGAATTAACCTGAGTTGGAAGACCCCAAAGCTTGATAAATCCAATTGCAGCATCCTGATCAAAGCTGTCTGCTGATGTGTAAGTAGCCAAATTTTCATCATACAATGAATTAGCTGATTGACGTGCTACTACTTGAGCATGCCCTTTGTAAAGCTTAACTTTAGCGATACCATTAACAACTTTTTGTGTTTCCTTAATATAAGCAATGATAGCTTGTGTTGCTGGGCTAAACCACAAAGCATTGTAGATAAGGTTTGACAATTCATTTTCAAGAATTGGTTTAAAGTGAGAAACTTCACGTACCAAAGTTAAGTCCTCAATTTCTTTATGAGCTGTCAAAAGGGCGATAGCTCCTGGACATTCATAAATTTCACGAGATTTGATACCTACAAGACGGTTCTCAACGTGGTCGATACGTCCGACGCCATGCTTGCCAGCAATAACATTCATTTCTTGGATAAGGTCAGCCAATTTCATTTCTTTACCGTTAAGAGCAACTGGTTTCCCTTCTTTAAAGGTTACATCGACATATTCAGCTTCATCTGGCGCAGACTCTGGTGAATTGGTAATCCCAAAAGCTTCTTCTGGAGCTTGATTCCAAGGATTTTCAAGAACACCACACTCGTTGGCACGTCCCCAAAGGTTTTGATCGACTGAGTAAGGATTATCAAGGTCTGCTGGAACTGGAACACCATTAGCCTTAGCATACTCAATTTCTTCCTCACGAGACCACTTCCATTCACGTACTGGCGCTACTACTTTAAGACTTGGGTCTAGGGCAGCAATGGCAACTTCGAAACGAACTTGGTCATTACCTTTACCAGTACAACCGTGAGCGATAGTCGTTGCTCCTGTTTTATGAGCAATCTCAACCAATTTTTTAGCAATGATTGGACGACTAAGTGCTGAAACCAAAGGATATTTTTGTTCATAGTAAGCGTGAGCTTGAAGTGCTGGAAGCACATAATCTTCAGCAAACTCATCTTTAACATCAAGCACGTATGACTCGACAGCTCCAACTGTCAAAGCTTTGTCATGGATAAACTCAAGGTCTTTACCTTCACCGACGTCCATACAAACGGCGATAACATCGTAATCTTTTTTAAGCCATGTAATAGCGACTGAGGTATCAAGACCTCCCGAATAGGCAAGAATAACTTTCTCTTTTGACATAATATTTTTCTCTTTTCTTATATTTTCTTGTGGTTGCTATCTCTATCAACCTTACGAGATTAATTATATTGCATATTTATTCACTTGTCAACACTTTTTTGTTATTTTTTTATATTTATTTAGTTTTTATTTGTTTTTACTTATTCTTTTGACCTAAAAAAGTGCTTAATTCTTAATTTTTATTCAATTTTATGCAAGAGGTGATGAAAAATAAAAAAACACTTTTGAAACTATACCAATAGATTCAAAAGCATCTTTAACTAGTTATCTTCTAAAATGCCAAAAGGCCTGTACAAAGTACAGACCTTTTGAACAACAGCATCATCGGTAGAGAACACAACAGCAATTTTAGATAGAATGAATGAGGGAAATTATTATGTTTAAGGGACTAACTTAAACCATACATTCTTCTTGCTCTCTAACCTTGATTACATTATAGCATGCAATCCCCAAATGTATATCTTGATTTCCTAAAATGTCGAATTTCACTCATAGAATGTATTTTTTATCCTAATCTGCACTAATGCCCTTAAAAACAAAAAAAACGGCTTGATTTCTCAAGCCTATTAATTTCTATAAAAAAGATATGTAATTGGACGAGCGGCCAATAAAAAATGGGGATTAGGAAAAAGTTATATAAAAGTACATTATTTATTTTCATAAAGTGTATGTAGATTTCAATAAGATTGACGATGTCTCATTTCCGAATCACATATCTTGATTATATATTAACTTTTTTCAATTTAATTGTCTATACGATTTCATAGAATGTCGTTTTTTCATCCTGAACTGCATTTTTTTTTAGTCATTTTTTTATAAATCTCTAAATTTTATCACTAAAGGACATCTATTTTGTGTTTTTACAGAATTTGTTCACTTATAAGATTATCAATCACCTATGAAATAAACACATGCTTTTTTAGACTAAAAAGAACATTAGTCATCGACTAATGTTCTTTTACCTCTGACCATTTTTTAAGCAGGGCCTTCATTTTCAAACGTGAAACTGGACAAGAATCGCCATTTTCAAAGTAAATCATCAACTGAGTCTTATCAATACGAGATATGTTATCCAAATTAACTAAAAAGGAGCGATGACAAGAAAAGAGTTTTTTATTTACCGAAGTAATATCTCCAAGATTGGCATAAAACTCCAGACGCTCTGTTTTGGTAATTAGCATCACCTTATGAGGTGTCACAGCAGTCGCAAAATAATAAATATCTCTCATAGGGACTTGGATCCGAGACTGAGCGGTTTCAAACACAAATATCTCATCATCATCCACATCTCCAACTTTTTGGTTCACAAAAGTCAATGTTTGTTTTAGTTGTTGTTTGAATTCTGCATTAGAAACTGTCTTATCAATGAAATCTAGTGCAGAAACCTTGTATTTAAAACTGATCGGTGCAAACTCTGAGTGAGTTGTTACAAAAATAATAACTGCATTAGCATCTTGTTGGCGAATTTCTGAGGCGACTTCTAGCCCCTTCTTTCGCTCACCATCAATATCGATATCTAAAAGGAAAACCTGATGGTTGCCCTTCTCGTTGATACTGGACAATAGTTTGTGAGGTTTAGAAAAAACTTCAAGTTTTCGTACAGAAAACGTGCCCTCTGAAACCAATTCTCGGATGATGTCGCTAATGCGTGTTTGCTGCATTAAGTCATCTTCTAAAATGTATATATTCATATTAGGGCCTCATTTCTAGTATTTGCATCATTTTACGATTCTGACTACGGACAGAAAAGGAAGTGTTCGGATAACGTTCCAAGATATCTTGAACAGCATTAACACCTATACCACCCTCAGGATGAGAAAGCTGGGTACTCATCATTGAAAGTGGCACTTGCTCTTCTGCAATTGTACTTTCAATAATAAAACTCTGGCAGTCCTCTTCATCAAAATAGGCCAGACTAATAAAACCTTCACTGGCTTTACGAGCACCATCAATAGCATTATCCATGAGGTGACCCAAAACAACAGCTAAATCTAAATCAGTTAGATAGTTATGAATCACTGGATCTGGAATCTCTGCATGAATATTGAGGCGATGCATCTGAGCTTCATGATATTTTGATGAAAGTAGACTATGAATACTTGGATTTTGGATATTATCCAAATCTGTGACCTGAGTTGAAAAACTATGCTGATCTCGATTGACATAAAGATCAACCAAATCTTTTTTATAAGAACGAATATCCCCTGTTCTTTCGATATCTCTCAGATTATTAAGTAGGAAATTATAGTTAGAGCGAACATGCATCAAGTCTCTATACAAACCTTCTACCCTGGTATTCTCACGCTTCAAATCATCAAGATAGTTGGCTTGCTTCATCGCTAAATCCTGCTCTATTTTTTCCTTAGCAAACTGGTTTACAGCACCAAGTACAAAGAGGAGTAAATAGAGATATCCCATTACTAATGGCAACCTAAATCTACTCTCAAGATGTAACTCTGGGAAATAAGTATCAAATGTCGACACTAAAAAGATAACTAAATAATAAAGTAAAAGAAGCATGTTGACCAAACCCAGACGGTTCTTTTTTTCTTGTTGGGCAGCAACTTTCAAGATATCTGTAAAATCTAGACGTAAAATAAAATCTACTATTCTGACCGTCAACATGACGAAGGAAAGTGGTACCATAGACCACCAAATATTAGTGTTTAAAGTGTCAACAGTTATACCAAGTATCGGTGGAAAGAAGAAGGTAGCCAAAAAACGTCTTGCCAAATCGACTAGTACCACCGGGTAAAAACCTAGAAAAAAGCGCTCTACAGAGGTGACACTTTTATTCAATTGGTAACTAAATGTCAATGTTACAATGGCTACTAAGGGAGGTACTATGCCTATATAGCGTCCAATGAGTTGTCCCCAAATGCATAGAGCAACATCAAATAACAAATAAAGTATACGATTTTTAAGATTAGTGTTTTGTCCACCAATACGTAAGTAGATATCCCAAATAATGATAAACATCAAAATTTGAAATAGGATGTTACCCAGCATAGTTGTCCCTCTCCTTTCTACGATTATAGTCCTACCGTGACAATTTGATAGGTTTTAAATAATTCTTTTTTATTTGTTAAACCGATACCGTTTGACCAGCAAAACTGGGCAAAATCACGACTAATAGCCAGAATATCATCGAGTTTCGGATCAGCTTCCTGATTGGTATTCTCAAGAATAAAGCTGAGATTACCATCCTCATTCTGTTGAATAAGGAAACCAATATCTGTCTCCGGCTCCTTGGCCCAAAGTTTTTCAGCTAAGTTCATGCAACGTTCTAAAACTCCAATAAGAACTGCAATATTTAAATTGTTAGGATAAGCATCAACATTGACATCCAACCTAACGGTGATACCTTTTTGTTCCAAAGGAATGATTTGGTTTACAATCCAACTTCTTAATACCGGATAAGGAATCTCAAACAGAGGAGCCAACTTATCATTTAAGTCCAAATTATCAAGTTTAAGATGATTCAAATGCTCATGATAAACGGATAAAACTTCTGATAATTGATTTTTAGCCAATGGGGTCTCAAGAGCTACCAAAAGACTCTCAAAATCTTTTTCAATAGGTTTTACTTTTGTAAAAAGATCCTCAATATGTTTATTATAGACTTCCAAGTTATAGACATAAGTCTCCACAGCTTCCTTACTACGTTCTCTGACAAATTTATGAGAATAGCGGTTCAAGGTTGTTACCATTAGGAGATAAACTGCCATTGCAATAAAAATTGGCCCTCCCACATCACTACCTGTTGATACCAAAAGAGTACTACAAGTAATGTAGAGTGCAAAGGTCAGATCAACGGCTATCAACAGACGCTCACGACCACGTGAATAAATCAATTCCTTGACCTTATCAACATCTGAACTGGAAAGGTAATTGATATAGAGAAAGAATGGGTAAATCAGTACAAACGATAACAATTTGAGGAAGAAGTTTTCTTGAATCTCACTCAAAGTCATATTTGTAAACAGATTATTGAATACATAAAATGGAGTAAAAGTCGCAAATAAATCTGTAAAAATAACCGAGAAAGCTCCAAAAAAGAGGCTTGCCCAGATCGTCAAACGATGTTCCCGACGTTCCTTTAAGGCCAAAGCTAAAAAGATAACAACTTGATAATAGAAGCCATCACCCTTACCAAGTGATACCACTATACCTAAGAGACTTAGACAAAATACTTTCCAGTAAGCTAATGTGCTCCTTGTTAGTTTTTTATAAATAAACCAGGTAATATGAAAACTAATAATCTGAATAATACTATTTTCAAGGGATACCATGGTCCAAAGCTGTAAGTTCATGATAATATTTCCTGTTTATACTCAAGAGACATTTTCGTCATCTTCTTCAATGAGTTCTTGACCTGCCTTTTTCAAAATATCTTGATAGGTTTGTTCAATAAGGTCAAAATCCCCACTATCAATACTTGTCTGCATACTAATGAGTATGTTTTCATAATCATGTTTAAACGAACGTACACTCTTATAGGCAGTTTCGATTTTTTCATTATAAGCTTCCAGACTCCTCAAGTGCTCCTCTTGTTCTCTGAGAATTTTGCTATCACGTACGTCTTTACCGTAGGAAACAAAACGAACAAGAATATACATGTGTATAAGGAAACCAACCCAAATATAAATTTGAGGGTAACCTGGGAGATAGGTCTGACTAAGAAGCAAGGAGAATATCTCCTGCTTAAAGAGGATAAGAAGATAACTGATAATTAAAATATAATCAACTTGCAAGAGCATGCTCTTATATTTATCCTGCAAGTCCTGATATGGTTCCTGGAAAAAGCTATCTAAACCGAACATTTTTTGCAAGCCTAGAAAGAAGGGAAGAACAACACTATCTACAGCCAGGATTCCTAAATGGTTTGGAACCAACTCGACCGGCTTATTAAAGAAAACTCGGAAAAGATAAAAACTAAAGAAACTTGTAATCAGGGTCCAAAAGACAGGGGCAAAGAAAGCATAAAAATACTTTTCTTCTCGTAGAGCCTGAGGTTTTTCAAGAAAAATAAAGACTAGGAGATAAATTGCATCTGGAATATCAATTTGCCATAGCACCTTGGCTAACCACTTAACGGCAGTTACTACGATTACATAAGGAATGTAACGGTAAGTAAAAACATCTAGATAAGCCATTCTAGCTAAAATCACAAGATGTGAAACGACAACAACCAAAGCAATAAGGCCATCAATCGCAAGTTGCATATGCTTTCCCCCTTTCTATTTCCCTCATCCTATCCTCCACAAATAGTATCTTTGATTTATCAATTATCCTGAAAAGAGAGGACCTGTGTAAAATGATGGTCACAACTACGAGTCTCAAGATTTACTTTTGGATAGCGATTAAGTATATCTGCGACCTTAGACAAACCAAGCCCTCGGCCTTCACCTTTGCCAGAAACCCCTTCATCAAAAATCCTTGACACAGGAATACGTTCTTCTCTGGTTGTATTGTCAATAACCAAGATAAGATAACCTTGATTTTTAAAGAAAGATATAGTTAAAGTAGGATCTTCAGAATCCACCGCCGACTCAATAGCATTATTTAAGAAGACAGAAGAAATCACAACCAAATCTAAGGCCTCTATCTGAGTTGACGATATGACATCTGGCAACTCCAAGTTAACCTTAATTCCTAAGTTCTCTGCCTCAAGCACTTTAGCAGAAAAGAGACTCTTGAGAGATGTGATTTCTAAGTTGATCAAACGTGATAATTCATAATTTGACAACGTTAAGCTATTACCAGATTTCTCTAAAAGTTCTGCATACTCTTGTTTCAAAGCAGGTAAGTCTCGACGTTGGATACTAACCTCCATTGTCTTAAGCCCTTCGAGATAATCCTTCTTCACCTGAGAAATATCATTATAGAGTTTTTCTAAACGGTGACTATATTCTTCTAAACTTTCCTCGTGTCTAGCCATTTCTTCAGCCAACTGATCCTTCACTCTTCTCTTAGAATAAATATTAAGCTGAGCAAAGAGCAAAATAAAGAGGATGGAGTAGACAACCGTAATACTGCCTGCTAAATAAATAAAGAGTCCTGTGTAAGGAAAGATGTTACTGGCATAGAAAATAATTAAAGATAAAATAATATAAGCCAGAGTCACTCCAACCAATAAGCGTTGTCTAACTTGGTAAGTATGGTTATTTCCCATAACATTGAGAGCACCAAAGTCAATAAAGAACACTTTGACAATCAGATGAAAAATTGGGTAAATCAAGAGATAAGACAAAGCAATGAGTACTGGGGTGTCTTTGACCTGTAAATAATTAATTTGAAAAATCCATGGGAAAAAGTAAAGTTGAAGCAGCTTCGAGGTGACTTCAACAAAAACCCACGGCAAAAAGGTGAAAAGAAAAGAATTCTTTTCACTACTTGATATTTTATTTAAGAAAAGATAGCAGAACAAAAGTGCTAAGAGCGACCCTGTAATGCCTCCAACAAATAGAGAGAGCAAGAGACTCCCTGCGATAAACCAGCATTTACTCTTCCAAGTTTTGAGTAAACCTGACATATCGTGACTAACAATTAAAATAGCCAATAGACGTAGAACCGTAAATAAAACGATCATCTCTAGACTCCCCCCTTCCTTTCAAAATCAACCTACTTTATTGTAACATAAATATATAATTTAGCGTCACTCCTATTAGAAAAAGCTAAAAATATAAAGCTATTTTTTCCTGATTGAGAACAATCTAACATCAGACGACCCCACATATCCCTTACTTTTCATAAACATAAAAAAGAGCTTAGAAAAACCAAGCTCTTCAACTGACTCATTACCTCTTTTTATGGGTACATGCCGATAACGTAGTAGAAATACCAACCAAATCTTCTCATAATGCTCACTCCTCCCTAATTTTTATTACCAATCTATTATAAAACTAATTTAAAGTTTTGAAAATGATGATATGATTACGAAATATCATCATTATATTACAAATGCAGTCTTATCAATAATCATATAATCATTGACACATCACTTATGTGCATTCGAAAACCCAACAATTGTTGGGTTTGTTTTTATAGTGTTGCAAGAACTTGATCAATATGTTTGATTGATTTTTCACGTCCGAGCAAGAAAATAGTATCTGGCAATTCTGGACCGTGCATTTCTCCTGAAACAGCAATACGAATTGGCATGAAGAGATTTTTCCCTTTGATTCCTGTTTCTTTTTGAACAGCCTTAATTTGTGGGAAAATGTTTTCAACAACAAACTCATCATCAGACATAGCTTCGAGTTTGGCTTTAAAGGCTTTAAGTACTGTTGGTACTGTTTCACCAGCCATAACTTCTTTTTCAGCCTCTGTCAATTCTGGGAAATCTTCAAAGAAGAGATCTGTAAGAGGGACAATTTCTTCTGCTGCTGTCATTTGTGGTTTGTAGAGTTCCACTAATTTTTCAGCTTTATCTGTCAAACGACCAGCTTCTTCCAAGAAAGGTTTGCAAAGAGCAAAGACCTTATCGAAATCTGCATTCTTAATGTAGTCGTTACTCATCCAGTCCAATTTTTTCTGGTCAAAGGCCGCTGGTGACTTGCTTAGACGGTTTTCATCAAAAAGTTTAATGAGTTCTTCACGAGAAAAGATTTCGTCTTCACCGCCAGGATTCCAACCAAGAAGAGCAATGAAGTTAAAGACTGCTTCTGGAAGGTAACCTTTTTTACGATAATCTTCGATAAATTGAAGGGTGTTAGTGTCACGTTTAGACAACTTCTTACCAGTTTCAGAATTGATGATAAGGGTCATGTGTCCAAACTCAGGTGCTTCCCAACCAAGAGCTTCATAAACCATGAGTTGTTTTGGTGTATTGGCAATATGGTCATCTCCACGGATAACGTGTGAAATTTGCATATCATGGTCATCAACAACTACCGCAAAGTTGTAAGTTGGGTAGCCATCTTTCTTCTGGATAACCCAATCACCACCGATATTACCACCTTCAAATTCGATATCTCCCTTAACGATATCATGCCATTTATAAATCCCTGACTCATTAACCGCCAAACGAACTGTAGGTACAATACCTGCCGCTTCACGTTCTGCGATGTAGGCAGCTTTTTCTTCTTCAGTCATGCCAAGGAACTCGTTAATGTAACGAGGAGTTTCACCAGCTGCTTCTTGACGTTCACGCTCTGCAGCTAACTCTTCTTCAGTTACGTATGACTTATAGGCTTTACCTTCTGCCAAAAGTTGATCAATATATTTTTGGTAAAGCGGTAAACGTTCTGATTGACGATAGTTTTCGTGTGTTTCAGGACTTTCATCCCAGTCAATTCCCAACCAACGCAAGTTATCAAGCTGTGAACGCTCACCATCTTCAACGTGACGTTTACGGTCAGTATCTTCAATACGGATAATAAATGTACCGCCATGATGACGTGCATAAAGGTAGTTAAACAATGCTGTACGAGCATTACCAATGTGTAGAAGCCCTGTTGGACTTGGTGCGTAACGAACGCGGATATCTTTAGCCAAGATAAATCTCCTTTTTATGTTTCATTCTTCAGTCTTTGGATACCTATTGAGCCTAAAGTCCCTTTCTTAGGACTAACTTAAGATGATAAGTACCAGTAGGCAACTCTATCCCCCAAACTTTCCAAATAAAAATCTAGAAGCGAGTACCAATCTTTCTTATTATATCACAATCTAGGGGTGGTTCGAGAAATTTTGTTAAAAAAACGACTACCTAAAGGTAGACGTTTTCGATAGATTACTTAACGTGTTTGGCAAGATCTTTTTGAGCTTTATCATTAGATTTCGCTCTTTCTTTAAGCCAATCTTTATAAGCTGAATCGTATTGTTTCTTAGTCACAATATCATCTTGAGATTTAAGATACTTGAAGTAGTATGTAGAACCTTTATCACCAGCTTGAGCATAAGCTCCTGAGAATGGCTTAATACGAGAAACTACAGCGGCTGCACCGTTATAAGTAGTCGTTGGGATATAAAGTGCACTATCCGTCAACCATGCCTGAGCTTTTGCATATTTTTCATAACGAGCCGTCAAGTCTGTTGTTTCCTTAGAAGCATCATCAACCAATTGGTCATATTCTTTAAGACCTACTTTTTGAACCGCTTGACTATTTGGATCGTCATAACCCATGAAAGATTTAGTATTTTCACTATTTGTAGTCTTCAAAACATCAAGATAAGTTGATGGATCAAGGTAATCAGGCTCCCAAGCCACACCTACTGACAAATCCCAATCCTCTGCCGCTGCATTTGAAGCAGAGTAGGTAATGTTATAGAAATCATCAGTTGACAATTGGTGAAGATCAAGTACAACATTATCTTTTCCAAGAGCTGATTCAATAGATTGTTTAAGTGACTGCACTTGGTTCACAAAGATTTTATTTGACTGATTGACAGGAACATCCAAATGGATTGGGAACTGAACCCCTTCTGCTTGAAGAGCTTCTTTGGCTTTAGCAAATTCAGCCTTAGCTTTTTCTGGATTATAAAGACCATCTTGACTATCTGCAAGATTCACACCAGACCACTCATCACCATAAGCTGGAAGTTGATCCATTACCATTGTTCCGAAGTCCTTACCATCTGCTTGAACAAAGTCTGGTTTAACATAGATATTACGAACGGCAGTACTACCACCCTCTTTACCGTTAAGTTGTGCAGCATAATTCGTACGGTCAATAGCAAAACCTAATGCTTGACGGAAATCTTTGTTAAGAAGAGCTGTCTTAGTTGATGTCTTTTGCTGATCATTTTCTTTAGATGTATGGTCATAAGTTTGACGATCGATATTAATACCGACACCTTCTACAGCTGCTCCAGGTTGTGTATAGAAAATATTGTCTTTGTACTGTTTTTCAACTTTAGAATAGTTTGAGCTAGTTGGGTATAGACGAGCTAAGTTATAGACTCCATCAGTGAAGTTACGTTCCAAGGATTCTTGGTCTGTACCATCATCGTAAGTCAATTTGACTGTATCAAAATAGACATTATCCTTATCCCAATAGTTTTCATTCTTGGTGAACTCAATAGATGACTTCGTTGTCAAAGATTTAAGAAGATATGGACCGTTATAAAGAATAGATGTTGGGTCTGTTGACTTACCAAAGTCTTTACCTTTAGATTTCAAGAAATCTTCATTAACAGGCCAAGTAACTGAGTAGGTCAATTTTGAATTCCAGTAAGGTTCTGGTTGACTAAGCGTATATTGCAAAGTGTAATCATCAACTGCTTTGATACCTACATTTGAGAAGTCCTTGTTGGCACCTGACAGGTAATCATTCAAGCCCTTAACAGAGTTTTGTAGCAAATAAATCGCTTCAGAATTAGTATCAGCAGCATGCTTAAGACCTGTTACAAAGTCTTTAGCTGTTACATTGGCATACTCTTCGCCGTCTGAAGTGTACCATTTGACACCCTTACGAATCTTGTAAGTATATGTCAAACCATCTTGAGAAACAGACCAGTTTTCAGCGACAGAAGGTTTTAGATTCCCATATTGGTCATTTTCAAACAGACCATCAACACCGTTACTAACGGCTGTCGTCATGTTTTTCTTATTTGTAGAAACATAGTCTAGGGTTGCAGGATCGCCACCGTAAACATAATTATAAGTCTTACCAGATGTCTTACTTGATGATGAGCAAGCCGTTAAAACACCTACAGATAATAGGCCTACGGCTGCTAGTAAAAATACCTTACTCTTTTTCATTCATTGCCTCCTTAATTCGCAACGTAAAAAGTTCAAAATCAATAATTATGTGTATACGTTTAAATTATACCATAAATTCGAAAAAGCAGCACTACTTTCTGAATATTTTTTATTTTCTACTCAAATTTCGTGCCTAGAGTAAGAAAAAAAACCTATCCGAAGATAGGTTTTTTACTACTCTTACAATGAGTTAGGATCAACTTTGATACCAGCACCTTGTGTAGTAGTGATTGAAAGGTTTGTGATGTAAGTACCTTTCGCTGTAGCTGGTTTAGCTTTTTGGATTGCATCGTTAAATGCTTTGAAGTTTTCAACCAATTTTTCAGTTTCGAATGAAACTTTACCGATGATAGCTTGTACGTTACCTGCTTTATCAGCACGGTAAGTGATTTTACCACCTTTAGACTCTTCAACTGCTTTAGCAACGTCCATAGTTACTGTACCAGTTTTAGGGTTTGGCATCAAGTTACGTGGTCCAAGGACACGTCCAAGACGACCAACGATTGCCATCATATCTGGTGTTGCAACAACAACGTCAAAGTCAAGCCATCCACCGTTGATTTTAGCAACGAGTTCGTCTTCACCAACGAAGTCAGCACCTGCTGCTTTAGCTTCTTCAGCTTTAGCACCACGAGCAAATACAAGAACGCGTTGAGTTTTACCAGTACCGTTTGGCAATACCATTGCTCCACGGATTTGTTGGTCAGCTTTCTTAACGTCGATGTTAAGGTTGTATGATACTTCAACAGTAGCATCGAATTTTGCGAAGTTAGTTTCTTGTGCAAGAGCTACAGCTTCTTCTACGCTGTAAGCTTTTGTGCTGTCGATTTTCTCAAGAGCAGCACGCATTTGTTTGCTTTTTTTAGCCATGTTAATTATTTCTCCTTGTGTAATGTGGTCATAACGACTTTCATCTTCCACGTCACTCAGCGAAGTGAGACGACGTCTGTGGTTTTCTTGTTAACTGAATTAGTCAGTAACAGTGAATCCCATTGAACGTGCAGTACCTTCGATCATACGCATAGCTGATTCGATGTTTGCAGCGTTCAAGTCAGGCATTTTAGTTTCAGCAATTTCTTGTACTTGTGCACGAGTTACTGAAGCAACTTTAACTGAGTTTGGAGTACCTGAACCTTTTTCAACACCTGCAGCTTTTTTCAAAAGAACAGCAGCTGGTGGTGTTTTAGTGATGAAATCAAATGATTTATCTTCATACACAGAGATAACAACTGGGATAATCATACCAGCTTGGTCAGCTGTACGAGCGTTAAACTCTTTAGTGAATCCCATGATGTTGATTCCGGCTTGACCAAGAGCTGGTCCAACTGGTGGAGCTGGAGTCGCTTTACCAGCAGGAATCTGAAGTTTTACGATGTTTTCGACTTTTTTAGCCATTTTGTAATTTCCTCCTATTGTGGTTTTGGCGGTAAGTAAGTTTTGTTACCTCCCACAAGTATGTTTTTACATACCTTATCTATTATACAGAAATTCTTTTTAGATGCAAGAATTTCTTATTAAGTTTAGGAAAAAATTTACATAAAGGACTTTTCGAGGTAAAATAGACTTATGATTCTATATAAATTCTTTGCTATAGCATTTTTGATTTTAACACCTATCTTTGCTTTTATTATCCACCGCTTCTTCAGTTTAAAATACCTCGGGCTTAATTTTGCTGACCTTACCTTCCCTCTTTATTTTATTGAGGTGGTTGCTGTGTCAGCCCGTTTCTTCACCCATAGCTTTTTGCCTTACATCACTATCTTATTATCCTTGGTGGCTATCATTATCACAATTCAGATGCTAAGAAAAACACAATCTTTCAAGTTTAAACGTTTTCTTAAGTTATTCTGGCGTATCAGCTTTTTTATCACCAGTCTTTTCTATTTAGGGACTGTGATTCTCATTTTTATCGTTTCTTAAAAACTAGATTAACTCAGCATTTATATTTTATGCTGAGTTTTTTTATGTCAAACCATGAAAAAAGCAGGCAATCATGCCTGCTAAACTTTTCGGTATTAGGGATAAACTTGAGTCATTCGACCAGTATCTACATCATAAACCGCACCGGAGATGATAACATCCTCAGGGATAAGCGGTGACTGACGAAGAATAGCCATATCTTCACGAACACTCTCTTCTACATCTGTGAATGGAAGAAAATCTTGATCAGAAACATCAACACCAAGTTCCTTATTGAGATAGGCGGTAAACTCGTCGTTCTTAAAGGTCTGAGCACCACAATCTGTATGGTGAAGAACTACGATTTCTCGTGTCCCCATCTGTTGTTGAGAAATGACCAAAGAACGAATCATATCTTCCGTTACACGACCACCCGCATTACGCAAAATATGAGCGTCACCTAGGGCCAACCCCAAGGCCTGGGCAACGTGAAGGCGTGAATCCATACAAGTCACAATAGCCACCTTAGTCTTTGGTTTCAAGGGAAGATGGGCTGTCCCGTGGAGATCAACATAGGCTTTGTTGGCATTGAGAAAGTTTTCAAAATAAGACATAATAACTCACTTTCTAATGAAGAAAATAATTTGACTATCAAATTATTTAAACACTATCTTATCATCTTTTTATTAACTTGTCAGCTATTGAGTTCGCAATATAAAAAGGAGAATAGATGCTAACAAGCATCCACTCTCCTTCAATTTATACTATGAACGTTTTGGTAAGTATCTATTAAGCAAGCCTGCAAAGGTTTGAAGATTGAGACTTTGAACATAAATTTCACCTGTTCCTCTAAAGGTATTCACAACACCCTCTCCTGTCCCAATAGACTGCCAGAAACCATTTTCCAAGTGAATATTGTAATCAAGTGTCTGACTCCAGGCAACGACATGAGCATTATCAATAGTCACTTCTTGGTTGTTTAGCTCAATTTTTTTAATAGAACCGTAGGCATTTGCCAAGAGTGTTCCTTGGCCTTGGGTTGTCATCACAAAGAAACCACCCTGACCACCAAAAATAGCCTTACCAACAGACTGGAGTTCCATTGTATAGTAAGCTGTGCCATCAAGTGCTAGAAAGGCACCGTCATTTAGTCGGTACTGTTTTTCACCTAAATAAAGTGGAATCACCTGACCTGGAGAATCAGGGGCCAAGGCTATATAACCGTTATTGGACTGTGAGACAACCTGAGTAATAAAGCTACTTTCACCCGAAACCATTGAACGCCCAACAGCCTTTACAAAGCGACCTAGACCTGATCCGCTGGCATTTAATTTGGTACTCAGTGTCACATTAGGTGTGTGGTATACCATGCTGCCACGCTGGATAAAGACTGTTTCACCTTGATTGAGAGATAACTCTACTAAAGGGAATTGCATGTTGCTGTCTGTGAAAAATTGCATAATAAATACCTCCCTATCCTTATGAAAAGTATAGCATTGGAGATATAATTTTGCAAGCGTTTCCAAAATGACCTTCTATCACTTTCTAAGAAAAGACTTTTTTGAGTACTTCTCCCACTGTCGTAACGCCAACCACCTGGATACCTTCTGGAATTTTCATACCATGAAGAGAATTCTTCGGAGCATAAATCTTAGTAAAACCTAGTTTAGCAGCTTCATTAATACGCTGTTCAATGCGAGTTACTCGGCGAATCTCTCCAGTCAAGCCAATTTCTCCTATAAAGGCTTCTTGTGGATTGGTTGGAAGCTCCTTGTAACTAGAAGCAATAGCAACAGCGACAGCAAGGTCAATAGCCGGCTCGTCCAATTTGACACCACCAGCTGATTTTAAATAAGCATCTTGATTTTGGAGAAGAAGGCCACAACGTTTCTCTAAAACAGCCATAATGAGGCTGACGCGGTTAAAATCCAGTCCTGTTGTTGTCCGCTTGGCATTACCAAAGACGGTTGGGGTCACCAAGGCTTGAACTTCAGCTAAGATAGGTCTGCTACCTTCCATTGTTACAACAATGGCAGAACCTGTGGCTCCGTCTAGGCGTTCCTCTAAGAAAACTTGGCTAGGATTTAGCACTTCTACCAAACCACCAGACTGCATCTCAAAAATCCCAATCTCATTAGTTGAACCAAAACGGTTTTTGACTGCTCGCAAAATACGGAAGGTATGATGACGTTCTCCCTCAAAATAGAGCACAGTATCCACCATGTGTTCCAACATACGTGGTCCAGCCAGTTGTCCCTCCTTGGTCACATGCCCAACAATAAATGTGGCGATGTTATTGGTTTTGGCAATCTGCATAAGTTCAGCAGTGACTTCACGAACCTGAGATACAGAACCTTGAACGCCAGAAATCTCTGGACTCATGATGGTCTGAATAGAGTCGATAATGAGAAAATCGGGTTTTATAGCCTCTACTTGGCTGCGAACGGCTTGCATATTAGTCTCAGCATAAAGATAAAATTCGTTATCAATATCACCTAAACGTTCGCTCCGCAATTTGATTTGCTCGGCAGATTCTTCCCCAGAAACATAGAGGACAGTTCCCTTGTTAGCCAGCTGTGTTGACACTTGTAAGAGAAGAGTCGATTTCCCTATCCCTGGATCTCCTCCAATAAGAACCAGACTACCCGGAACCACACCGCCACCTAAAACACGGTTAAACTCGTCCATGTCAGTCTTTATGCGGGCATAATTAATTGAAGAGACTTCTTTTAATTTAGTAGGTTTAGACTTTTCACCCGTTAAACTGACACGAGCATTTTTTACCTCCTGCACCTCAACTTCTTCCTCAAAAGAGGACCAAGAAGAACAGTTGGGACAACGCCCTAGATATTTGGGTGAATTGTAGCCACATTCTCGACAAACAAAAGTTGATTTTTTCTTAGCTATGATAATTCTCCTTCTACGCTTACTCCAGCAGAGTGCCACTTATGCAATGTTTTTTGAAATTTCCTCTGGTTGGCAACTCCGACAGCGGACAAATCTACGGAAACCTGATAGTTCTCCTTGATAGCCGCCAAAACGGAAGCCTTAACACAGCCATTGCCATCTACCCCTATAAACTCTATGCTTTTAGTACCATTTCCCTCTAAAAAATCTTTTAAATCTGGATTAGTAAAGCAAGAAGCCCGACGCTTCTCAAAGATACGAGAAGATACAAGCAGCAAGCCGGTCGCAAATTTCTTCTTTCTATCTTTTCTCTCCCAGAAAAAACGATTGAGAATATAGATAACCCGGTCGCTAGGATAGCTAGCAATTTTGTCATTTACAGCTGCAATCAGTTCTTCATGATATGCTTTTCCTACAGCAACATAATCTGACTGCATATCGATTACTAACAAATAATCTGCCACTTTGCTTCCTCTACTGTCCAGTCGATCCAAAGCCACCTGTACGAACACCATCAGCTTCGTCTCCATCTACAATCAAGAAGGGCATAAAGACACCTTGAACGATGCGTTCGCCAACTTCAAGAGTCACGGGCTGATCAGTAATATTTTTCATCTGAGCGAAGATATGACCTTCATTTCCTGGATTTCCATAGTAATCGCCGTCAATAACGCCAACTGAGTTAATCAAGACCAGACCTTTTTTGCGAGGGTTTGATGAACGGTCATAGAGATAGAGAACCTCACCAGGTTGCATGTAAGCCTTAACACCTGTTGGGACGAGAACAATTTCCCCAGGAGCAATGACAATGTTCTCTGCCACCTTTAAGTCATAACCTGCAGCATGGGCTGTCTCACGTTTTGGAAGCAATTCCTGATTGTTATAGGTTGATACGAGTTCAAATCCACGAATTTTTGTCATTATTTTTCCTTTCGATACATCTATTGACTAGTATTTGTATAAACTAGCCATGCTAGCTTCAGACTTTTAAATCTATCCTATTATAATCTATTCGAAATAAGATGACAAAGGTAATAGTCTAATCACTTTCTCATTAAACGAAGATTGACTTTTAACCAGGAAAACGCTAACATAGTACTAGATATAATACTTTTAAGGAGAATTGTCATGAAATTCATCGGACTTGTTGGTACGAATTCAAAACGTTCAACTAATAGACAATTATTGCAATATATTCAGAAACATTTTGCAGATAAGGCAGACATCGAACTTGTTGAAATCAAAGACCTTCCTGTCTTTAACAAACCCGCTAACAAGCAATTGCCAGAAAGTGTCCTTGAAATCGTTAAAAAAATCGATGAGGCTGATGGTGTTATTATTGGAACACCTGAGTATGACCACTCAATTCCTGCCGTTCTCATGAACGCTTTAGCTTGGGTTTCATACGGTGTTTTCCCTCTTTTGAATAAGCCAGTTATGATTACAGGGGCATCTTACGGAACACTCGGGGCTTCTCGTGCACAGTTACAACTTCGTCAAATCTTGAATGCTCCAGAAATCAAAGCTAATGTGCTTCCAGACGAATTCTTACTCTCACATTCTCTACAAGCTTTTGATAGCAATGATGATTTAGTCGACCTTGATGTCATCAAAAAACTAGATGCTATTTTCGATGACTTCCGTCTCTACGTCAAAATTACTGGTAAACTCTCACATGCTACAGAGTTGCTACATAAAGAAGCTGAAGACTTTGACTGGGAAAGCCTATAAGACAGGAGAATATAAATTATGAAATTTGTTGGACTCGTTGGAGCAAATTATGATCAATCATATAACCGTAAACTGCTCGAATTTATCAGAAGACATTTTAAAATAAAATTTGAACTTGAAGTTTTGGAAATTGATGAAGTTCCTATGTTTAACCAAGATGAAAAATGGGACGAAAGCTTCCAACTTCGCTTACTTAATAACAAAATCACACGCGCTGACGGTGTTATCATTGCAACACCTGAGCACAACCACACTATCTCTGCAGCACTTAAATCAGTTTTGGAGTGGCTCTCATTCGAAGTGCACCCATTTGAAAACAAGCCTGTAATGATTGTTGGTGCTTCTTACTACGACCAAGGGACTTCTCGTGCCCAAGTGCATTTGCGTAAAATCCTTGAAGCACCTGGTGTCAATGCCTATACACTTCCAGGTAATGAATTCTTGCTTGGAAAGGCTAAAGAAGCCTTTGACCTTGAAGGTAACATTACCAATGAAGGCACTATTAACTTCCTTGAACAATGCTTAGATAATTTCATCCAATATGTAGGAGTGGTTTCTAAATTGAAAAAACCAAAACCAATCGAACCTGAAGACTTGGATTGTAACAACCCAATCGCTACAACTGTTACCGAAGTTGATCCTGACGATCCAGAGTGGGTAGAAAAAGTAGCTGAAATCACTGGTGCGGTATCTGGTGATACCTACGTGAAATTGGACCACGGTATTTTGACGGTTAATCAAATTGACATGTTCCTCAAGGCTATGCCATTTGAATTGACCTATGCCGATGATAACAATCAGTTCCTCTACTACAATAACGCCCATCAAGATCCTGACACTATGTTTGCTAAACGTGTGCCACCTCAATCTGGTAGCCGTATGTCAACTGTTCACGGCTCACTTCCACCAGCTCGTATGAAAAATGTAGAATGGGTTATCGGTACACTTCGTAATGGTAACCAAGAATATGTTCGTACGATTGTTCCAGGGTCACCTGAAGGAGTTATCAATACGCATAACTATCAGGCTATGTACTATGATGATGGTTCTTATGCAGGAATCAATGAAATCGTCTTTAACTTTAAACCATGGCTTGACTGGTATCTCGAAACAACTGGTCAACGCCTTGTCGGAGGAAGCGGTCCTTTTGCACCAGCTGCAGCTAGTCATGGCGGTAGCGACGCCACATCTGGTGCATCAGATGCGGGTGGTCATGGTGGCGACGCAGCCCCAGCCGCAGATGCAACATCTGGAGCATCCTCATATTAAGACTTGGAAAAGTTGGGACAAAACGTCCTGACTTTTTTTCATGGTCATCTTAAATTTATTTTCACTCGAGCTTGTGCATCCACTCATGCTCCATGTTACACAATTTAGAGGTAAAACCTATGTCTCAATTCTAAGAAAAAGTTTTTGCTGCTTGCGCTAAAAAAGAAGCTCTCTTTGACGAAAGTCTGGGGCGCTATGCCTTGCGCTCTATGCTCGCTGGAGCTTATCTTACTATGTCAACTGCTGTAGGAATTATTGGTGCGGATGTTATCGCTACAGGTATTCCAGCCCTTTCTCGTTTTGTCTTCGCCTTTATCTTTGCCATCGGACTGGTCTTCGTTCTCATATTCAATGGAGAGTTGGCTACTTCAAACATGATGTTCCTGACCAGTGGTGCCTATTATGGTAAAATCAAATGGAGCAAGGTGTGTACCATCCTCCTCTACTGTACCTTCTTTAATTTTGTCGGTGCCCTTATCTTGGCCTGGTTCTTCAACCAATCCTTCTCTTTCCAACATTTGACTGACAAGAGTTTCTTAGTTACTGCTGTCTCAACCAAGCTTGGAAAAACAGATTGGATGAACTTTACAGAAGGTATTACAGCTAATATGTTCGTTAATATTGCCATCTTGGGCTACATGCTCCTCAAAGAAGAATCTGCTAAAATTTTCATTGCGCTATCAGCTATCTTTATGTTTGTATTTTTGATTAATGAACACTTGATTGCTAACTTTGCTTCTTTCATGTTGCTCGGTTTCAACGGTGTGCGTGATGCTGTGGATAATTTCACTTTGGCAAATATTCTACGTCAGTGGGTAGTCGTTTTCTTCGGTAACTGGATTGGCGGAGGTATTTTCATTGGTTTGGCATACTCTTGGCTCAATAAAACTAAAACACCTCACATTGATTAGGAGACCACATGCGTCAAAAGACATTCATCAAACAAACCAGCCTAGCTATTCTACTGTATTTTATTTGCCTAGCCCTTGCAGTTGCTATTGATTTAATCTTTTTCAAAGTCAAAAATATGTATCATACACCTGCCTTAGCGGCTATCTTTGCAGGCTGGGTCTACTTGGGGCTTATCAGAAAGACAAAACAATTTGGAGCGATTACCTGTCTGGGTATCTTTATGTCCCTCTTCTTCTTTGCTTCTGGGCACTTTGTTCTAGCCTTTCTTCCTAGCTTTCTGGCTGGCCTTGTCGCTGACTTTCTAGCTAAGAAAGGGAACTATGAGAATAGTAAACTTAATTTACTTTCCTATATGATCTTTTCCCTAGGGAACTTAGCACCCATTATCACCATGTGGCTTGCGCCCAAAGCTTATATCGCACAGCTCCTAGCCAAAGGGAAAACTCAAGATTATGTAAATCAAGTTATGGTTCCCTTTACAGCCAGTCATGTCTTAATCCTGATTGGAGGAACGCTCATGGCTGCTCTCATTGGGGGCTACATTGCCCAAAATTGGCTGAAAAAATAAATAGCCATCAGCCCTCCTAACAGAGAGTACAAGACAAACATGCTTTTCTTATGTTATAATGAGAAAGAATACAGTCTTTTTCTACTTTGTTAGAAAGGACCTAAAGGGAGACCTAATGATGAAAAAACAAAAAATCGCTGTCTTGGGCCCTGGTTCATGGGGAACTGCCCTTGCTCAGGTACTCAACGACAACGGACACGAGGTCCGTATTTGGGGAAACATCCCTGAACAAATTGATGAAATTAACGAGAAACACACCAATACCCGCTACTTCAAGGATGTGGTTTTGGATGAAAACATTAAAGCCTACAAAGAGCTATCTGAAGCCCTAGATAGTGTCGACGCTGTTCTCTTTGTTGTTCCAACCAAGGTCACTCGCTTAGTTGCTAAGCAAGTTGCTGAACTTTTGGACCACGAAGTTGTTGTTATGCATGCTTCCAAAGGTTTGGAACCTGGAACACACGAACGCCTTTCAACAATCCTTGAAGAAGAGATTCCTAAGGAACTTCGTAGTGAGATTGTTGTCGTATCTGGTCCAAGCCACGCTGAAGAAACTATTGTTCGCGATATCACTTTGATTACAGCAGCATCTAAGGATCTTGAAGCGGCACGCTATGTCCAAGGTATTTTCAGCAATAGCTACTTCCGCCTCTACACCAATTCAGATGTGATTGGTGTTGAAACAGCTGGTGCTCTTAAAAACATTATCGCGGTAGGTGCTGGTGCCCTCCACGGTATGGGATATGGGGACAATGCTAAGGCAGCCGTTATTACTCGTGGCCTTGCGGAAATTACTCGTCTTGGTGTGAAACTTGGGGCTGATCCTTTGACTTACAGCGGTCTATCTGGGGTTGGTGACCTTATTGTTACAGGAACTTCTATCCATTCACGTAACTGGCGTGCTGGGGATGCGCTCGGTCGTGGAGAAAAGCTAGAAGACATTGAACGTAACATGGGAATGGTTATCGAGGGTATTTCAACCACAAAGGTTGCCTATGAAATCGCCCAAGAACTCGGCGTCTACATGCCAATAACAACAGCAATCTACAAATCTATCTATGAGGGTGCTGATATCAAGGAATCTATTCTCAATATGATGTCCAACGAATTGCGCTCTGAAAATGAATGGGATAAAAAATAAAAATCTAAGGAGTTCTCATGAAGAATCAAAAAGTTAGAAAAGCTATCATCCCCGCTGCAGGACTCGGAACACGCTTTTTACCAGCTACTAAGGCCTTGGCCAAAGAAATGTTGCCAATCGTTGACAAACCAACCATCCAATTTATCGTTGAAGAAGCCCTCAAATCAGGTATCGAAGATATCTTGGTGGTTACTGGTAAGTCAAAACGTTCTATCGAAGACCACTTTGATTCAAACTTCGAGTTAGAATACAACTTGGAACAAAAAGGTAAGACAGACCTGTTGAAATTGGTTAATGACACCACTGCTATTAACCTCCACTTTATCCGCCAAAGCCACCCACGTGGCCTTGGAGATGCTGTTCTTCAAGCCAAAGCATTTGTCGGAAATGAGCCATTCGTTGTCATGCTTGGTGACGACCTCATGGATATCACTAATGACAAAGCAGTACCTTTGACTAAGCAGCTCATTAATGATTATGAGGAAACACACGCATCAACCATTGCAGTTATGCCTGTACCTCATGAAGAAGTTTCTTCTTATGGTGTCATCGCCCCTCAAGGCAAAGGTGAAAATGGACGTTATAGCGTTGAAACTTTCGTTGAAAAACCAAATCCAGAGGATGCACCAAGTGATCTTGCTATCATCGGGCGTTACCTTCTAACACCTGAAATTTTCGGTATTTTGGAAACTCAAGAACCAGGTGCTGGAAATGAAGTCCAATTGACTGATGCTATCGATAAACTTAACAAGACACAACGCGTCTTTGCTCGCGAATTTACTGGAGACCGTTATGATGTCGGTGACAAATTCGGATTCATGAAAACATCAATCGATTACGCACTTAAACATCCTCAAGTTAAAGATGACCTCAAGCAATACCTCATTGACTTGGGCCACAAACTTGAAGGCAAAGCAGCTAAAAAAGACTAATATAAAAACCATCGAATGTCAGGTTCGATGGTTTTTTCATATAATTTAAAAATAAGTAAATCCTAGAAGAATCAGCAATAGTAAAATGTAAGTTAAAAGAGCTGTAAAACGCCAACCTTTACTAAATAAGCGACTTTCAACCTTGTTAGCCAAAAAGATAGCTGCAAGAGCACCTCCAACTAAACCACCAAGATGGCCTGTAATCCCAACACTAGGTGTAAACAGGTTGAAGATTAAGTTTATGACAATCAAAGCCAAGTAATTGCGACCTAACTGATTAAGCAAAGGACTATGACTATAGTAGCCAAGAATCACAACAGCCGCAAAAAGTCCAAACAAGGATGTCGAAGCACCAGCTGCAATAACATTAGGCGTAAAAAGTAAGGTAAAGGCATTTCCCATAACACCAGCCAACAAATAGAGCCCTAGAAAACGTAGAGTCCCAAAAATCTGCTCAGCCATTTTCCCCATAAAGTAAAGGGCAAGCATATTAAATAGAAAATGCTCAACACCTATATGCACAAAAATCGGTGTTACAAGACGCCAGAGGTTCAGTGGGCTGTACTGAACAAAAGCACCGTACATGGCCCCCATCTTAAAGAGGCTCAAAGGTGAGGTCGCTTGAAAGCCATTTAAGAGATATTGACAGATGAAAGTCAGCGTCGTAAGCCCCAACAATAGATAGGTTGCTGGGTATTTCTTCCACTCATTTACTTGCATGTAACAACCTCCTTAACAGGAATATCATAGCTATCTGGTTGAAAATCATGTTTCTGGCAAGGATAAACCGTACTAACGGTCTCCCCTTCAAAATCAGACAAATAGCGGTCATAGTAACCTGCTCCGTAACCAATGCGATAGCCTTCATCATTGAAAACTACTCCTGGCACATGAATTAAATCAATCTCTGATTTTTCCACAGCCAAATCAGACACAGGTTCCATCAAGCCAAAAGAGGTTGCAACAAGATTATCTGGATCATAATCCACAAAAATCATTCGACCTTGTTTATATGTTTTAGGAATCAAAAGTCGTTTACCATCCTTTAAAGCCTGATTGATTAAAAGACCGGTATCATATTCATGAGGAAAAGACAAATAAGTCGCAATCACCTGGGCATCTTTATAAGCAGGTAAGGCAATCAATTGCTCCAAAAGATATTGATCTATCTTAGCCTTAGTCTCAGGATCTTGTGAAGTTAACTGAGCCAAGACTGTTTTTCTAAGTTCATTTTTCATAGGTTTATCATATCAAAAAAGCTACCAAAAGTCAGACTTGGTAGATTTTTTAGCTGTATCAACTATGGTTAGGCTTCTGCCTTGTGTTTAAGGAATTTTCCAATTTCAGCCACTGCAAAAGCGAGGGCATCTTCATTTGGACTCATCTTAGGATGGTGAAGTGCATATGGCGTGTCAATTCCCAACCAGAACATGACACCAGGAACCTTACTAAGCAAATAACCAAAGTCCTCTCCAGTCATAGCTGGTGGACAATCAATCAGGTTAACCTCTGGGCTAGCATCAAAGAAAGCCATCAACTCTTTGGCCAAGGCTGGATTATTTTCCACAGGAAGATAACCACCTTGTTTCAACATGATATCCACTTCCATACCAAAGCTAGCTGCCACGCCCTCTGCAATCTGGCGCACGCGCTTCTGGATAAGGAGACTCATTTCCTGAGTAAGGGTACGAATAGTTCCATAAACCTCTGCAGTTTCAGCGATAACATTGTTAGTAGTTCCTGCATGGAAAGAACCAAAGGTAACTACCCCACCCTGGATAGGGTCAACATTACGACTGACAATTGTTTGCACCTGAGTAATAAAGTAAGAAGCTGCTACAAGGGCATCATTGGCCTCATGTGGAAAGGCCGCATGTCCACCTTTCCCCTTGAAAGTAACGAGGACTTCACAAGTCCCAGCAAAAAGGGTGCTTGTGTTAGTCGCAATATCACCTACCTTGAAATCTGGACGGACGTGGAGGCCATAGAACTCATCTGGCAACCAGTCTCCAAAGGCACCGTCCTCATACATAAGCATACCACCAGCTTCATTTTCTTCAGCCGGCTGGAAGAGGAAGAGCATGTTATTTTTAGGCTTTACTTGAAGCATCTGGTCCAAAAGACCAAGCGCTGTAGTCATGTGCATATCGTGTCCACAAGCATGCATACGACCTTCATGAGTAGACTTGAAGTCAAGACCTGTTTCCTCTACGATTGGGAGACCATCAATATCTGTACGCCAACCAATAGTTTTTTCAGGAGCATGCCCGTGAAGATAGACAAGGATCCCTGTACGCCAAGTACGTTGCTCCACAAAGTCCTTACCTTCAGTCATTTCAGCAATACGCTCTAAGAGATAAGCCTGAGTTTTAAATTCTTCCAAACCAATTTCAGGAATTTGGTGAAGGTCTCGTCTGATTTTAATTAAATCAAGTGTCATGTTTTTATCCTTTTTATTGTCTTATTTTATAGAGAATCTAGAAATAGAGGCCTTACAGGCCTCTACTATCAATATGTTATAAGTTACGCAAAGCGTCTTCGAGTGCTGTTTTTTGTTGTGTTTTTTCATCAATTTCCTTGATGATACGAGCTGGAACACCAGCTACAACCACATTTTCAGGAACATCTTGAGTAACGATAGCTCCAGCAGCAACGACTGAACCGTTACCAACTTGAACACCTTCAATAACAACAGCATTAGCACCAACAAGAACGTTATCACCGATACGAACTGGGTCTGCTGAAGCTGGTTCAATCACACCAGCAAGGACTGCACCCGCACCGATATGGCTGTTTTTACCAACAGTAGCACGACCACCAAGGATAGCACCCATATCAATCATAGTACCAGCACCAATTTCAGCACCGATATTGATTACAGCACCCATCATAACGACAGCATTGTCTTCGATAGTTACTTGGTCTCGGATAATAGCACCTGGTTCGATACGTGCATTAAGGTGACGTTTATCAAGCAATGGAACAGCTGAGTTACGGCCATCTTGTTCCACAACATAGTCCTTGTTTTCAGTCAAATTCGCAAGAAGTGGTTCGATATCTTTCCAGTCTCCGAAAAGAACGTTACCAAGTTTAGTGACAGAAGCTGGAACAGCAGTTGCCAATTCCCCTTCAAAAGTTACTTTAACATTCGTTTTCTTTTCAGCATTACCGATAAAAGCGATAATTTCTTGTGCAGACATTTTTTGTGCAGTCATGAGATTCTCCATTCACATAAAGTTAGGAATTATTATACCAAAAATTCTGATAATTGTCTTTGCTTTTGCCAAATACAGTGTATTTTTATGTAAAATTGGTCTTTAGAGCTTCTATATCAGTAATCACTCGGTCTGGCTTGATTGGGGAATTCTCCAGTTCTCGACGAGAATAAGGGAAGGTATTGAGCAAGATACTATCGATTCCAACTGCTTCAGCCACAGCAATATCAGTCGTTAAGTCATTTCCAACCATGACTGTCTCAGACGGGTTTAACCCATGATCATCCAAAACTTGCTTTAAAAATTCAGGTTGCGGCTTACAGATACCGGCATCCGAAGACAAGTAAATAGCATCAAAATAAGGTCTTAACGCCATTAGGTCAATCTCAGCGTTAGTAAAGGCTGCTTGAGCATTAGACAAGAGATAAATCCGACAGCCCTGCTCTTTTAGAAAGGCTAGCACCTCCTTGGTATGGGGATAAGCCGTCACATGTTTGCGAGATAAGACGCGAAAGACCATTGCTATCAATTGTCCCCAATCTTCCGGCTGATTAGAGTTACGAGACTGAGGCCGAGCGTCTACATAAAGCTGGTTAAAAATGTGGGCTAAATCAATTTCTGGATAAGCAACTCCTTTGAGATCTATTAACTCCTTACGGGCCTGATCCACGTGCTTAGCATAAGCCTTTTTAAGAGTCTCGCCCTCATAAGCCGCTCCATAAGCCTGATATAGTTGGCCTAGTTTATCCCATAACACAGGATCCTTCTCATCAGTTAAGATATCAACCAAGGTACCATAAAAATCAAAAATGTAGTTCTTATAAGCTCTATTTTTCATCGCTTTTTACCCATTACTGAAACTTTCTTACTCATTGCTCTCATCATACACCTTTTAGGAAGACCAAACAAGCTAACTGAGACATTTTCCCATCAAAAAAATCCCAACGACTGTTAGGATTGCTTATCATCTCTAATACGGCCAATCAGCAGTTCTCCCGCAACGGTTAATTGCGTCACTGAAGTCAAGTCCAAAGTATCCTTATTGGCATGGAAAAAAAGAGGTGTCATCTCAGCAAATGTTTGAACATGCTCTGATGGCATAGACCAAGTCTTAGCAATCGTCACACGCTCCAAAAGGTCACAGGACTCTTGAAAATGTTCCAGAACATCCTGGTTCGAATAAGCCTGCGCCTCCGGTAACAATTGGCGAAACTCTTTAAGATGATCCTCATGAGGAATAACCTTAAAAACCAAGCCATGATCAGACAAAAGTCGTCCAAATTCTTGATAATTAGCTGGTGAAAAAATATCTAAAATCACATCGATACAGTGTTCACGTAAAGGCAATTGAGCCAAATCGCCAACAAACCAAGCTACATTTTTCTGAGGATTTTGACGAGCCGCAAGAAGGATAGAATCCTTAGACAAATCAAAGGCCATGAAATCCTTGTCAAACTCTTGAGCCAACTGACGGCTATAATAGCCCTCACCACAGGCAACATCTAGAACGTGCGAGTGTTCAGGAAGGTCACGCAAGCGCTCTGAAATCACCTCCAGGATAGGATCGTAATAGCCTGCCGCAAGAATCTGACTCCTCTTTTCAAAAGAAGCCATATCATAGTTCTTATCTCCCTTAGTCTGTCTCAAAAAATTGACAAAGCCCTGCTTGGCGATATTAAAGGTATGCCTATTCTGACAAACCAAGCTAGACAAATCCAAATGCATTGGCGCTTGACAGATAGGACAAGCAAAAAGACTCTCTTGATCTTTAAAAACACTAAATTTGGCCATAAATCCTCCTCGACACAAAAAAAGAGCACACACCTGAAATCGCTTAGGGCTGCTGGATTCCTCCCCTGACCCGCTTCACGCACAGATGTTGCTCCGAAAAATATTATACCATAAATTGCAGTGATTGCAAGTAGAGAACTTATGATAAGACTAGCTAGACCTATCCCCTATCAATCCCTATTATTTCCTTCGGTCAGTCTAAACTTCGATAAAACATAAGACTTACCATGGTGACATTTATGTCACTACTTTTTTATTTCTCGACACCTTATAATAAATCCATAGCTTGAGGAAAGCACCAAAAGCTAGTGACATGGCTGACTTTATTTAAAGGAGAAGTCATGTTTAACATACCTCTTAACTCGTGGTGAGAGGGTATGAGATTTAAAAACTCACCAAAAATAAAAAAAGGAGAATGACAGTGATTAACAAAGAAATGAAGGCAGCTGACCTAGCCTCAGTAACAGGAGGCGGATGGAAGACTAACCTTGCCATTGGAGGGCTCTGCCTAGCTTCAAGACCTATTGGAACTATGGTATGCCTTGGAGCCTACAATGGCTACATGGACTCTGCGCGATAAAAGAAAGGACATATGAACAATGACTAAGACCATTAACAATCGTAAAAACATGACTACTCAAGAACTTGAAGCTGTATCAGGTGGAGTGGTTCCTTGGGCCGCTATTTCTGTTGGCATTGCTGCTGCAAAACTGACTTATGACCTTAGCTATGCTGCAGGTAAGTCTTTCTATAACCTCACCCACTAACTAACAGAACTCAGCTGACATCTCAAAGATTTTGAGGATGATAACTCATGAAACATACAAAAAATCAAACAAATGATACTACTGCTAATCAATCACCTAAAACGAATAACTATTTACTCGTAAAAATAGCTTTAGCTGGAATTATCGGTAGCCTACTTCTGATACTCCTAATCAACCTTATCTTTCATGTACGATTAGGAACACCAATTATTGATGCTAATTTGAAGTCCGCTTTTGGTACTCTGATCCTCTTTATGCCTATTTTTCTTTTGACAAGAGAGAAAGAAAAAAATAAAGCATAGAAAGAGTGACCTAAATTGCCTTCAGGAAAACAAAAACTCATCTTCCATTAAAAAGTGCAAGGCCAAAGGGCCTTGCACTTTTGTTTACATATCTTGCCTTGTTTCCAATTTAGCCAATCGTTTGGCTTCTTTTTTTACGTTCACGACTCGGACGGAAAAAGTCTTGCATAATCTTAGCACACTCTTCCTCCATGACACCAGTCTCTACTTCTACGCGATGGTTGAGGCGCTCGTCTCTTAGGATATCGTAAAGGCTACCCGCACCACCAAACTTTTGATTGCTTGCTCCATAGATAACTTTAGGAATACGAGCCAAGCCAATTGCCCCACTACACATTACACAGGGTTCGATGGTTACAAAGAGGGTACAATCTAACAAACGCCAATTGCCCACAGTCCTATTAGCCTCCTGAATAGCCATGACCTCCGCATGCATGATAGCTTGATTGAGCTCCTCACGTGCATTGTGCCCACGACCTAAGACTTCTCCATCTTTAACGATGACACATCCAATTGGAATCTCTGCTTTATCTAGAGATTTTTCGGCCTCCTTAAGAGCTTCAGACATAAAAAAATCTTTCTCTTCTTGGGTAAAGTCAAGCATTAGTGTCACTCCCGTTCCAAGATTTGCGAGACAATATCTCGCCTAGTCCTTCTATTATAGCATAAGAATGATATTCCCTTTCTAAAGGACACAAAAAAAAGCTAAGACGAATCATCCTAGCTTCAAACACATTAGTCTGGTGAGTCTTAGGAATCACACCAATGTGTTCCCCCAAGGCTAGACGAAAAGTCAACGACCGCTTAACATCCTAATTCATATGTCAGTCGGAGTGTCATAGTCAATTGTCTGTGAAATCATTATATAGGCCTAAGGCCTCACAACGATAAACAAAAATGCAACTGTTTCAAACAATTGCAAGGATAGCGTTATAGTTGTGATATTTCACACTTTCCTTCCAAACAAATAATGCCTACTATAAAAGTAACTTTTATAGCTTTTTCCTTACCCACCTATAGTTTATCATGAAACCTCTATCATTTAATTTAAAAATCGGTAATAAAACAATGATATGCATTAGAAATAACTGTTAATTGTATGCATTGTTTTGAATATTTTGTTTAACATTTAAAACGTTGATATATCAACATTTTAAGGCTTCCTAAACTATTTTTTCTAGTCTATCTACACTATTAAACACCTATCATCCTAAGTCTTATCTAATTTTACTGTTTATTAGTCTAACAAGTGTTTAATATTTTATCTCCAACAATTCTTTAAAACAAGGTATGGAACAAGATCATGATTTTTTAGAGAGGTTGCTTCAAAGATAGGAGACCTAGATAGCTAGTCAAAGGATAAACTAGAAGGGAAGTTCTTCTTCCAAGACGAGGTCAGCCAAGTCATTATCAGGATTATTTTCCCTAACAGCACGCTGAGCACGACTCTCCAGAAGTTGGAAAGAGGAACAAAGCACTTCAGTAACGTAATGAGTTTGACCATCCTTATCGTACTTACGAGTACGAAGCTCACCATCAAGAGAAATTAAACTCCCCTTGCTAGCATAAGATGCTAAGGTCTCAGCCAAACGCCCCCAGACAACCACTGTAATAAAGTCAGCCTCACGCTCACCATTTTGCGTCTTATAGCGACGATTAACCGCAACTGTAACACGTGTAAAAGACCTATCGCTAGCAGTTTTTACCATTTCAGGAGTCGCCGTCAAACGTCCAATTAAAATAACTTTGTTATACATTTTTTTACCTCCACCTATCTATTCGTAAGCAGAAGTAAAAAAAGTGACAGATTTTGAAAAAGCAAGAATAAAAATAAGATATATATATCACATTATTGACTTCAATTAAATAGAAAAAAGTAAAATCTATTCGGGTGAAAAGCAGGATGAGTTCTGCAATAAATGTACTTGTCACTAAATATTAGACATCTGAAGATGAGCTGAGCTACTAGCAAAGGAAGTAGGAAGCTTGGTATGAGCTGTCGATTCAAAGAACAGTTATCGCCATACAAACTTGTCATTAGTTTACTTACTCAAATCATCCTCTGCTGACCCAGAATTACCACTTAAAATAATTTTAACACTCCGTTTTGAAGTTGTTTTATTGATAGAAGAGAGACGAGAGTCCTTTGCCTTTTCTTTGTAAGCTGAAATAGTTTGGAATTCACTTATTGCACACTACCAATGACCAATACTATAAAAGATAAAATATTTCCTAGCACATGAACCATCAAGGGATAGTAAATATTTCCCTTTTCATTCACATAAATAATTGAAAGGGCTACTCCGCCACCTAAGTAACCAACTGCACTGACCCACTCTGATAAAGACAAACTGTGCATATGGGTCAAGGCGAAAACAAATCCTACCACACAAATGCTTAGCCAGCTTGGCAAATGTCTCTGTAAACAATGCAATAAAATTTGACGGAAAAAGAGTTCTTCCACAAAAGGTCCAATGATACAGGCGAAAACTGCTATCAGTAGTGGTTGTTCTTTAAAGGTACTTTGTATATTAGCCTCGTTTAGTCCTTGTTCACTTAGTCCCAAAACCTGCCTCAATATTGCCGATAGTAGTCCAAAGAAAATGGTCACCAGGACAAGTAAGAGCCAGCCTTTTAAAACCCCCAAGAAAAATTTTCTTTTAGAACTTCTGACCTCTTTCCACTTTTTGAGCAATTCAGACTTAAATAAGAAGCAACCATACAAAAACATGATGGTATAAACTAAATAGGTCGTTAAAGAAGAAGGTAAGGGAGCATCAAATACTCGTATACCGTCAAAAACAAAAAGGACTGTATAGAGAATCATAAAAACAAGGACTCCCTTATGTTTGTTGTAAACCATTGAACTTTCCTTTCTTTATATAATCATCACCAAATCTGAGTCTGACAGATAAATAAAACACAACTTGATTAATAAACTTGAAGCCACATTTTTTAGATAATTGCTCGGATAAAGTTGTTTTGGCAAATAATAGAGATTGAGAGCAATACTATTATATTTTGATGATGAACTTGGTAAGCATAAAGAGGTTCTCGAAATTTTGAACCATTTGCCAAGACGAGCTCTCCTAAAAAAAAAGCGGTATATACT
This sequence comes from Streptococcus salivarius, assembly GCF_000785515.1. Lineage (NCBI taxonomy): Bacteria > Bacillati > Bacillota > Bacilli > Lactobacillales > Streptococcaceae > Streptococcus > Streptococcus salivarius. The sequence goes on from NZ_CP009913.1 coordinate 2,040,908, forward strand.
TACCGCTTCTTGTCTTATTTACCCTTTCCAGTGTTTAGCTGGATCAAAAGCCTCACCGACTACTGCTGAATCATCAAGTTCAATAATACCACGTTTTTGTGGGGCATTTGGAAGGGCCAACTCACGTGGGGCACACATCATACCATAACTATCTTCACCACGAAGTTTTCCTGGGAAGATAAGGGCACCGCTAGGCATCATAGCACCAGGAAGAGCTACAATAGTTTTAAGACCAAGCGCTGCGTTTGGTGCTCCTGCAACGATTTGGACCTTCTTATCACCGATGTTCACTTGGCAGATGTTAAGGTGGTCACTGTCTGGATGTGCAACCATTTCATCAATTTGTCCAACCACAAAGACTGGTCCTTGTGTGTTTTCCAAACGCTCTTCAAAGCCCTCTTTAGCCAATTCTTCGTTCAAGACAGCTACATCTTGGTCTGACAAGAAAACTTGACCGTTACCTTCGATATCAATGAGGCTTGACGCTTCAAAAATATTCCAAGCAAGAGTCTTGCCTGTTTCATCAGCTGTGACACGCGCCACTTTACCTTTACGTTCTACGCTACGTTTGATGTCCTTAGTATCTTCCAAGATAACCAACAAAACGTCACCAACTTGTTCCTTATTGTATGCAAAAATCATGGGTTCTCCTTCAATAGTTCTTTTATAGATTTTAAAATCGACTGACATGCCAAGAATCGTCATTACTACCATAGCGATAACTAATCTTGTCAATTTTCCAGTCACTCTCTGTTAATTTTACGATAAATTGTTTATGGTACCAAAAGTCATTCCCATAAGAAAATTCGAGAAACATCTTAGCCTTACTCTTCATAATAAACTTAACTCGACAGGGCTCTAACACAAAATCATAGGTGCCTGGAGAACCAAAAGAAGCTGAAAAACCTCTTTTATAACAGTTATCAGTCAAGTGTTTTTGAGCTAAAGGAGTCAACTTCTCTTTAAATTCATCAAATAACTCCATTTCTCCAGGAATAGTTTGATGTGTAGGAAGATTATTTTCCTTTTTGTAGGTGTTTATTTCTTGGTGTTTTAGGAAGATATCACTTTCAATTTTGGAATGCTCTACTAAAATTTGGCATAATTCTTCGATGATCTCCTCATTTTTTTCTGTCAGATACTTTTCTTTAGTTTCTGAAATATCAAGAGAGATATTAGGAAAGTGATTGATTTTCATCTTTTAAATCTCCGACAAAAAGGCATTGATTTCTTCTTTGGTTTTACGAGCTTTATTGACCAAGCGTCCCAATTCCTGACCTTTCTGAGTCACGACAAAACTTGGAATACCAAAGATATTCCAAGTTTGTGCCAAAGCCATATAATCATCACGGTTAACACGCACAAAGGTCATATCTGGATGGAGGGCTTCAATTTCAGGCATAACGGGATAGATAAACTGGCAGTCTGGACACCAATCAGCAGTGAAAAAGAAAACCACCTTTTGATCACTTTCAACATAGCTTGCCAATTCTTCAAGATTCTTAGGAATAATCATGCCTGCTCCTCCTCATAGGTCAAGATATCCTCTGCATAAACAAAGCTATAGGAACGTCCATCCTCTAAGACGATACCTCCTGTAAGTCCTGGATTTTCCTTATCAGTGGGATTTGTATAAAGGACTGCGATAGTCCCCAAGTGAGATAATTCTTGTCTAATATCTTGGATTAATGCAGCCTTCTTCATTTCTGCACGTGACTGTCTATACTTCTCTGCCATTGCCAAGAGACCTAAAGCTTCTACGCCTCCAGCAAACAAGGCCAATGTTTTACATTTCATAAGAAACATTTTACCATAATTTTAGACGAATGGGGAGAGGCTACCTATCTCTTGAGAATCGTGCTAAAATAGTAGCAAGTACTACTCAAGGAGGATTTTATGACTACCCTATTTGACAAAATTAAAGAAGTAACCGAGCTCAGTGCTACTTCAGGCTTTGAAGCTCCTGTACGCGACTACCTTCGCAAAAACATCACCCCACTTGTAGATGAGGTCCAAACAGACGGTCTCGGTGGTATTTTCGGTATCAAGCATAGCCAAGCAGAAAATGCCCCTAAGGTGCTTGTGGCTGCCCACATGGATGAAGTTGGGTTTATGATTAAGGAAATCAAAGCAGACGGGACTTTCCGTGTCGTCGAACTTGGTGGTTGGAACCCACTGGTTGTCAGCTCACAACGCTTCACCCTACACACTCGTGACGGTCGTGTCTATCCTGTCATCTCAGGTTCAGTGCCACCTCATTTCTTACGTGCTAGCGGTGGAGCTTCAAGTCTTCCTAGTGTTTCTGATATCGTCTTTGATGCTGGTTTTGCCAACCAAGAAGAGGCTAATGCCTACGGCGTTTTCCCAGGTGATGTCATCATTCCTGAATCAGAAACGATTCTCACAGCCAATCAAAAGAATGTCATTTCTAAAGCTTGGGATAACCGTTATGGTGTTCTCATGATTCGTGAACTCTTGGAAAACGTTAAGGATCGAGAACTCAACAATACTCTAATCGCTGGGGCCAATGTTCAAGAAGAAGTTGGTTTACGTGGTGCCCATGTCTCTACCACTAAATTTGATCCTGAAGTTTTCTTTGCAGTGGACTGTTCTCCTGCAGGTGATATCTATGGTAATCAAGGTAAGGTAGGTGATGGTACACTTATTCGTTTCTTCGATCCAGGTCACATCATGTTGCCCAATATGAAAGATTTCCTTTTAACTACTGCTGAAGAAGCTGGTATCAAATACCAATACTACTGTGCTGCGGGCGGAACAGATGCTGGTGCCGCTCACTTGCAGAATGCTGGTGTTCCATCAACAACTATCGGTGTTTGTGCCCGCTACATTCACTCGCACCAAACCCTTTATGCGATGGATGACTTCCTAGAAGCACAGGCCTTCTTACAAGCTATTGTTAAGAAGTTGGATCGCTCGACAGTAGATTTAATTAAAAACTACTAAGACAAGGAGTAACCCATGATTATAGGTTTTATCGGTGTCGGAAAAATGGCAACAGCCATTATCAACGGCCTAAATACAAGCTCACATCGTATCATTATTTCAGGGTCTTCCTTGGCTCGTTCACGCCAGATTGCAGAGGAACTAGAGGTTGAAGCGGCTGCTTCCCATCAGGAATTGTTGGATAATGCTGACCTGGTCATCCTTGGTATCAAACCTCAAATGTTTGATAAGGTACTAGCCGATCTCAATTTCCATCAACCTATCATAAGTATGGCTGCTGGAGTGACCTTAGAACGCCTTGCTTCCCTCACCAGTCCAGACATTCCTCTTATTCGTATCATGCCGAACCTTAATGCTCAAATTCTCAAAAGCACTACTGGTCTTTGTACTAATGATAAGGTATCCGAGGACCTTTTGGCAGTTGCCAAGGAAATCACAGACAGTTTTGGAACCACTGTTGAATTGGCTGAGAAGGACTTTGATACCTTCACTGCCTTAGCAGGTTCTAGCCCTGCCTACATCGCCCTCTTTATCGAGGCTCTAGCCAAGGCTGGTGTCAAAAACGGCCTAAGTAAGCAGGTCGCTCTGACCATTGCCACACAGACGGTTCTAGCTACTGCTGAAAATCTCAGTCTTGGTAGCAACAGTCCACATGATCTTATTGATAAGGTATGTAGCCCTGGTGGGACTACTATCGCCGGTCTCATGGACCTTGAGCGTACAGGCCTCACCCATAGTGTAGTTTCAAGTATTGATACAACCATTGCTAAAGCCAAAAAACTATAAGAATAAAGCTCGGAATCTTCCGAGCTTTATTTGATATATGGCGCTAAAAATTGTAAGAGTAACAACATTGAAACCGCAATACTATTGTTAATGATATGGGCCATGATACAGTACTCTAACTTTTGAAACTTACGATATGCTATCCCAAGGGCAAGCCCCATACCTGCATATACAATCCAAACACCGATACTATTCGGCATATGAACAAGGCCAAAAAGTAAACTACTAACAATCAAGCCAACAATAGAATCTGGATTAAAGACGCGTCCCATGAGGAGCCCTCGAAAAACCAGCTCTTCCACAATCGGTGCCATAATTACCGTAAACATTATGAGAAGGAAGGGATTCATATGGGCATTTTCTATGGCTGCCTGATTGGTGCTATTACTAACACCTTCCATCATCATGACTATAGAACCAATCCTAGTAACGATATAAATACCTAGGTAGGTCAAGCCAATCATACCCCAGGCCTTCAGGGAAGAAAGGGCCTTAAAGCCTTCGAAAAGCCCAAGACGTTTTCCTAAGAAAAGAGCTCCTGCGCTCATAAGAAGCAAGATAAAAATTAAGAGACAGACCAGCCTTATATCTTTGACACCTAAATAGATGGTTGGAACTTGATCAATAATTAGTATTAGGAAAGCTAGTAAAAAATAAAGAAAGCGTTTGAGAATTGACCCTTTGTTCATGAGAATCCACCTCTTTTCATCATCTGTTTGTACTTTTATTATAATACAACATAACTTATTTGACAAGACAAAAAGAAAACGAAAGAGGAGTTTTCCAAGATAATATAGACTCTTATCCTATTTTAGATAGGATGAGACGAATAAGAGCAAATCCCAATACTAAGCCATAGAGCAAGACTGATAAGACTGTAACATATGGCAACTGAATATTGACAAAGGCATATAGAGCAATCAAAGCAAAGATAAGCAAAAACTCTAAAATCAGAGTTGCAACTGCTGTCGCCATTAAAATCTGTTTATTTCGCTCATCGTAGGCAGCAATATACATCTGGTGAAGACGTTTAGGATGGGTAAGTATAGCAAAATAATAGATTGACAAGGCATAAACCCCAATGGTAAATCCCAATACTAATCCTAGAGTATAATCACTAAGACTGTTAGAGCGAACAATAAATAATCCCAAAATACCCAAAGAAAAGAAAGAGCAGGCTACTCGTGTAATGTATTTCTTAAATTCGGCCTCTGTTTTTCTATTTCCTAATAACATTTTTATTAACATATCTTAACACTCCCTCTATTATCCTTTATAAGAGCAATATACATTTTTTCAATGATAACTTTAATCATTCACCTTAAACGAAAAGACTGAGTAGTACACTTATGCTATTGTTGAAGATATGAACACCCATACTGTACTCGATACGCTTAGTCTTATAATATGTTATCGCAAGACCAGCTGACATAATACCATAGATGACAATTGTCTGAAGCGTAAATGCTGAGTGACCAGCCATAAAGAGAAGACTGGAAATAACAAGACCCGTCTTAAAGTATTTTCCAAAGAGCACCTTGGCTAAGAGTCCTCTAAAAATGATTTCTTCCATAATCGGAATAATAAAACCGGCGACTACTAGGTGAAGATAGAATGGTACGTGGGCAAAGATAGCATTTAAAGCATCTTGATTTTCCATAGTCGCATTGTGTGTTAACTGACCAATAAAATACCCTAGAAGATCACCTAGGAAAAAGATGACGAGATTAAGAGAAGCAATCGCAACGAGACGTCTCCAATTAATCTCTTTAAGCGATAAGAGTTTAAATCTATAAGCAATCACGATAAAAATAGCCAAACTCCCTAATGCCCAAATACCGTAACCTATTTGCTCCACAAGTGAAAACTTACCATCCTGAGTAAGTAGCGGGAAAGCACCTAATAGTGTTAAATCTAAGATTAGTAGAGTGAGCGCTAAAACAATAACACCAATTTTCTTCATGACTTGTTTAAACATATCTTTTCTCCTTAATCTTCCTCAAAAATAAAGACTTCTTCAATAGTCTTTCCAAAATATCTAGCAATTTTAAAAGCCAGTTCCAACGACGCATTATAGCGACCTTTTTCGAGTGAAATGATGGTCTGCCTCGTGACCCCCATCTCATCTGCTAACTCTGCCTGACTAATCTTATTAGCCTTGCGAAGTTCCTGAATTTTTGTTTCCATGTGGCACCTCAACCTTATCGTTTATTCTCAAATAGTTAAACTCCTTACTTTTCTTTGTTAAGTTAACTTTACATTTATAGTATAGTTCACTTTACATGTTTTGTAAAGTCTTTTTTACATTTTTTGTAAAGTTTTCTTTACTTATAGAATTACACATAAATAGAAATATTCGAATGATTCTGTCAGTGCATTCAAAAAAAGCTAGCCAATCACTCAGCCAACTTTTCTGGTCTTATCAAATTTTTGATAACTTATTTAGTTTTAAGGCGCTCAACATCACGCGCAATCACCAACTCTTCATCTGTTGGGATAACAAATACTTTAACAGCTGACTCTGCTGTTGTAATGTCGCCTACATGTCCAAAGACATTCTTTTCAGGATCCACTTCAATACCAAACCAAGTGAGACCATCCAAAACTGAAGCACGAACTTCTGCAGAGTTTTCACCAATACCTGCTGTAAAGACGATAGCATCCGCTCCGTTCAACACACCGAAGTATTGAGCGATGTATTTACGCAAACGATCCACATAAAGATCATAAGCCAAGGCACATTTTTCATCGCCAGCATTCTTACCAGCAATGATATCACGCATATCACTTGATTTTTCAGAAATGCCAAGAAGACCTGATTCCTTATTAAAGACGTGACGGATACGCTCAGCATCTGCCATTTCAGGCTCGCGGTCAATAACAAATGGAATAATCGCAGGGTCAAGATCCCCAGTACGTGTTCCCATCATAACGCCACCAAGTGGTGTCAAGCCCATTGACGTATCTACTGATTTACCACCATCAACGGCAGTAATAGAAACACCATTTCCCACATGGGCTGTGATAATCTTAGTTTCTTCAATTGGCTTACCTAACAACTTAGCTGCTTCTTGAGAAACATATTGGTGGCTAGTTCCGTGTGCTCCATACTTACGGACTTGGTAGTCTGTATAGTAACGATTAGGCACTGGATAACGGTAGGCCACTTCCGGCATAGATGTATGGAAGGCTGTATCAAAAACAGCAACACTCGTAATATCTGGGAGGAGCTCCTTAAAGGCACGAATCCCTGAAGCTGCACCTGGATTGTGTAAAGGCGCTAAGGCTGACAATTCTTCAATCTTAGCCAAGGCATCTTCATCCACCAAGCTTGATTCTTTGAAATATTCTCCACCAGCAACCACACGGTGACCAACACCTGTAATTTCATCATAGCTCTTGATAATATCAAAACGAATCAAATCATCAAGCAAGATTTTTACTGCCTGAACATGGTCAGCAATATCTAGAGTTTGCGATTCTGAACGGTCATCAAATTTTACTGTGGAAACAGAATCTTTCAAGCCGATACGTTCAATCAAACCCTTAGCAAGAACAACTTCATCTGGCATCTCATATAGTTGCCATTTCAAGCTTGAGCTTCCTGCATTAATTGCTATTGTTTTTGTCATAAGCCACCTCTTTGTAAAACGCTTTCAATAATATAGTCCTATTCTAACATGTTTTGCTAGAAAATGGAATTATCTGATTTCCATTTTTGGAAATTCTCTGTAAAATCTTTGAGGACCTCTGAGTTTTGCAAATCGCTAAGTGGATAAACAAAGGTCTCAGGAGCATTTTCAGTTTGTTTTTTAAGCACAAAGATAGACTTCATGTTACGTTTATTGCCAAAAGCTGCTTCTGGAAGAGTGATAACAGCAATAATATCAGCATAGCCTGATAGCCATTTCTTAAGCAAGTCACTTTGTGGGCTTGTCAAAAGATTAGTTGGTGCCAAAAGAATAGCAATACCATCTTTCTTCAAGTACTTGAGTGATTGCTCCATGAGAAGGTGATGGGCATAGGTGTGTTCACCAGTTGCTGCAACCTTGAAACGACTCGCAATTTCATCATTAGGGTAGTAACCAACAGGTAGGTCACTAATAATAACATCACTCTCTTTGAGAATATGTGGTCGAACAGCATCTTCTTGAATGTAAACTGCACTCGAATTCACCACATCAGCAATACTAGCTGACAAATCGATAAGGAGATCGTCAACTTCCATTCCCATATAATTAAGGGTTTTCTGACTATTATTTAGAAGAGTTTCAGCCAAGTTTCCTGTCCCCGAACCAATCTCCAAAACATCTAATTGGTCGTCCTTGGTCAAACCTTCAAGTAGGTAAAGAATGATAAATCCAATAGCATCAGGTGTAAATTGGTGATTGGCTTGTAAGGCTTCCAATTGCCCTAGCTTGATAAACAAGAACTGAAAAGCACGACGCCACTCCTCTTTGCTTAGATTAAGGGCACGTAATTTCTCGTTGTTTTTGATGATGACTTCATTAGCTACCTCAGCCCCCAAATAATAGGAATTTTGCTCAATAAGCGCATCGTAAGCATGGGTTCCAAGATCATTTTCAATGGTTTGGACATTTTCTAACAACAGCTCAAAGGCTGTCTCAATTGCTTCAAAATTCATGATTTCCTCCGTCCTTCTATCATATCAAAAAGGAAAGAGAATTTCTATTTCTGCTCCTGCTTCTTCACATAACGATAGGTCTTGATTTGGCCTTTACTGGCAACTCTAACAATCACTTGTTTGTCCTTAACCTCATAAGTCGTAGTTCCCTGAGAGAAACTAAAAGCACCTGCTTTCTTGTCCGCCAAGTCCATGGTCATCTCTGCCATGAGACGACTTTGACTGGAAATCATTTGCGCTTGGTTCTGTCTAGAGCTAGCAACCACCCGCTCCAGATAAACATGCAGAAGAAGTGTGAAAATGCCAGCCATAAAAAGAGCGTAAAGAAGAACGCCTCCCCTAACCTGTTTTTTCAAAAGCATAAACAAAACTCCTTTGTAGCCCATTTTTAAGAGTCACTTGGATGGTGACTATCTGGTTATTTTGGCTAATTGTACTAGCTTTTACATTAAAAAGCATGGGTTGGTAGCCTCGACCGTCAGCATTTGTTTTTCGAAAATCAGTAGCACTTGATAGTCCAAAAGCTAAGTCTTGATTATCCTGCTTGACATAGAGTTTGTTCCCCTCTACCTTTACCAACTGACAACCTTCTAATTCTGCCTCCATTTGTTGAACGAATAGAAGCCAGTCTTGGCTTTCTTGTTGCTTGACCTGCTTAACATTGCTCACCAATACTGTGGTCAGACCTTGATAAACTTGAACTGAACCAGCAATCACCAACAAGGCCACTAGACATTCCAAGAGGGTAAAAGCACGAACCTTGCTATTGAGAGACATGAATAATCTCCTTTCCTGATTCATAAACCGCGATACCTTGCTGGCTACGTTTTACCGTCACTGTGATGCCATTTAAGGTCAACTGATCCTGTTTGGTCTGAACTGCCATGGTTGCCACACTCAAGACCTCCTGTTGGTGGAGATTCCTAGCCATTAGCCTACGATTGGTATTGATCTGATCCAAGATAAGACCACTGACGAGTACTAAGACAGCCATTGCTACCAAGCTTTCGATAAGAATATAGCCTCTAAGAGACCGTCTTTTTATATTTACCGCTGCCCATGTTAAGCTGATAGGTCACCACCTCCTTATCACTTGAAAAACGAATCTTTGTGAGGCTAGAGTTGCCTCCTTTGGCATCAAACACTAGCGTCTGCCCCTTATCCAGATGTATATTTTTAGGAATCACCAGACTTGATTTTCCGTTACTGATTTTATCCTTGGACAACTGCAATTCAACATTTGACCCTTCCGCCGCTGCCAAGCGCTGACTATCTCGGTATAGGTACTCAAAGCGCAGATAAAAAAGATTAGTCTCAACCTGCTGAAAAATACCTGTGACTGAGCCTGATAAACTCAGAGTGAGAAAGGCAACCACTGCTAGAGTCACCAGACTCTCCAACAAGGTAAAGGCTCTAATTGGCCACTGAACGGCTTTCGCCACCATGTTTCGCATAGTAATCATTGTATGAATCTGCCTGTTTTTGCGTGATTTGACCTTCTGAAACAAGAGCGGCTAAGCTAGCTGTCTTGTTATTCTTCATTTCATAAAGTTCTGCTTGAGAATCCACGACCTTGACCACAGCCGCATTTCCAGTCTCTTTAACAGAATCCTTCTGCTTGCTCAAGTTAGGTACAAAGAGCAAAAGGAGAATACTGATAATGAGAAGCACGACCAGCATTTCAATCAGCGTAAAAGCACGTAATTTAACGGCCTTCAATTTTTTCAACATCATTTTCATGACATCATTCCTTCCATATTTTGATACATTGGTAATAGCATGGCTGCATAGATCATTACAATCACGACAGCAACAATAACAAAAATGAGGGGTTGCACAAAGGTTGTTGCCTTATTAAGACGGTTAAAGAAAGCCTGCCAAACCTCTTCAGCATAGACTTCTAACTCATAGCCCAACCTAGCATTAGCCTCTCCATAAGCAATAATTAAGGATAGTTCCTTAGTGAAGAAAGGGTGACTAGCAATACGGTCAGGAAAACTCTGTCCTAGCATCAAGGCTTCTTCTAAATCAGCCCCCAGCTCACGAAAAAGCTTGGACTTTTGCTCTTTCATTAGAGCAACTAAGTCTAGCAAGTCAATACCTTGCCCTAAGAGATTTCCCCATTCCCTAGCATAATAGGCAGTCGTATATAGCCTGACAGTTTGCCCTATAAAAGGGATTTTTGCCATTCGTCGATAAAAGACAAGAGCTGGCTGGCGTTTGACCCATAGGTAGAGAATTAAGCTTAATACAAGAAGTCCGCACAAAGTCGCAAAAAAGAGCTGGGGAAAAATCTGAACCAACTGTACAGCCCAATTCTCCTTACCATCCCCCTCTAACAGTTGAGGTAAAAGATAATTTTTGAGCCCCAACATAATCAGAATCAGGAAACCCAGAAGTAGAATAGGGTAGGTCGCTACCTCCATGAGTTTCTTACGAACCTTGGTCATACGAAGCATATAGGTTTCAATCTTGGTTAAACTCCCTAGAAGGTTACCGTGCTTATCAGCAAGGGCAATCTGAGTAACAATATTGTCCGAAAAGCCCACTGCCGCAAACATCTGGTCCAACCTATCGCCTCGCATTAAACTCGTTTTCATAAGAGACAAGGACGATTCTTTTAACAAGTGACTTCGCTCCAAAAAGGCTACGATTTCAGTCAAGGTAAACCCTGCCTTTAAAAGTTGTTTGAAAAGCTGGATAACCTTGAGTTGCTGATTAATCTTTAATTTTTTCCCCTTGGATATCCCCTTCAGTGAGATATCCTTGTTTAACCAAGCCTTCCAACTGCTGGTTCCAGCTGATTGACGAATGGCTTTGGAAATTTTCACTGGCAAAATCAATCACACCTCCTCCCTTAATCAGACGCATGTAGGCAATCCCTTGAAGGGCATTATCCAACTCAGACTTATCTACACCAAGGTCCAGAAGACGCTCATAAACACCTGCCACACTCTTTGCGTGAATAGTTGAAAGAACAGTCACTCCCGTCAGACTAGCTCTAATAACCGCTCGAGCAGTCTCCTTATCTCGAATTTCTCCAATAATCAAAACATCCGGGCGGTGACGCAGTGATAGCTTAATCAAATTATCATAGGTCATGTCAATTGCTTGATTCACCTGAAGTTGCAAAACATTATCCTGTTTAATTTCCACAGGATCCTCAATCGAAATCACCTGCTGCCCCTTAAAACGCTCCTGAACCAACTCATGCATAAGCGTAGTCTTTCCAGAACCAACGGGACCTGCAAAGAGATATAAGCCACGATAATCCAAAGCATCCATAATAGGCTGAATTCCTTGATTCCAGTACACTAATTCTCGACGTTCGGAATGTAGAACACGAATAACTAAACTTTCTAAGCCGCGATAATCCCCAACGGTAGACAAACGCAGAGAAACCTTTTGACCATCACCACAATCATAGTCACAGGAACCTAGTTGACTCCTACGCTTCTCACCCACCATCATTCCCGCCACAAATTTAAAGTGACCAATAAGACTAGCCATGAAATCAGGCCGATATACATCAATTAATCTCCTCTCCTGGCCAACTCGCATATGGAGCTCGTAATTATCCTGACGTGGAATGACATAGATGTCTTGAGCCCCACAACTATCAGCATTTTTGATCATTTCCTTAGCAAATTCTGTTACCATAAGGACCTCCTCATAGACCTATTCGTAAAAAGTTTAAGAAAATGAAAAAAAGCTCGAGAATTTCGAGCTTCTGCATTATTTAACGTTTAATTTTACAGTGGGCATGATTTGGAAGGTCATTTCGCTTTTCATATCCCGGACGGTATTTTTCCTCAGGAATTTCCTGCCAATCATCCAAAAGAGCAATCGATTGATAGACCTGCAGGTATTCGTCACACTCCTCACACCAGTGCTTATCCTCTTGATCCCAAAAAGCAGTCATGACACTACTGCGGCTGATATAACTTGGCAAGGTTTCTTCCATCGCAAACCAAAGTTTTTTATAGTACTTGAGGGCATCGTAAAAATTTTCAAATTCCTTAGTACTGATGATATCCTCTTGCCAGCCTTCTAGGAACCACCACGGTTCCAAATCCCCTTTCATTTCAACTACTTGGTACATTTTTCTTTCTCACTTCATCTTTGGTGTTCTTATTATACAAAATTTTCTGGAAAAGATAAAAAAAATGGTCTTCTATTTTATATTTATCAAAAATAGAAGAAATTCTAGTCATATAAATACGAAAAGAACCCACAATTCATTGTGAGTTCTTTTGCTTTCGTTTTAGTCTTCAGATGATTCCACAATTGCTTCATCAACAGCAATGTTTTCAATAACTTCAACTTCGTTAACTGAAAGTGGTTCAATGTTACGGTAACGAGCCATACCTGTACCAGCAGGGATAGTCTTACCAATGATAACATTTTCTTTAAGACCAAGGAGATGGTCTTTCTTACCACGGATAGCTGCATCTGTAAGGACACGTGTTGTTTCTTGGAAGGAAGCCGCTGACAAGAATGAATTTGTTTCAAGTGAGGCTTTAGTAATACCAAGAAGGACTGGACGAGATGTTGCAGGAACACCACCAGAGATAACAATATCCTTGTTAGCATCTGTGAAGTCAGAAATATCCATAAGTGTACCTGGAAGAAGATCTGTATCACCTGGATCCATAACACGTACTTTACGAAGCATTTGACGAACCATTACTTCGACGTGTTTGTCACCGATTTCTACCCCTTGGCTACGGTAAACTTTTTGTACTTCTGCAAGAAGATAAGTTTCAACTGACAAGGTATCACGTACTTCAAGGAGACGTTTAGGTTGGATTGAACCTTCTGTCAAGGCCGCACCACGGTGTACTTCGTCACCCACTTCAACTTTCATACGAGCTGTAAATGGAACAACGTATTCACCCATTCCAGTCTTACCTTGAACGAAGACTTTCTTAGTACGTGTTGCAGCATCTTCTTCGATTTCAATAACAGTACCCTTAACTTCAGTGATAACCGCTTCCCCTTTAGGGTTACGTGCTTCAAAGATTTCCTGGATACGTGGAAGACCCTGTGTGATATCGGTATTTGAGGCTACCCCACCGGTGTGGAAGGTACGCATAGTAAGCTGTGTACCAGGTTCCCCGATAGATTGAGCGGCGATAGTACCAACTGCTTCACCAACTTCAACCGCATCACCTGTTGCCAAGTTGATACCATAACAGTGACGGCAGACACCGTGACGTGTGTTACATGTAAAGACTGAACGGATAGTTACTTCTTCAACACCAGCATTGACAATAGCAGCAGCCATGTCTTCAGTAATCAAAGTATCTGGACCTACGATTACTTCACCTGTTGTAGGATTCTTAACTGATTTCTTAGTGTAACGACCTTGAAGACGTTCTTCAAGTGTTTCCGTAACTTCTTTACCATCAGTAATCGCACGGATGAGAAGACCACGGTCTGTTCCACAGTCGTCTTCACGGATGATAACATCTTGGGCAACGTCAACCAAACGACGAGTAAGGTAACCTGAGTCGGCTGTCTTAAGGGCCGTATCGGTCATACCTTTACGCGCACCGTGAGTAGAGAAGAACATTTCCAAAACGCTCAAACCTTCACGGAAGTTTGAAAGGATAGGCAATTCCATGATACGTCCGTTAGGAGCGGCCATCAAACCACGCATACCGGCAAGTTGAGAGAAGTTAGAGATGTTACCACGAGCTCCTGAGTCCATCATCATAACGATTGGGTTCTTAGGATCTTGTGTCTCAATCAGACGTTTTTCAAGGGCTTCTTTCGCTTCACGCCATGTTGTTGTAACAGCAACATAACGGTCATCATCTGTCATCAAACCACGACGGAAGGCCTTGTTAATTTCTTCGACACGGTGGTGAGCAGCATCGATAATTTCTTGTTTGTTATCGATAACTGGGATATCGGCGATACCCACTGTCAAACCAGCAAGTGTTGAGTGGTAATAACCAAGGTCTTTCAAACGGTCAAGGAAGGCTGATGTTTCAGTCGTACGAAGACGTTTGAAGGTTTCAGCGATGATGTTACCAAGATTTTTCTTCTTGAATGGTGCATTAATTTCCAAACTATCAATAACTGTTTGGATATCTTGACCTGGTTCAAGGAAGTACTTATCTGGTGTACTATCTGTCAAGTTCTCATTTGTTGTTTCTTGAAGATATGGAATTTCTGCTGGGATGATTGAGTTAAAGAGGATCTTACCAACAGTTGTAACCAAAATCTTGTGAAGTTGGTTTTCTTTCCAAGGTTTATCAGGCATACTGTCTACTGCGATACCGACACGGCTATGCAAGTGAACATAACCATTACGATAAGCCATAACTGCCTCATCAATATCCTTGAAGACCATACCTTCACCCTCACGGCCTTCTTCTTCCATAGTCAAGTAGTAGTTACCAAGAACCATATCCTGAGATGGCGTTACGACCGGTTTACCGTCTTTAGGGTTAAGGATGTGTTCAGCCGCAAGAAGGAGCAAACGTGCTTCAGCTTGAGCTTCTTCAGACAATGGAACGTGGATGGCCATTTGGTCACCGTCAAAGTCGGCATTGTAGGCCTCACATACCAATGGGTGAAGACGAAGGGCCTTACCATCAATCAAGACTGGTTCAAAGGCCTGGATCCCCAAACGGTGGAGGGTAGGTGCGCGGTTAAGAAGTACTGGGTGTTCCTTGATAACATCTTCAAGAATATCCCAAATACGTTCATCGCCACGTTCAACCATACGTTTAGCGGCTTTCACGTTACCCGCGTATTCACGCGCAACGATTTCACGCATTACAAATGGTTTGAAAAGTTCGATGGCCATCAAACGTGGCACACCACATTGATACATTTTAAGTGTTGGACCAACGGCGATAACGGAACGTCCAGAGAAGTCAACACGTTTACCAAGCAAGTTTTGACGGAAACGACCTTGTTTACCTTTAAGCATGTGGCTCAAAGATTTAAGTGGACGACTACCTGGTCCAGTAATTGGACGACCACGACGTCCATTATCGATAAGGGCATCTACCGCTTCTTGCAACATACGTTTTTCGTTTTGCACGATGATACCTGGAGCATTCAATTCAAGCAAACGAGCCAAACGGTTGTTACGGTTGATAACACGACGATAAAGATCGTTCAAGTCAGATGCCGCAAAGCGTCCACCATCCAATTGAACCATTGGACGAAGGTCTGGTGGCAATACTGGCAAAATGTTAAGAACCATCCATTCTGGTTTGTTACCAGACTTATAGAAGGCATCAAGAACGTCCAAACGACGCACAGCTTTAACACGTTTTTGACCAGTTGCTGTCTTCAACTCTTCTTTGAGTTCAGCAATTTCAGCTTCCAAATCCACTTGTTTCAAGAGATCTTGGATAGCTTCTGCACCCATTTTAGCGACAAATGAACCATGTCCATACTCTTGCAATTTTTCACGATATTCACGTTCTGTCAAGAGAGATTTTGGTTCAAGTGGTGTTTCCTTTGGATCGATAACCACGTAAGCTGCGAAGTAGATAACTTCTTCAAGCGCACGAGGGCTCATGTCCAAAGTCAATCCCATACGAGAAGGGATTCCCTTGAAGTACCAGATGTGTGATACTGGTGCTTTCAACTCGATGTGACCCATACGTTCACGGCGAACCTTAGCACGTGTTACTTCAACACCACAGCGGTCACAAACGATACCTTTATAACGAATACGTTTGTATTTCCCACACGCACATTCCCAGTCTTTAGTAGGACCAAAGATTACTTCGTCGAAGAGACCTTCGCGTTCTGGTTTGAGCGTACGGTAGTTGATTGTTTCAGGTTTCTTAACTTCACCATAAGACCATGAACGGACCTTAGTTGGTGAAGCTAGTGTGATTTGCATACTTTTGAATCGATTTACGTCAACCACTAGTATTACCTTTCTTTTGTTCTATTGACAATAGCAGCGCTATTCTCACCTTTATCAGCTACCTTAGCAGAGAGTGTGAACTCCCTCTCTAAAGCTTATTTTATTCTGTTTTATCTGAAGCTTCTTCTTTAGCTTTTTCTAATTCAGCAGCTTCTTTGGCTTGTTGTACACGTGCTTTTTCAAGATCATCGACGTGCATGACATCGTCATCTTCACCTTCATCAAGATCACGCAATTCAACTTCGTAATCATCCTCATCAAGGACACGCATATCAAGACCAAGTGATTGCAATTCTTTAACGAGTACTCGGAATGATTCTGGTACACCTGGTTTTGGAATTGGTTTACCTTTAGTGATGGCTTCATAGGCTTTCAAACGTCCGTTAACGTCATCTGACTTGTAAGTCAAGATTTCTTGAAGGATATTTGATGCACCATAAGCTTCAAGGGCCCAAACCTCCATCTCACCGAAACGTTGTCCACCAAATTGCGCTTTACCACCAAGAGGTTGTTGGGTAACAAGTGAGTAAGGACCTACTGAACGAGCATGAAGTTTATCATCAACCATGTGGTGAAGTTTGATCATGTACATGACACCAACTGATACACGGTTATCAAATGGTTCACCTGTACGTCCATCGTAAAGGATTGTCTTAGCATCACTATCCATACCTGCTTCACGAACAGTATCCCAGAGGTCTTCTGAGCTTGCCCCGTCAAAGACTGGTGTTGCGATGTGGATACCCAAGTTACGAGCAGCCATACCAAGGTGAAGTTCCATAACCTGACCGATGTTCATACGTGATGGCACCCCAAGAGGGTTCAACATGATATCAACTGGTGTACCGTCTGGAAGGTAAGGCATGTCTTCAACAGGAACAATACGAGAAACAACCCCTTTGTTACCGTGACGACCGGCCATCTTATCTCCGACCTTAATCTTACGTTTTTGAGCGATGTAAACACGAACAAGCATGTTAACACCTGATTGCAATTCATCACCGTTTGCACGTGTGAAGATTTTAACATCACGAACGACACCATCACCACCGTGAGGTACACGGAGTGAGGTATCACGTACTTCACGAGATTTATCACCAAAGATAGCATGGAGAAGACGTTCTTCAGCAGAAAGGTCTTTTTCACCCTTAGGTGTTACCTTACCAACAAGAATGTCACCTTCTTTAACCTCAGCACCGATACGGATAATACCCATTTCGTCAAGGTCTTTGAGAGCTTCTTCACCAACGTTTGGCAATTCACGTGTAATTTCTTCAGGCCCAAGCTTTGTATCGCGTGTTTCTGATTCGAACTCTTCCAAGTGAACAGATGTATAAACGTCATCTTTCACAAGACGCTCACTCATGATAACGGCATCCTCGAAGTTGTAACCTTCCCATGTCATGTAAGCGACGATAGGGTTTTGACCGAGGGCCATTTCTCCACCTTCCATAGATGGACCGTCAGCGATAAAGTCACCTTTTTCAACAATATCGCCAACCTTAACCAAAGTACGTTGGTTATAGGCAGTACCTGAGTTTGAACGACGGAATTTTTGAATAGTATAAACATCAAGAGAACCATCTTCACGACGAACTTCAACTTTATCAGCATCAGAGTAGACAACTTTACCGTCGTGTTGAGCGATAACTGCAGCTCCTGAATCGTGGGCAGCTTGATATTCCATACCAGTACCAACATAAGGTGCTTTAGGGTCAATCAAAGGCACAGCCTGACGTTGCATGTTGGCACCCATGAGGGCACGGTTAGAGTCATCGTTTTCCAAGAAAGGAATACATGCTGTCGCAACGGCAACTACCTGTTTAGGAGAAACATCCACGAAATCTACAAGGTGTGATGGGTACTCTTGGTTATTACCTTGATGACGACCCATAACGATTTCTTCTGCAAATGTTCCATCTTCGTTCAATTTAGAGTTAGCCTGAGCAACTGTGTACTCATCTTCTTCGTCGGCAGTCAACCAAACTACTTCGTTGGTTACTTTACCAGTTGCACGGTCAACCTTACGGTATGGTGTTTGAATGAAACCATACTTGTTAAGGTGTCCGTATGAAGACAAGTTATTGATCAAACCGATGTTAGGTCCTTCAGGTGTTTCAATTGGACACATACGACCGTAGTGCGTGTAGTGCACGTCACGAACTTCATATCCGGCACGGTCACGTGTCAAACCACCAGGTCCCAAGGCTGACAAACGACGTTTGTGTGACAACTCTGACAATGGGTTGTGTTGGTCCATGAACTGTGACAACTGTGAAGAACCGAAGAATTCTTTAACAGCTGCAGTTACAGGGCGAATATTGATGATTTGTTGTGGTGTCAAGACTTCGTTATCTTGAACTGACATACGCTCACGTACGTTACGTTCCATACGAGCCAAACCAATACGGAATTGGTTAGCAAGCAATTCACCAACAGCACGGATACGACGGTTACCAAGGTGGTCGATATCGTCAACTTTACCGATACCTTCAGCAAGGTTGAGGAAGTAGCTCATTTCAGCCAAGATATCCGCTGTTGTCAAAGCACGAACTTTGTCATCTGGGTTGGCATTACCAACAATTGTAACCACACGATCTGGATCATTTGGTGCAACAACCTTGAATTTTTGAAGAACAACAGGTTCTGTAACCACCGCATAATCGTTTGGTGTGTATACAAATTTGTTCAAATCACCATCCAAGTATTCTGCGATTGAATCAATCACATCACGTGTCATTTCAGTACCAGCTTCAACAAGGATTTCACCTGTTTCAGGATCTACCAAGTTTTCAGCAATTGTTTGTCCCAAAAGACGTGTCTTGATGTTAAGTTTTTTGTTGACTTTGTAACGACCAACAGCAGCCAAGTCATAACGACGTGGATCAAAGAAACGAGCTACAAGCAAGCTACGTGAGCTGTCGGCAGTTTTTGGTTCACCTGGACGAAGACGTTCATAAATTTCTTTAAGCGCTTCATCAGTACGTGAATCTGCTGGGTTTTTGTGGATATCTTTTTCAATAGTGTTACGAACCAACTCGCTATCACCAAAGATATCAACAATTTCGTCATCACCTGAGAATCCAAGCGCACGCACAAGCGTTGTGAATGGAATCTTACGTGTACGGTCGATACGAGTGTAGGCGATGTCTTTTGAATCTGTTTCAAGCTCAAGCCATGCCCCACGGTTAGGGATAACTGTTGATCCATAACCCACTTTACCGTTTTTATCAACCTTATCGTTAAAGTAAACACCAGGTGAGCGCACCAACTGAGAAACGATAATACGTTCACCACCATTGATGATGAAAGTACCCATCTCAGTCATAATAGGGAAATCTCCGAAGAAGACTTCCTGAGTTTTGATTTCACCAGTTTCTTTGTTAATAAGACGGAAAGTCACAAAGATAGGTGCTGAGTATGATGCATCGTGGATACGAGCTTCTTCAAGTGTATACTTAGGCTCTTTCAATTCGTAACCAACGAATTCCAATTCCATAGTGTCTGTGAAGTTTGAGATAGGAAGTACATCCTCAAAAACCTCTTTAAGACCAGTATCCAAGAATTCTTTGAATGAATCCGTTTGGATTTCAATCAAGTTTGGTAAATCAAGAACTTCTTTGATTCTTGAAAAACTACGACGGGTACGATGTTTCCCGTATTGAACGTCATGTCCTGCCAAGTCTTCTACTCCTTTTCTACATTCGAGACCTGCTTTGCAAGTCGTGCACTTTAAATATTTGTCTTCTGCCTTTTTCAGTTGCTTGTCCCATTGACAAGTGATCAAACACCAAGATCCACTTAGCTGATTAATGATAAGCGAAAAATTTATTTTGTGAATTTTTAGAACGTTTAAATATGCATTACAACACTTGAAAATCCTAAAAATAAGCACAAAAATAGCAGCTAAATCTGACCGAAAAAACGTTGATTTAACTGCTGTATCTCTTGATTGGACAATATTTCAACCAAGTAAGACGACAAATAGTTGTCTATATTATACCTAATTTTTTGCTTTTTTGCAAGTTTTCTTGGTAATTCCTAATGCCCTCCAAGAATGCTAGACCAGGCTTTTTGATAATCACTATCAGTTCCACCAATAGCAAACTTGTAGGTCGTATCTCCAGGTCCATTTTTAGCCCAGTAAGTATCAACCATTTCACCACTTACAGAAACATTACGACCATTGACAGACACTGTTGCTGGTTTAAGACCTGTTGATTTGAGCACACTTGCCTTAATGGCACTTGAATCGATATTAAACTTATCTCCAGTTTTAAAAATACCTGGATTGGCATTATAGATAGCAGAAGTCAAACGAGCCATATATTGCGCATTATAGGTGTAACCCGTTTTAGAATTGGTTGGTGTGTTATTGTCATAACCAGCCCAACCACCAAGAGTAATACCAGGCGTTGATACAATCAACCAAGCATCCGCAAAGTTATCTGTCGTTCCTGTTTTACCCATCCAGTCCGCTGAGGCTGCTGCACCATTGACATTTTTCAATTCAGAATGAAATTGAGTTGTCGCTCCTTTAACTACCACTTCTTTGAGCAGGTTATCCATGATGCTAGCCGTAGCTCTTGAAAAGACTTGAACCCCTTCAGATTTATGCTGATAGATAACTTCGCCAGTCCGGTCGGTAATACTATCAATCATATAGCCCTTCTCATAGACGCCACCATTTGAAAGCATTTGATAGGCATTTACCTGTTGGGCAACCGTGGTTTCAATTCCTCCACCAAGAGGCAAACTCTCGATATTGTAATTAGCAATCTTATAACCCATCTTGGTCATGTAACCCTCAACATCAACATCATGACGTTGAAGCATTTGATATGTCCAAAAGGCTGGAATATTCCACGAGGTATTGAGTGCCTCTTGGAGGTTCATCATAGCTGTACCCTTATCACCATCATGGAGAATAGGCGTTCCACCCGTAAAATTAGTTGGGTAGTTAGAAAGGATACTTGAACTACCCATCAAACCTTGATCAATAGCAATTCCATAAGCAATAATAGGCTTAATAGATGAGCCTGGGGAGCGTGCCGTATCAAAGGCATGGTTATTTTGATTATTTTCGTAACTACGACCACCAACAAATCCTAGAATTGCTCCAGTCGCATTATCCATGAGCACATTTCCGACTTCAACTCCACTATTTCCACCTTGGTCGAGGAGGCCACCATATTGACTCGCAACATCTTGCATCGCATTATAAACTGCATTATCAATAGTTGTCTTAACGCTGTAGCCACCAGTTTGTAGCTCTTGTAGGGCCCTCTCACGATAGCTTTCCTTGGTCTTATCATTTTTCAAATCTTGACTCGATACCTTGTCACGTTTAATTAGATAATCATACATGACATCCTGAGCCTCAGACATAACAGAATAGTACAAATAGTCATGACTTACGGCATCAGACTTCTCACCAGCCTTGAAATCTTTAGTGATATCATAATCCTTATAGCTTTCATACTGCGACTTATCTAGATAGCCACCGCGATAAAGATTGTAGAGTACATCTTGCTGACGTGCTAAGCCATAAGAAAGATCCTCTGCATTTTTTAATTGACCGTCAGCTGTATAAGGTGAGTAGACAATCGGGCTCTGTGGCAAACCTGCCAGATAGGCAGCCTGAGGAACTGTCAAATCCGCTGCAGATACGCCAAAGATACCTTGAGCAGCCTCCTCAATACCAGCAATATTTTTCCCTTTGTTATTACGTCCAAAAGGAGAAACGTTCAGATAATCAGTTAAAATTTCATTTTTAGAAGCGCGACGCTCCAATTGTAAGGCATAGATAATCTCTGCCGCCTTACGTTTAAAGGTTGGCGCATCGCCTGTTACCTGTTGCTTGATTAACTGCTGCGTTAGCGTCGAACCACCACTTGAAGAGCCAACCCCTAAAACCGATGACACCAAAGCCCTAAAAACTGCCTTTGGTACAACACCCTTATGCTTTTTAAAATTTTCATCCTCAGTCGCAATGATGGCATTTTTGACATTGTTAGAAATCGCATCACTCTCAATAGGTGTTCTCAGCAAGTCAGTATCAATATCCGCAATCTTCTTGGAATCGGAATAGCTCATCGAAGATACCAAACTAACCTCACTAATCTGATTCAACAAGGTTTTGTCCTTAATCGATGGAACAGACTCAATTTGACTCCCCAGATAACCCAAACCAATTCCTGCACCAAATAAGGTAAGAACGATAATAACCACATAAAAGAAATCAGACAAGAGCTTTAAGGTTTTTAAGAAAACATCACCCATGTCTAAGAGTGTCATCCCATCCTCAGGCGACTTCCGTGCTTGCTTACGATTCCACTTAGATCCAGTCGTAGCTTTCCTTTCTTTAAAAGATTTATCTCCTCTTTTAGACCTAGAACCAGCAAACTTTGTACGAATAGTCTGCCCTAGTCGCCTAAAATAATTTATTATTTTTTCAAAATTCATAGAAATACCTCAAAGCCTATTATAACAAACTTTGACAAAGCTTGCATAGGGTTGCTTTCTTTTGGTATAATGGTGCAGAATATACTTTACTGGAGAATATCATGACAATTTTTGAAGAACTAAAAGCACGTGGCTTGATTTTTCAAACCACCGATGAAGAAGCCCTTGTAAAAGCCTTTGAAGAGGGACCAGTCTCATACTACACTGGTTATGACCCAACAGCAGACAGTCTCCACCTTGGACACCTTGTCGCCATCCTTACAAGTCGCCGACTTCAATTGGCTGGACACAAACCTTACGCCCTCGTTGGTGGTGCAACAGGTTTGATTGGTGACCCATCATTTAAAGATGCTGAACGTAGCCTGCAAACCAAAGAAACTGTTGAAGGTTGGGTTGAAAAAATCCAAGGACAACTCTCTCGTTTCCTTGATTTTGAAAATGGTGACAACAAGGCCGTTATGGTCAACAACTATGACTGGTTTGGTTCAGTCAGCTTCATTGATTTCTTGCGTGACGTAGGTAAATACTTCACAGTTAACTACATGATGAGTAAGGAATCTGTTAAGAAACGTATCGAAACAGGTATCTCTTACACTGAGTTTGCCTACCAAATCATGCAAGGTTACGATTTCTATGAACTCAACGATAAGTACGGCGTAACTCTCCAAATTGGTGGTTCTGACCAATGGGGTAACATGACAGCAGGTACTGAGCTCTTGCGTCGTAAAGCAGATAAATCTGGACACGTCATCACTGTACCACTTATCACAGATTCAACTGGTAAAAAATTCGGTAAATCAGAAGGTAACGCTGTCTGGCTTGATGCTACTAAAACAACACCTTACGAAATGTACCAATTCTGGCTCAACGTTATGGATGATGACGCCGTTCGCTTCTTGAAGATTTTCACTTTCTTGTCACTTGAAGAAATCGAAGAGATCGGTAAAGAATTTGACCAAGCTCGTCACCAACGTTTGGCACAAAAGGTTTTGGCTCGTGAGGTTGTTACTTTGGTTCACGGTAAAGAAGCTTACGAACAAGCTGTTCATATCACTGAACAACTCTTCGCTGGTAACCTTAAAGCTCTCTCAGCACGTGACCTTAAAGTTGCCCTTAACGGTGTCCCAACTTATGAAATTTCAGCAGATGAAAATCTGAATATTGTTGAACTTCTCGTCAATGCAAAAATTTCACCATCTAAACGTCAAGCACGTGAAGATGTCCAAAACGGCGCTATCTACATCAACGGTGAACGTGTACAAGACTTGGATTACACTCTCTCAGACACAGATAAAATTGATAATGAAATTACTGTTATCCGTCGTGGTAAGAAGAAAAACTTTGTCTTGACTTACTAATTTATAGCTATTCTCACTCCTTAATGGAGTGAGTTTTTTTGTTGCACTATATTTTACAATTTATCTACCAAAAAAGAGCAGTAGGATTGATTCCCAACTACTCTCTTCAGAACACAAAAAACCAGCACTAGGCTGGTTTTCGAGACTATCACATTAGTTATAGATTTTGAATGCGTCGTCGTCGTTTTGACCAACGAATGGCATTGCTTTACGCAATTCAGCACCAACTTTTTCGATTTCAAGGTTAGCAGCTTCTTCACGGTAAGCAGTAAGTTTTGGACGTCCAGCCTTGTAGTCGTTAACGAAGTCGTTAGCGAATTTACCATTTTGGATGTCAGCAAGAACTGCTTTCATATTTTCTTTCACTTGTTCAGTGATAACACGTGGACCTGATACGTAGTCACCGAATTCAGCAGTGTTTGAAATTGATTGGCGCATTTTCTTGAATCCACCTTCGTAGATCAAGTCAACGATCAATTTCATTTCGTGAAGCACTTCAAAGTAAGCCAATTCTGGAGCATATCCAGCTTCAGTCAAGACTTCAAAACCAGCTTCGATAAGGGCAGTCAAACCACCACAAAGAACTGCTTGTTCACCAAACAAATCTTCTTCAGTTTCTTCTTTGTATGTTGTTTCAAGAAGACCAACACGTGCTGCACCAACACCTTTACACCAGTCCATAGCGATGTCTTTAGCGTTACCTGTAGCATCTTGGTATACTGCGTAAAGTGCAGGAACACCAAAACCTTCTTCAAATGTACGACGTACCAAGTGACCTGGTCCTTTAGGAGCACACATGAAAACATCAACATCTTTAGGAACTTTGATGAATTCGAAGTGGATGTTAAATCCGTGTGCGAAACCAACAGCATTACCAGCTTCAAGGTTTGGAGCAATTTCTGCTTCGTAAAGTTCTTGTTGGATTTCGTCTGGAGCCAAGATCATGATAACATCAGCCAATTTAGTTGCTTCTGCTACTGTGTAAGTATCAAAACCATCTTCCTTAGCTTTATCAAATGATTTACCTGGACGAACACCGATGATCACATCGTGACCTGTATCACGCAAGTTTTGTGCATGCGCATGACCTTGTGAACCGTAACCGATAACGGCGATTTTTTTACCGTCAAGTGCTGCTACTTTTACGTCTTTTTCATATTCCATTTGAACTGCCATAGTAATATGTCTCTTTTCTAAAAAAATAATTTATTGCCTTTTTAAGGCTGGGTTAACAAATTTAAGTTGGATTTTTTAATCACGGGTAAATCCAGTAGCACCCGTACGAGCGATATTTTTGATTCCGTAAGGACGAATAACTCGTAGAAGCGCCTCGCTCTTTTCAGCATCACCAGTCATCTGGATAGTGATAGAGCTTGGTGCCACATCAACCACCGAAGCACGGAAAGGTTGAATAATCGCCAAGATTTCAGCACGTTTAGAGGTTGGTGCTGATACCTTAACTAGGATAACTTCACGTTCCAAGTGTGGCTGATCCGTGATATCACGGATGCGAATCACATCAATCTGACGATTAAGCTGTTTGATGATTTGTTCCACTTCATTTTGAGTATTCACATCAATAATAATCGTAATACGTGAAACGTTAGGATCCTCAGAAGCCCCTACAGAGATACTTTCAATATTAACTTGACGTCGTGAAAGAACACCTGTGAAGCGGTTAAGGACACCCGAACGGTTCTGAAGTTTAGCTGTTAACATTCTACGCATTGAACTTCACCCCCAACATTTCGTGATTACTCTTACCAGCCGGAACGATTGGCAAGACATGCTCTTTACGAGAGATATCCACCTCGATGAACATTGGCACGTCTTCCTTGATAACTTCCAAATCCTGATCAATTGTCTCTGGATTATCAAACTTGTAAGACTTAATGCCGTAAGCTTGAGCCATCAATTGGAAATCTGGAAGGGTATCAAAGACAGACTCTGATGTACGCCCTTCGTAGAAGGACTCTTGCCATTGACGTACCATACCAAGTGAGTGGTTGTTCAACATAACAACCTTGATTGGTACCTTGTAAATATTTAAGATAGCCAATTCTTGGTTCGTCATTTGAAAACCACCATCACCAACAAAGAGGATAACTTCTTTATCAGGATTAGCAATTTTGGCACCAATTGCTGCTGGGACACCAAATCCCATTGTTCCAAGACCACCTGAGGTCACCAATTGACGCTCATTTTGGTATGGATAATACTGAGCTGTCCACATTTGATGTTGACCAACGTCAGTAACAACAACGGCGTCACCCTTAGTCAATTCACCGATACGCTCGATAACTGCCTGAGGCTGTACCATACGTTCTTTCTTATCGTAAGAACGTACACGCTCTTTGTCTTTTGTGACTTTTTCAATCCATTTTTCAGTGTTATTCTGAACCACTGGCTCTGCCAAGAGCATTTCAAGAGCTTGCTTGGCATCACCAACAACTGGAAGGTCCACTGCAATAATTTTACCAATCTCAGCTGGATCTACATCAATATGGACAACCTTAGCATTCTTAGCAAATGTTTTAGGATTACCTGTCAAACGATCATCAAAACGACAACCAATAGCAATCATAAAATCAGCATCCGTCATAGCAATGTTAGCCGCATATGAACCGTGCATACCACCCATACCCAAGAAAAGGGGATGACTAGTAGCAATTGTCCCTTGTCCTAAAAGACTTGTGACAACTGGGATTTGGTAGCGTTCTGCAAAAGCAACTAGCTCCTTAGCAGATTCAGAATAAGATACCCCACCTCCAGCTACAATAACCGGCTTCTTAGCTTTACCCAACTGCTTCAAGATTTTCTTGATTTGCATTTCGTTTGGTCTTAGCGTCGGTTGGTAACTTGGAAGATTAATTTCAGGATCGTTGATGAAGGCTGTTTCCTTAGCCACGACATCTTTAGGGAGGTCGATAACAACTGGACCAGGTCGGCCAGTTGTTGCAATATGAACCGCTTCCCTAATAATACGAGGAATATCAGCTGTATCGCGAATCTGATAATTGTATTTTGTAATCGGCATGGTAATTCCGACAATGTCAGCCTCTTGGAAGGCATCCTTACCAATACCTGGTGTTGCGACCTGACCAGTAAAGACTAGGAGAGGTACGCTATCACTCATAGCATCTGCAATCCCTGTAATAGCATTAGTGGCACCAGGACCACTCGTTACAAGAGCAACACCGAGTTTACCAGTGGATTTGGCATAACCTTCAGCTTCGTGCAGACTTCCTTGCTCATGACGAGATAAGATATGATTAATCTTGTCATTTTTGTAAATAGCATCATACAAAGGAAGAACCGCTCCGCCAGGATATCCAAAGATAGTTGAAATCCCAAGTTCAAGAAGTGTATCTAGAATTAAATCAGCACCAGAGCGTGCTTCTTCAAGTTCAATTTTCTTCACATGGACCTCCTTTAGTAGTTGTTTTTTTCGAATTGTCTAAAAATTCAAAACCTTGTATACTATGATAACATTTTTAACCAAATTTGCAAGGGTTTCAGAGAAAAATATCACAAACTCTTCGGAAAGAATGTTCTTATTTTTTTTTCTTGTGCTTGACGTTCTGCTTTACGTTCTTCGAATTCTTCGTCACTCATCAAAGTTCCGCCAACATTGGCCGATTTAGCAAAGGCTGTATAGCGACGCAACCAACCACTTGAAATTTTTGATTTGAAAGGTTTCAAATGTTTGCGACGTTCTTCAAGGGTTGCATCATCGACAAGCAGATCAAGGGTACGATTTGGTAGGTCAATCACGATTTCATCGCCATCTTCGATTAGGGCGATATTACCACCTTCTGCTGCTTCTGGAGAAACGTGACCAATAGCAATACCACGAGTAGCTCCTGAGAAACGACCATCCGTAATCAGAGCCACATCCTTACCAAGACCGCGTCCGACAATCTTAGAAGTTGGTGCCAACATTTCTGGCATACCAGGTCCACCCTGAGGACCTTCGTAACGAATGACAACGACATGGCCCTTCTTAACTGTTCCATTATCAATCAACTCAAGGGCCTGATTTTGTGAATCACAACAAATAGCTTTACCACGGAAAGTTTTAACAGATGGATCTACACCACCGACCTTGATAACAGCTCCATCCTGAGCAATATTTCCGTAAAGGATAGACAAACCACCAACTGGTGAGATAGGATTCTCAATTGGATGGATAATTTCTTCATTCTTGATTTCAGCACCAGCTACGTTTTCTTTCAAAGTCTTACCAGTAACTGTAATACGATCACCCTTAATGGCTCCTTTTTTAATCAACTGATTAATAATGGCTGGAACTCCACCAGCTTCATGGACATCATGCATAGTGTAAACACTTGAAGGTGCAATTTTAGAGAGATAAGGTGTCTTCTTGGCAATCTCGTTAATGTCTTTAAGATCATAGTCAATACCGGCCTCACGCGCAATAGCAAGCGTATGAAGAACAGTATTGGTTGAACCACCCATGGCCATATCTAGAGCAAACGCATCATCGATGGCTTCTTTGGTCACAATATCACGTGGGCGAACATTATTTTTGATGTTATCCATCAATTTTGTGGCTGCTTGACGAACCAATTCACGACGTTCATCTGAAACGGCTAGGATAGTACCGTTACCTGGAAGGGCAAGGCCCAAAACTTCCATCAAACAGTTCATTGAGTTAGCGGTAAACATTCCTGAGCATGAACCACAAGTTGGACAAGCATTTTTCTCCAAATAATCGAGCTCTTCCTTGCTCATATCTCCAGCCTGATAGGTACCTACAGCTTCAAACAAACTTGATAGCGTCGCTTGATGACCAGTCATGTCAACGCCACCCTTCATAGGGCCACCAGAACAAAATACTGCTGGCACATTAGTACGCATGGCCGCCAAAATCATCCCTGGTGTAATCTTATCACAGTTAGGAATGTAGAAAACCCCGTCAAACCAGTGGGCATTAATAACTGTTTCTGCAGAATCGGCAATCAATTCACGAGATGGAAGACTGTAACGCATCCCAATATGCCCCATGGCAATCCCATCATCCACACCAATGGTATTAAACTCAAAAGGAATACCGCCAGCCTCGCGGATGGCTTCCTTGGCAATATCTGCTAATTCACGCAAGTGAACATGCCCTGGAACAATATCAATATAAGAGTTACAAATAGCAATGAAGGGCTTTTGCATATCCTTGGCAGATTTAACTTGCCCAGTCGCATACAAAAGTCCGCGTGCTGGTGCCTTATCAACACCAACTTTGATCATATCACTTCTCATGATGTTACCTTCAATCTATAAAATTTCTTACAACATATGTTACCACTTTGGAAAGTAATGTCAAGGAATTTTCAGAATATTTCTGTAATTTCGAAAAGATGTCCCAACCGTATCAAAACTGACAAAACAAAAAGGAAGCCCTAAGACTTCCTAAATGATTATTTCAATATTATTCAACACTAAAGAGGTATGGATAAACTGGTTGGTCTCCTTGGAAGATTTCAACTTCGATATCTTCGTGAGCCTCTTCCAATTTTTCCGCAAGTGCTTGAGCTTGTTCTTGATTACCTTCTTCGCCGACGTAAATCATAACAATTTCACTGTCTTCGTCAATCATCTTGTCAAAAGTGTCAAGAAGGGCTTGATCCATATCTGGTGTAGACACAAGGATTTTACCATCAACCATACCAAGGATATCATTTTCATGAATCTCAAGTCCGTCAATAGTTGTGTCACGTACCGCCAAGGTCACGCTACCACTTGTTACATCTGAAAGACTAGCTGTCATAGCTTCAACGTTCGCTTCGATACTTTGGCTAGGATCAAATGAAAGCAAGCTTGTAAAGCCTTGTGGTACTGTACGCGTTTCAACAACAGCCGCATTGACATCTACTACTTCAGCAGCTGATTGTGCTGCCATAAAGATGTTTTTATTGTTTGGCAAGATGATAACATTCTTAGCATTGACCTGCTCAATAGCCTTAACAATATCTTCTGTTGATGGGTTCATTGTTTGACCACCTGAAATCACATAGTCAACACCTTGTGATTTGAAGATATCTGCAAGCCCATCTCCAGCAACAACTGCAATAAGAGCAAAGTCTTTAGGAGCAGAAGGTGCAGCTTGGATAGCTTCTTCTTTTTGAACTTGTGCATCGTGTTGGTTACGCATGTTGTCAACCTTAACTTTGACAAGAGCCCCATATTTAAGACCTTCTTGCATGACAAGACCTGGATCCTCAGTGTGGACGTGAACTTTGACAATTTCATCGTCGTTAACAACAAGGAGAGAATCCCCAAGGTTACTCAAGTAATTTCGGAACTCTTCATAGTCAAAGTCCTTCACATAAGTTGGACCTTGTTTGAGACCAATCATGATTTCCGTACAATAACCGAAGGTAATGTCTTCTGTTGCAACATGACCAGCAACTGACTTATGATGTTCTGCATTGATCATCTCTGTCATCGTAGCTGGTGTCGCTTGGAAGTCCTCTGAAGCGATATACTCACCTGTGAGGGCTGACAAGAAACCTTCATAAATGAAGACCAAACCTTGACCACCTGAGTCTACCACACCAACTTCTTTCAAAACTGGAAGCATCTCTGGTGTCTTAGCCAAGGCAGCTTTAGCTCCGTCAAGAGCTGCACGCATAACCTCAACAGCATCATTTGTAGATTCAGCTTTCTTAATCGCTGCTGAAGCTGCACCACGTGATACTGTAAGGATTGTTCCTTCAACAGGTTTCATAACAGCTTTATAAGCAACTTCAACCCCTGTTTGGAAGGCATGAGCTAGATCTTGGCCGTCAAGTTCCGTTTTGTCCTTGATACTTTGACCAAATCCACGGAACAATTGTGACGTGATAACACCCGAGTTACCACGGGCACCCATCAAAAGACCTTTAGACAAAATCTGACCAACTTCACCAACTGTTGAAGCTGATTGATCTGCGACAGCTTTGGCTCCGTTATCCATAGTCATTCCCATGTTTGTTCCAGTATCTCCATCTGGTACTGGGAAGACATTGAGTGAATTCACATATTCTGCTTGCTTACCTAGACGTGTTGCTGCCGCTTGGACCATCTCCTGAAGCAAGCTTGTTGTAATTTTAGACACTAGTTTTCTCCTACGACTTTAATATTTTGAACGTAAACATTTACCGTTTCAGCCTTGATACCGAGTTGATTCTCAAGATTAAATTTCACACGTTCTTGAATATTTTTTGAAACCTCACTAATCTTAACACCGTAACTCATAACAGTGTAGACATCCACAGTGATACCTGCATCAGTAGATTTCACGACAACTCCTTTTGCGTAGTTTTCTTTTCCAAGAAGTGCTTGAAAATTATCTCGGATAGCACTCTTACTTGCCATACCGACAACGCCAAAAATTTCTGTTGCTGAACCGCCAACTACTGTTGCGATGACATCATCTGACAATTCGATTTGACCATCTTTTGTATTGATTTTTACAGTCATAATTACTACCTCAAAAAGTTTTTATCAGCTTATTTTACCATATTCGAGCCTACTTGTAAAAAATAAGAAGAAGATACCCTTTGAATAAGAGTATCTCCTCAGTATTTATCATTAAAACTTTCTCTTTACGAGATAACGACGGTACATCACGTAGAGGAAGATCGCACGCCATACATTATCAACAACGGTTGCAATCCAGACACCAGCAAGACCCATTCCCAGACTCACCCCAAGGAAGTATCCTGAGAAAATTCGAATAATCCACATCCCAATAGTTGTCGCATAGAAAGGCATCTTAGCCTTACCCAGACCTTGCCAAACTGCTGTGTAAACTAAAGTCCCCGAAGTCACAGGATTCCCAAGGAAAGAATAAAGAATAACTACCTGGCTAGCCGCAATAGCTGCTTTATTATCTGTAAAGAGACCTGATAATCCTTGGCCAAAGAGCAAGATACTCCCTGAAACCAGAACCATCAAGAAGGTGGAAATCCAATAAGACTCTCGTATAATACGCTTCATCTGCGTCTTATCCCCTCGACCCAGACTATTGGCAACCAAGATAACCGTAGCCGTAGCGACTCCCATACCAGGCATATAGTTAAACTGAGTGAGGTTTTCACCAATGGCGTTACCACCGACAACGGCTGTACCAAAGGTAACAATAATAGCCACGATGACCACATCTCCAGCACGCATCATCAGTCGCTCACCTGCTGCTGGCAGGGCAATGCCCAACAAATCTCTATTAAAAGGTTTGGTAATTTCAAGCTGCTTCACATCCAGTTTCATCGCTTGCCAGAGTATCACTGTCCCAACCAGACGAGAGAAAACCGTAGCCGTTGCGACCCCAATAATCCCCCAATGTCCCACAAAGATGGCTAAAGAAGATAAAATAGCATTTAGAACATTGGTCAAAAGACTGATGACCATGGAAATACGAGGTCGTCCCTTGGCCCGTAGGATGTTACCAAAAGTGGTCATCAAGGCTAGGAAAACCACTCCTCCACCGACAAGAGCAAGGTAGAGACTACCAGCCTGAGTCACAGATTGCTCAGTACCTAAAAGATTAAGAATGGCCCCACCACCAAAAATGGAAAGTAGACCAAGGATGAGACTAAGAGCAAGGGTAATAATAATAGCATCCCAAGTGTCTCGGTTAGTCGCTTTAACATCACCTTTTCCTAAACTCCTGGCAATGACACTGGCACTTGAGGCTCCTAGAGCAATAAAGATAGCTTGGTAAATCGTAATGATATTATTGGCTACGGAAACCCCCGATATAGCGACAATACCCACCTGAGCCACTAGGTAAGAATCGACAACCCCCATCAACATTTGTAGAAGGTTTTCGGCCATAGCAGGCAAGGCTATGTTTAGAATTTTCTTTGTTTCTGTCATAATATTCTTTTCTATATTGATAAAAATAGGGCTGATTTCTCAGCTCCTATTTTTTTATTCTTATACACCAAGATAGCTTTCAACTGCTTTTTGCATATCAGCTGCCGCAACAACTGTTTTATGGCGAACTTCTGCATGTTCAAGTCCATCTACAGCAGCTGGGATAGCTACACCTGAAAGTTGGTGCAAATCTTCTACTGCCTTGAAATCATTCCCACTATCTTTACCAGTGACAGCTGAAACTGCCACACGTGGGAATTTGTATGGGCTAGCTGTTGAAGCGATAACTGTTGGTGTGTGGTCATCTGTCTTTTGAACATATGCTTCGTAAACAGCTGAGGCAACTGCTGTATGAGGATCTTCGATATACTTGTCTTCATCATAGACACGCTTGATTTCAGCAGCTGTTTCATCCTCAGTTGCAAAACCTGCTGCAAACAAATCAAGAATATCTTTATCTGCATCAGCCAAAGTATACTCACCCTTAGTCACAAGTGCATCCATAAGCTCTTTAGTCTTAGTAGCATCATTACCAAGAAGGTGGAAAATCAAACGTTCCAAGTTAGAAGATACCAAGATATCCATAGAAGGGCTTGTTGTTACCTTGAAGTCACGTTTCTTATCATAAGTACCCGTTGCGAAGAAGTCTGTAAGGACGTTATTTTCATTAGAAGCACAGATTAATTTGCCAACTGGAACACCAATCTGACGTGCATAATAAGCCGCCAAGATATTACCAAAGTTTCCTGTTGGTACTGTGAAGTTCACCTTATCTCCGTTTTGGATATGACCTGCCTTAACCAACTGTGCATAGGCATATACATAGTAAACCACTTGTGGTACCAAACGACCAACATTCATTGAGTTAGCTGATGAGAATTGCGTATGATGAGCCAACAATTTCTCACGCAAATCAACATCATTAAACATACGTTTCACATCTGTTTGGGCATCATCAAAGTTACCGTCAATGGCAATAACGTGCGTATTAGCTCCTGTTTGAGTGGTCATTTGCAATTCTTGGATTTTTGAAACACCGTCTTTTGGATAAAAGACAATGATTTCAGTTCCTGGAACATCTGCAAAACCAGCCATGGCAGCTTTACCAGTGTCACCTGATGTCGCTGTCAAGATAACGATTTTATTATCAACACCTTGCTTTTTAGCTGATGTTGTTAGCAAGTATGGCAAGATTGAAAGGGCCATGTCTTTGAAAGCGATGGTAGAACCATGGAAAAGCTCAAGGTTGTAGTGGTTCTTAAGTTTAACTACTGGTGCAATGGCAGCTGTATCAAACTTGTCATCATAAGCATTTGTGATACAGTAATCCAATTCCTCTTCAGTAAAATCATCCAAGAAAGCTGACAAGACCAATTTAGCAACTTCTTGGTAAGAAGCATCTTTCAATTGATCAAAGTCCAAAGTAACCTCAGGCGTTGACAACGGTGTGAACAAACCACCATCTGTTGCCAAACCTTGAAGAATAGCCTGACTAGCTGTTACTTTATTATTTTCGTCACGTGTTGATTGGTATACAAGTGTCATGGTAAATCCTCTTTTTAGATAGTCTGTGGCTCTATTGTAGCATAATTGTCAGAATATTTCTACATGTATTGTGACTTGTGAGAAAATCATCCGGATATCACCTTATTCTTTCCTCTCAAAGACATGAAAAAATCCGGAATAGCTATTCCGGATGTCATCTTAAAATTTATCTTTGGTGTCATTCTTAGTTGAGAAAGTAATATCTTTTGATTTGCCATCACCACTAAGCGTTACTTTCTTATCTTTTTTAGTCACTTTTAGCTCTTGGCCTTTTTTCACATTGAGACCATCAATATCAACGTCTTTGTTGACAGAAGTAACAGTCATCTTATGTCCCAAACGGCTAACCTTCCCTTTGAAAAGGGTTGTCGTTGTTTCGCCTGTCTTCGAATCATACTTTTGACCACTGTCTTTCGCAGCTTTTTCAAGAGCTTCATCAAGTTCTTTTTCTATGGTTTCCTCACTGTAATAGTTTTCAAAGGAATCTCCATAAAAGGCTTTAAATAAATCTCCAAAGGCTGAGAAGGACTTCTGAACCCTCTCACGATAGTCCTTGATATAAGTTTTCTTATCAAAAGTATAGCTAGCAGTAACCTTCGCATTGCTACCTTTTACTTTCATGGTTACAGCAGTATCTGTAAAGTACTTTTCAAGCTCCTTACTATCCAAGTCTGTCAAACTTTCAGACATGCTTGAACTATACTCTCTACCTAGAGAACTACTGTACCATTTGCCATCAATATTACCTGTCACATAACGGTAAGTCATAAAGCCACCGATACATAAGAAGACAAGGACTACCGCTGACAAAACTGAGACTAGGATGCGTTTTTTCTTTTTGGGATCCATTTGTTTCTTAGGAGCCAAATTTGCCATAGCTGCTTGCCCTTCTGGAAAAGCAACCGTAGAAGGTGCAGTTGCTGTTACTACTGGTGCCGTTTCTGTTGGTAGAGGACTAGTGCTTGTCTCGACGATTTCTGCCTCAACCTTAACAGGTTCAGTAGTAACTGTATCTTCAGCTTTAGCTGGTGCTTCATTAACAAACTCTCCAGCTTTCAAAGCATCCGCCATTTCCTGAACACTCGGCTTACGTCCGTTTACCGTCTCAAAATAGTCCAACCATTCTTCTCTTGTCATTTATATTCCCCTTTAATTTCCTTTTTTATTTATTTTTTGTAAAGCTAATGTCACCAAATTCACTGTGTGCCTTGATAGTAAAACCTTCATTGTTGGGCGTATAATCTAATACATCACCTTTTTTAAAAGCATCTGAATCTCCAGCCTTATCCACAGTGATTGTTTGCTCCCAACGGTTAATATCACCCGTGAAAGCAGTTGTTGTAACACGACCGGTTTTGGCATCGTAGGTATAACTCTTTGGAAGTTCTTTCTTCACTGTCTCATCAAACTGTTTATAGTAGTCTTTTTCTGACAATGAATAACTATCAAAAACCTCCGAGAACTCCTCGCCATACTGACCTTTCAATTCAGTAACTCTACTCTGGTAAGCCTGATAAAGACCTTTACGATTGTAAACAAAGCTCACTTTTAAGTGAGCCTTATTGTCAGTAATACTCATTGCTGTATTGATATCGGTGATAAGATTTTGACCTTGTGGTAAAGCATTACTAACTTTATTCTTAGTAGTAGCAGTATCTTTTAGAGTCGCTAACATTTTCTCACTAAAGGTCAGGCTTGTCCACTCGCCCTCAATGCTGGCAGCTCGATAACGGTAACCCATTACGATACAAACAATCAAAAGGATAGTGAGTATCGCTGCAATAACACCTGATACCATCCCCACAATATTCTTTGAGGTTACTGGCTCCTTTGATTCTTTTACTTTTTGACTAGGATTGAATTGAACACTCACCATCCTATCAGCATTAAACTCTTTAAACTTATTAGTCGCCCTATTCCCTTCTATGGAGGCCCTTGATGGCCTCATTTCATGAGGCTTGAGAGGATGCGCCGTGGCATTCAAACTAAGCCCTTCTTCTTTTGTCATAGAACTCTCCTTATTTTACCGTAAGGTTATTATAACAATTCTTAAAGCGTTTTTCTATCTTATTCAGGAAAGTCCTTTATTTTTAATTTGGATGAACACTCTAATATAGTAGCTTTTAGCAAAAAAGTAGCCCTCACAGAGCTACTTTAGTCTATCACTTAACCTTTGTAGTCAAAGGCAACTTCGATAATTTCTTTCAATTCTGAAATAAGAGGTTCTTTTGGATTAGCAGTTGTACATTGGTCTTCGTACGCATGCTCCGCTAAAGTATAGACAGTGTCTTGAAGAAGTTTCTTCGTAACCCCTTGTCCTTTCCAGTTCATGTCAATACCAACGGCAACACCCAATTCGTAAACTTTTTGTGCCAAAACTTCAACCAATTCAGCATCTGATTGTTTGTCAGTACCCCATCCCATGAAACGAGCGATATCTGCGTAATCCTTGTCTGCACGGAAGTAATCATATTTAGGGAACATAGCGTGTTTTTGAGGATCACGACCATTGTAACGGATTACGTGAGGCATCAAAATCGCATTGGTACGTCCGTGTGGAATGTCAAACATAGGACCAATCTTGTGAGCTAGTGAGTGGTTGATACCAAGGAAGGCATTGGCAAAGGCCATACCAGCCATTGTAGACGCATTATGCATCTTTTCACGTGATTCTTCATCACCAAAGCGGTAAGAATGTTCAAGATTTTCAAAAACAAGTTTAATCGCTTGAAGTGAAAGTCCACGTGTATAGTCGCTAGCCATTACTGATACGTAAGACTCAATAGCGTGAGTCAAAACGTCCATACCTGTATCTGCTGTAACACTAGCAGGCACACTCATAACCAAAGCAGGGTCAATGATGGCAATATCAGGAGTCAAAGCGTAATCTGCCAATGGATACTTGATATGAGTTTCACTATCAGTGATAACCGCAAATGACGTTACTTCTGAACCTGTCCCTGAAGTAGTTGGGATACAGATGAATTGTGTCTTCTGAGCGTAAGGAATCTTGTAGGTACGTTTACGGATATCCAAGAATTTTTGTTTAGCGCCGAAGAAGCTTACATCTGGGTGTTCAAAGAACATCCACATAGCCTTAGCAGCATCCATTGCAGAACCACCACCAAGAGCGATAATCACATCTGGTTGGAAGTCTACAAAACGTTCCAATCCTTTATAAACTGTATTAGTAGATGGGTTTGG
Organism: Streptococcus salivarius; assembly: GCF_000785515.1. Classification (NCBI taxonomy): domain Bacteria; kingdom Bacillati; phylum Bacillota; class Bacilli; order Lactobacillales; family Streptococcaceae; genus Streptococcus; species Streptococcus salivarius. The sequence goes on from NZ_CP009913.1 coordinate 2,078,655, forward strand.
CTCAACATCTGAGAAAACATCTACTGCTGGTCTGTGGCGGTTAAGTTCCAATTGGCGTTTAACCAAGTCAGCGTAACCAAACTGAACCATACCAGGGTCACAAACCAACATCACGCGGTCAGCTTCAATGTGGCGCAAGTAAGTTATTGAATCTTTTTCGAAGAAGATTTTTGGTGGGACGCGAAACCATTGCATGTTATTGCGACGCTTTGACAATGTCTTAACATTCAAGAGATCAAATGAGCTAACATTGTGTGAAACTGAGTTATGACCGTGTGAACCACAACCAAGAGTCAATGATGGAATCATGTTGTTGTAGATATTACCAATACCACCTTCAGCCGATGGGCTATTCACCAAGACACGGCAAGCTTTCATGCGAATACCGTATTGGAGTTGGAGCTCTTCATTTTCAGTGTGGATAACAGCTGTATGTCCAAGACCTCCCAAATTGAGCATGCCTTCTGCTTTTTTGAATCCATCTTCAACGCCATCAGATTTGATAAGGGCAAGTACTGGAGACAATTTTTCCAAGGCAAGTGGATGTTCCATTGTTGCATCTGGAATTTCTGCCAAAAGCATTTTTGTACCTGCAGGTACTTTAAGACCAGCTTTTTCAGCAATTTCAATAGCTGAGTGACCTACAATAGCGCCGTTTACAGCTGTGCGTGCTTCATTAAGAACGACTTTTTCCAATTTAGCAATATCAGCTTTTTTAGAAATGATGACACATTGATGTGCTTCGAATTCAGCCTTAACTTCATCATAAATAGCTGCATCAACGATAGCTGCTTGTTCAGAAGCACAAATCATACCATTGTCAAAAGTTTTTGAAACGATGATATCGTTGACAGCACGTTTAACTTTAGCATCAGCAGCAATATAAGATGGTACGTTCCCGGCTCCTACACCAAGAGCTGGTTTACCAGTTGAATAAGCGGCCTTAACCATACCAGGTCCACCAGTCGCAAGTACCGTAGCAATCTTAGGATGGTTCATCAAAAGACCAGTTGCTTCGATAGATGGCTCTTCAATCCACTGGATACAATCCTTAGGAGCACCTGCTTCAATAGCCGCATCACGAACAATACGAGCAGCTTCTGCAGATGATTTTTGAGCTGATGGGTGGAAGGCGAAGACAATAGAGTTACGTGTCTTCAATGCAATGAGGGCTTTGAAAATCGTTGTTGAAGTTGGGTTAGTTGTTGGTGTAACCCCACAGATAACACCGACCGGTTCAGCGATAGAAACCAAACCTTGTTCTTTATCTTCAGCAATAACGCCTACAGTTTTGTCATATTTAATACTATTCCAAATGTATTCAGAAGCATACATGTTCTTGATGGCTTTATCTTCATAAATACCACGCCCTGTTTCATCAACGGCCAATTTAGCCAAATACATGTGTTTATCTAGGGCAGCAATCGCAGCTTGGTGAACAATATGGTCCACTTGCTCCTGCGTAAAGTTAGCCATAGCATCAAGGGCTTCAACACCCTTTGTTGCCAATTCATCAATTACTGTTTGAACATCTTTAGTTTGTTTAGTCATATGAAACTCCTTTGAATACTTGTTAAAAACTTCACAAGCTTTAACACAAGTATATTATAACGTTTTCTAGTCGTTATGTAAACCCTTACAACGACAAAAATAAAGAAATCCATCCAATTTTGGACAGATTTCATCATTATTACCAAATAATCACACGTTCTTCTGGGGCACGCCACATGCCGTCGCCTTCTTTGACGTCAAATTCCTTGTGGAATTCGTCAAAGTTGCTCACGATAACATTGGTGCGCCATTTAGCTGGAGCATGCACATCCACGCTAGCTAACATTTGCATGTATTCTTCACGTGCTTTCATACGCCAGATTGTCGCAAAATTAACAAAGAACTCACGAACTGAAAAATCCTTATCTCGTTTAGCGGCCTCTAAGGCACAGGCTACACCACCGAGGTCAGCAACATTCTCAGAAACAGTCAATTTACCATTGACCTTGGCACCATAAGAGTCCAAGCCCTCAAACTGATCCACAATCTTGTCAGTACGTTCCTTAAAGGCTGCATAGTCTTCTTCAGTCCACCAATTCTTAAGACTACCATTCTCATCAAAGGAAGCTCCGTTTGTATCAAAGGCATGGGAAATCTCGTGAGCAATGACAGCACCAATACCACCATAGTTGGCTGATGACGATTGGTGAAGGTCATAGAAAGGTGCTTGAAGGATAGCTGCTGGGAAAACAATTTGGTTCTGCTGTGGATCATAGTAAGCATTAACCATGTGGGCAGGCATATGCCACTCACTTCGATCAACTGGTTGGTTCCACTTACTCCAGCTATGAGCAATTGAAATTTCGACTAACTTCTGTGCATTCTCAACAAGTGACAAGTTCTCATCAATAATCTTCTTATTATATGTCTCAGGTAGTTTTTCTGGATAACCGATATGAGGCGTAATGACATTAAGTTTCGTAATAGCTTTTTCACGTGTTTCCGGTGCCAACCAATCCGCTGTTTGAAGGCGTGATTTATAAACATCAATCATGGTTGCCACTTTGGCTTCAACGTCTGCTTTTGCTTCTGGTGAGAATTTTTCACCTGCATACCATAGTCCTAGAGCTTGATTGTAAGGGCCTTGTGCCAAATAGTAGGCTCCTTTTTTCTTGTCCCAGGCTTGTGGTGTTCCTGAAAGCGCACGACCATATTTTCCAAATAGAACACGAAGTTCATCTGTCAAATAGGCATTCCAAATTGTCGTAGCATCGATAAGTAGGCTCGCCTTAAGTAGCTCCCAATTATCTTCTGAATAATATTCCGCCGCAAATTCTGTCCAGAAGCGCTCTTCAGGAACGATAACTTTATCAGGAACTTGTCCCAAGATTTCTGTGAAGATGTTATCAAGTGGGAGTTCCGGTGCTAGCTTGGTAAAGTCTTCCCAATCATATGGGTGGTAGAGTTCCACATACTCGGAAGATTCTTCACTCGAAAGGACATACTTGGCCAACTTAGCATCAAGGGCGATAACCTTGTCCAAGATATCTTTGATTTCTTCAGCTGTAAAGCCATATTTCTCAAGGAGTTCTTCTTCCATTTCACGCCAAATTCCTAAAAGCTCCTTGCCCTTCTCATTATCCTCAGTGTAATAGGTTGTATCAGGTAAAATAATACTTGGCGCTGCTGCCCAGAGGACATTTAATTGAGCATTCATAAAGTCTGGAGATACACCGAATGGGAACTCATTAGGCTTACCAGACATCTCATAGTCAGCAATTTTCGAAGCAAATTCTGAGAATGAGGAAAGCTTCTTGTATTCTTCAATCCAAGGTTTAACAGGCTCGATACCCAATGCCTCACGTTTGTCAAAGTCCGTAGCCATACGGTGAAACTTTATAAAGTTTTGTAGAATGGCATTGTCAGGAACATTCTCTCCTGCCAACCATTGATCAGTTGTTTCAAGCATGAGGTCTTCAATTTCATCTGCTAAATCTGAGAAACCTCCTGTGCGTGGTTTATCATCGGGAATCACTGCTGTTTTTTCCCACTCACCATTAATCGCATGGTAAAAATCATCTTGTAAGCGTGTCATTACACTTCCTCCATCAACATTAAAAGTGCTTTCATTATAACAAAATTCCCCAGCAAAAGCATTTACTGAGGAAAGTTTGGCTTATTTTACTAAGATTGCTAGGGTTTGATAAGGCTTAAGACTTACCTTTTCAGCAAGCTCTGCATCATCATAGTTTGACAAGAGCACGCGCCCTACTTGGTATTCTGCTGGAATCTCCACTTCAACTTCACTTCCGTAGAAATTATTGAGTACCAAGAGTTTTTGATCGTCTAAGTAGCGTTCAAAGGCGTAGACTTGTTGATTATCCTCAAATGCTGGCTGATAGCTTCCTTCTGAAATGATAGGCATTTCTTTGCGCAAGCGAATCAATTCTTTATAGAATTTAAAGATTGGTCCATCGATTTCATTTTCAACGTTGATGTCTTTATAAGATTTACCGACTTTCAACCATGGAGTGCCTGTTGAAAAACCTGCATTCTCAGAAGCATCCCATTGCATTGGCGTACGAGAATTATCACGTGATTTGGCTTGAATGATCTTGAAGGCCTGCTCAGGAGACTCGCCTTGGTCCAAGAGCATTTGGTAAGCATTGATGGATTCCACATCCACGTAATCTGCCATAGAATCATAATCTGGATCAATCATCCCGATTTCTTCGCCCATGTAGATATAAGGTGTTCCACGTGATAGGTGAATGCTAGCTGCTAGCATGGTCGCTCCTTCATTACGAAAGTTCTTAATATCCACAAAGCGATTCAAGGCACGAGGTTGGTCATGGTTATTCCAGAAAAGGGCACTCCAACCACCTCGTTCACTCATTTCCTTACCCCAGGTATGATAGAGACGTTTGAGCTCTTCAAAATCAAAGGGAGTAATAGTCCATTTTTGTCCATCTTCATAATCTACTTTAAGATGATGGAAGTTAAAGGCCATAGACAACTCGTGACGCTCCGGTGCTGAATAAAGAACACAGTTGTCAATTGTTGTCGATGACATCTCTCCAACTGTCATAAAGCTACCATCAGAACCAAAGGTCGCTTCATTCATCATACGAAGATAGTCATGGACAATTGGTTTATCCGTATAAGCTGGTTTCCCTTCATTTTCAGGGCAATCCACTAAGACTTCATCTTTCCCAATCAAATTGATCACATCGAAACGGAAGCCTTTGACTCCCTTGTCACGCCAGAAGTTGACCACCTTGAACAACTCCTTACGGACATTGGGATTGCGCCAATTAAGGTCCGCCTGTGTTTCATCAAAGAGGTGAAGATAGTATTTCCCTGTATCTCCAAAAGGAGCCCAGGCAGAACCACCAAATTTAGACAACCAATCGGTTGGTTGGTTCTGAATAAAGAAGAAATCTTGATAATACTGGTCTCCAGCCAAAGCTTTTTGGAACCACTCATGCTCCGTCGAGCAATGGTTGAGCACCATGTCTAGCATGAAATCAATCTTGTGCTCTTTTCCAACACGGACCATTTCTTCAAAATCAGTCATGTCTCCAAAGACAGGGTTAACGGCTGTATAGTCTGAAATATCGTAACCATTGTCACGTTGTGGGCTCGGATAGAAAGGATTGAGCCAAACCATATCCACGCCTAACTCTGATAGATAAGGAATTTTTTCAATGATGCCTCTGAAATCACCGATTCCATTTCCTGTAGTGTCCTTATATGATTTTGGATAAATTTGGTATACAACCTTTGTTTTATCTAATGCCATGTGATTTTTCCTCTTTTGTCCTTTATATGTAGAGGTGGAACCGTAACGTCTCCACCCCTTAGCTTATTTTGTTCGATGAGCAATCATGAGAGCATCACCACGTTTGATATCACGTGGAAGATCCCCTTCAACATCTGCTTGGAAATCATCTTGATTTGTAATGATAACTGGAGTCTCAGTGACCAAACCAGCCTTTTTAATAACATCCATATCAAAACTAATCAATTGTTGACCAACAACAACTTTATCACCTTGAGCAACGTGAGCCTCAAATCCTTTTCCGTCAAGGCTAACCGTATCCATACCAATGTGCATCAATAGCTCCACGCCTTCTTCAGAAACGATACCGACTGCGTGCTTAGTTGGGAAGAGTACTGTCACTGTCCCATTGACTGGTGAAACCAATTCACCTTGACTTGGTTCAATCACGACGCCTTGTCCCATGACACCTGATGAGAAGACTGGGTCTGTAGCTTGACTAAGTGGTTTCACTTGTCCAGCAAGTGGGCTCACCAGTTGGGCTGTTTTAACAAGGGCTGTTGGTTCTGCATGAACTGCAAATTCTGCTTCTTCTTGAGCCGCGAATTCCGCTTGAAGCTCTGTGCTATCTTCTGTTTTTGTGAAGAGTCCAGCCTTGCGGAAAAAGAAGGTCAAGACCATAGGTACAATGATAGCAACAAGCATAATTCCTGCAAATGGAATCATATACTTAGGTTGAATTGATAGAATACCAGGCAACCCACCAATACCAATGGAGGCCGCTGTAACGTTAAAGGTTACTGATAGAAGACCTGCGATAGATGAACCAATCATACCCGCAACAAATGGGTAAATATATTTGACGTTAACCCCAAAGAGGGCTGGTTCTGTAACACCAAGATAAGCTGAAATAGTAGCTGGAAGTGAAATTTGAGCCTCACGTTCATCATGACGATGCATAATATAGTAAGCAAAAACAGCTGAACCTTGAGCAATGTTTGATAGAGCAATCATAGGCCAAAGAGCTGTTCCACCAGCATCCGCAATCAACTGAGTATCAATTGCATTGGTCATGTGGTGAAGACCAGTAATAACGAACGGCGCATAAAGGGCACCAAAAACAGCACCGAAAAGCCATTTTACAGGACCTGTCAAACCAGCAAGAACCACTGTTGAAAGAGCTTGGCCAATAGTCCAACCAATAGGACCTAAAACAGTATGAGCCAAAATAAGGGCTGGAATCAATGACAAGAACGGTACAAAAATCATTGATACTACTTCTGGTACATGTTTACGCCAGAAAATTTCAAGATAAGAAAGTGACAAACCAGCAAGAAGGGCAGGAATAACTTGCGCTTGATAACCTATACGATTAACAGTAAAGAATCCAAAATCCCAAACCCAATTCTTAGCAATTTCAGACGCTGGTGTCGATGCTACTGAATAAGCGTTAAGCAATTGTGGTGATACCAGACAGATACCCAAAACAATTCCAAGAATTTGGCTAGTCCCCATTTTACGAGAAACAGACCAAGTAATACCTACAGGCAAAAATTGGAAAATAGCTTCACCAGGTAACCACAAGAAGTGATTCACTCCTGACCAGAACTGAGAAACCTCGGTAATTGTCTTACCGTCAAGCATTGACCAATGCACACCCTCAAGAACATTACGGAAACCAAGGATTAATCCCCCAACGATAAGGGCTGGAATAATAGGTGTAAAGATCTCCGCTAAGGTTGTCATAACACGCTGAACTGGGTTTTGATTGCTCTTGGCAGCTGATTTAGCAGCTTCTTTAGAAACACCTTCAATCCCTGATACAGCAGTGAAATCGTTATAAAAGATTGGTACATCATTACCAATGATAACTTGGAATTGACCTGCATTGGTGAAAGTCCCCTTAACAGCAGGAATGGCTTCGATTGTTTTCACATCTGCCTTCTTATCATCACCAAGAACGAAACGCATGCGCGTCGCACAGTGAGTAACAGCAGTCACATTTTCTTTACCACCGATTGCAGTAAGCAGATCTTTTGCTTCTTGTTCAAATTTACCCATTTGAATCTCCTTTTCTTTTTTGACAATATCTATTTGACTTGATAAACTGATTGTAAGCGATTACAAATTTGTCTGCAAGTGTTCCGGGATTTTTTTAACATATTTTTGTAAAAAAACATCGGTTGTATGTTTTTTTACCTACAAATGAGGAGAAAAATGAAAAAATATCAGATTATTTATAAGGATTTAGAAAAAGCTATCCATGAGCAAAAGTATCAAGTGGGAGACTTTCTCCCCACCGAGCAAGAATTGGTTCAATCTTACCAGGTTAGTCGAGACACTATACGAAAGGCGTTAACCTTACTCGTTGAAGAAGGCTTGGTCAAAAAGATTCATGGCTCTGGCTCTCAGGTTATTAACCAGGAACAAATCAACTTTCCTGTGTCTGACCTTACTAGTTACCAAGAACTAATAGAACAACAAAGCCTTAATTCGCAAACCAATGTTATTTCTCTGGATAAAATCATTGTTGATTCAAAACTCTCAGAAAGAACTGGTCTTTCTAATAGCCGACAGGTCTGGCGTGTTGTTCGTCAAAGAGTCGTTGATAGCTGCGCCTCTGTTATAGATATTGATTACCTAGATGCCAGCCTTGTTCCGCAACTAAACCGTAGCATTGCTGAATACTCTATTTACGACTACATTGAGAATCAGCTCAACCTTAGCATTTCCCACGCCTTTAAAGAAATCACTATCGATAATGCTACCGATCAGGATAAGATTCTTATCGACCTAGGTAAGGACCAGCACGTTGTCTGTGTCCGTTCAAAAGTTTATTTAAACAATGGAAAACAGTTCCAATTTACGGAAAGTCGCCACAAACTTGAAAAATTCAAATTCGTTGATTATGCCAAGCGCCACCATTGAAAGAAAGGGCTCTGCTAACAGAAAAAGTATCGGACAAGAATGTCCGATACTTTTTAGTTTTTACGGATAGGATCTGCTAAATACTCTGCACGAGCGCCACCAATTAACTTAGGACGACTCGCCAAAGCAGTCACATGGGCACCACCTAATTCTGGAATAATAGGGCGAAGAGGAACTTGGACCCTCTTCACATGCATACCAATAGAGGTATCCCCAATATCAATACCAGCCTGAGCGACAATTTCCTCCACCTCAACAGGATCCTTCATATAGTCGAAAGCAGCCAGCTGACCACTTCCCCCAGCGTGCAAGGTTGGAAGAACATTAACAATTTCCAAATCTTTAGCCATGGCGAGATCACGCTCAACAACCAAAGCACGATTCAGATGTTCGCAGCCTTGAACAGCCAAGTAAATTCCTTTAGGTTCCAAAACCTCAAGAATAGTTTTCACAATTCGTTGGCCAATTTCACGGCTAGAGGCTTTGCCAATAGTCCCACCAGCAACCTCACTGGAAGACAATCCCAAGACAAAGATAGCTCCTCTCCCAATAGCTGAACGTTCAACAATATCTTCTACAAGCACACGTGTCTTCTCTTCTAAATCTAGCAACATCACAACAGCCCTCCTTTAGACAACAGCTGTATTCAGGATTCGCACAATAAGATAGTACAGAATCACAAAAAAGACAAGGAAAAATGCCCCTAATAATAATAACTGCCTACGGCGTTTCTTACTTAGGTCCCAGGAGAAACCAAATCCCATCAAAAAAGGACCAACACTATAACTTAGCATAAACCATAAATCTACACGTGCTATATGCCAAAAAGAAGAAATAAAGGCCGCCAAACCTATTAAGGATAAAATCCAAGAAAAGTCCCAACGATCTGGTTTAGCAAAAGCTAAGCCTATTAAGAAGCAGCCCAAGGCAGGCATGATAATAAATGATAGGGTCATAAAATAAAACATGCCATTATTATAGCATGTTTTACAGTTTCATGTTAGTGGCGGTTAATAACACCATAAGCAATAGTGAATGCAATAGCAGCAATACCTACAACGATTGCCATGATAGCCCAAAAAATAGTCATCGCACGGCGTCCCTTACGATTGTTGAAAGGAAGTCCCCAACCAACCATGATAACACCTAGCAATCCAAGCCAGATTTTATAAGTGATAACAATCGCCGAATCAAAATAGGCAAAAGCAACCAAACCTAAACCTAGCAAAGAAATCAAATAAGACCACTTACCCTTCAAAAATGAAGGCAAGGCCCAACCAAATAACACTAAACCTAGTAGAGCAAGAGCTCCACCACCAAAAAATACAGGTACAATATAATTATCAAACATATTCATATTATAGCATATCTTAAAAAGTTAGGAAATAGAATCTATCAACCAAAGCCATATCCACTCTTTAAAATTTGTTTACTCTCAATCACAGATTAATTGGCAGATACTAACTATTTTTTTGAGCTAATTAAGCTTTGTTTGCGCCACATCTATAATCAAAACGAACTGAAATTTAGAAATCGAGGGCAAATCTGTGGCAAAACATAAGAAAAAGGCTTGTCCATATTGGACAAACCCTTTCATTTCAAGCTTATATACTCTAATTAAGCTTTGTTTGCTGAACCGAATACGTCGATACGTTCTTCAACAGCTTCTGTAATAGCTTCGAAACCTGGTTTCAAGAATTTACGTGGGTCGAAGAGTTTCTTCTTGTCGTATTCTGCTTCATTTGCTTCGTATTCAGCAACAAATTTACGTGTTGCGTTAGCAAATGCGATTTGACATTCAGTGTTAACGTTAACTTTAGCAACACCAAGTTTGATAGCTGCTTGGATTTGATCGTCAGGAATACCTGATCCACCGTGCAATACGATTGGGAAGTTAGGAACAGCTTCTGTCAATTTTTGCAAGTGGTCAAGGTGAAGTCCGCTCCAGTTTTCTGGGTAAGGACCGTGGATATTACCGATACCTGCTGCCAAGAAGTCAACACCAGTTGCAACCATAGCTTTAGCATCTTCGATTGGTGCCAATTCACCGTCACCAACGATACCATCTTCTTCACCACCGATTGTACCAACTTCAGCTTCAACTGATACACCGTTAGCGTGTGCAAATTCAACAACTTTAGCTGCTTTTTCAAGGTTTTCTTCGATTGGAAGGTGTGAACCGTCAAACATAACTGAAGTGTAACCTACACGGATACATTCCAAAGCATCATCGTAGTGACCGTGGTCAAGGTGAATAGCAACTGGTACAGTGATACCCATTGATTCAACCAATTCTTCGATAAGAGCTTTACACAATTTGTAACCACCCATGTACTTAGCTGCACCCATAGAAGTTTGGATAAGTACTGGAGCTTGTTTAGCTTCTGCTGCACGCAAGATAGCTTGAGTCCACTCAAGGTTGTTTGTGTTAAATCCACCAACTGCATAACCATTATCACGAGCTGCTTGGACAAATTTTTCTGCTGAAACGATTGCCATTATAAAGGCCTCCTATATTTTTTTGGGTTTGAACCCGTTTACAAGTTTATTCTATCACAATTAGACTCAAAAAACTAGCTTTTCTACAATTTGTAAGCGTTTTGATTTTTTAATACAAAAAAACCAGTCATCTGACTGGTTACTCTGCGGAAAGAGGGACTTGAACCCTCACGACCTAAAGCGGTCACAGGATCCTTAGTCCTGCGCGTCTGCCAATTCCGCCATTTCCGCTAACAACATTAGTTATTATATCAAGATTGACAACTCGTGTCAATACTTTTTTTGAAAGTTTTTATAACTTTCTCTTGTCTCTTTCGAAACAACTACTATATAATACCATTTATTGTTTGCTGACGTCAATACTTTTTTGCCTTTTTTAAATTTTTTAGCAAAAGTTATCTATTATATCTTTTATCAAAGGTTAAGCTAAACTCTTATTCAGTTTATCTAATTTCTCTCTAAGGGGAGCTAAGTACACTTCTTCTCCAAAACCACGCGATTTTAAACCATCCTCAGCACAAGACAATAGCGATTCTGTCAAAGGTAAAATCATTTTGAGATCTGTAGCAGAAATATCCTTTTTCGAAAATAAACGACGAATTCTAGGAAAATCATAGTCAAATACTTCAAAAAAAGGTGAGTCATTCAAAATATTTTCCAGATTTTCCAAATTGACTAAAAGACCAAGGTGAAAGGCTGCTGGTGCAAAGGTTGATGAGAAAGGTTGGGTACAAACACTGCGAAACTCAATCGTCCCTCGTGTCGTTAAATCTTGGAATTGATAAGAACGGTGAGTCTTAAAATCTTCCTCACTTGGCTCAATAGTGACTACTTCGCCATGAATAGAGTGTGCTTTGACAGATGACGTACTTAGATAGTCTTTAGCACGTATTGGTTCAAAATAGTAGGTTTCATCACCACGCTTAGCAGTAAAAATGGCCGTCTCAGACAAGTAAGAAAAATAGTGATCTTCGCTCTTAAACACCTTGGGAAATACCCCTGCATTTTCCTCAAAAACACCATGCATGGAATTCTCCCAGAAAACATCACGAGAAAGCGCTAAATCCCAATCTGAGCCCCAAAATTCAGAGTTTGCCAATAATACTGCTTTGGGTCCCTCTATTTGATTAAAAGCATTTAAAACCCTTAAATAGGACGTTTTTGAAACATCTAACTGTACCTGACTCCCACAGATGAAAGAACCATATTCTGGATAATCATGAAAGAAAGGATCGTTCTTTGCTTTAGATAACTCGAGAAAATCCATAAGCATCTCATAACGAGGAGATTTAACAGGTCTGTTGTCATTTTTTGCCCAGTTTGGATTCACTCCCCAACCTTGCAACTCATGATTATGATTCTGAAGATAAGGTTGAATTATACCGAGGTAAGTATCCAAACGTTCCTCAACCTCAGAGATTCTTTCAGCCTTTGCAAAAGCAAACTCAATCGTATTGTAGGAGACTTCAAAAAGAATCATATCTCCAGAAGCTTTATCGATAAGCTGAATGGGATTATTATCAGAATCATACTTATCAGCTTGAAAATCAAAATTATCTAAGAGATAGACTAGTAACTGTTTTGTAAGAGAGACATCTGTAGCATTACCACTCAAATTAACAACTGGGTATTCCAACTCAATCCCCACAAATAATTCCGGTTGCTCCTTAATTGGCTCATAATACCTTTGCTTAAGCAGTTCCTTGGCTGTTGTCAAAATAATGTCCCCCTTTTTGAAATAAGCTTATTCCATTATATCAAAATATTCAGACGATTTATAGCCCAAAAAAACGCCTGCTTACGAAAAATAACAGTATTACCTTTCGTAAACAAGCGTTACATGCTTATTTATTCCCATTTTTATGATGAGTGTTCCCGCTAGGCGTTTGCCCAGCGGTAGACCAGAGCTAGACTAAGAAAAGCTAAGCTATTCCATCATCATAACACTCAACAAAATTGATAAAAATTAAACAAGTTCGATGATTGCCATTGGGGCAGCATCGCCACGACGTGGTTCTGTTTTAAGGATACGAGTGTATCCACCGTTACGTTCAGCATAACGAGGTGCGATTTCTGAGAAAAGTTTTTGAAGAGCAGTTGTTGATGTATATTTATCAGTTGCTTCATCATAGCTTTCAGATGCAATTTCGTTACGTACAAATGCAGCTGCTTGACGACGTGCGTGCAAATCACCACGTTTACCAAGAGTGATCATTTTTTCAACTGTTTTACGGATTTCTTTAGCACGTGCTTCAGTTGTAACGATTGCTTCGTTAATGATAAGATCTGTAGTCAAATCACGAAGAACCGCTTTACGTTGTGAGCTTGTGCGTCCAAGTTTACGGTAAGCCATGTTATCCTCCTATATTATTATTTATCGTTTTTGAGTCCAAGTCCAAGATCAGCCAACTTAACTTTGACTTCTTCAAGAGATTTACGACCTAGGTTACGGACTTTCATCATTTCAGGCTCAGTTTTTTCTGTCAAATCATGAACGGTATTAATACCGGCACGTTTCAAACAGTTATATGAGCGTACAGACAAATCAAGTTCTTCGATGGTACGGTCAAGCACCTTTTCATCGTTCACTTTTTCAGTTTCTTTCATTACATCAGTGGCTTTAGCAACGTCAGTAAGGTCAGTAAACAAGTTCAAGTGTTCAATCAAAACGCGAGCCGAGAGACCGAGGGCATCTTCAGGGATGATTGTTCCGTTTGTCATGATTTCGATTGTCAATTTATCAAAACCATCATTGCTACCTACACGGGCAGGTTCAACTTGATAATTGACTTTCTTCACTGGTGTGTAGATTGAATCTACAGCCAATGTTCCCACTGGTGCATCATCTTTCTTGTTTTCATCTGCTGGAACATAACCACGGTTTGTAGCTACAGTCATAGTCGCTTTCAAAGAAGCGCCGTCAGCGATAGTGAAAAGATAATGATCAGGGTTAACAATTTCAATGTCGCTATCAGTCAAGATGTCTCCAGCAGTAACTTCAGCTGGACCTTGGACATCAAGTTCAATTGTCTTTTCGTCTTCGACGTAAGATTTTACAGCAAGTCCTTTAATATTAAGGATGATTTGCATCACGTCTTCACGGACGCCTGGTACGGTATCAAATTCGTGGAGTACTCCATCAATCTTAATTGATGTTACGGCAGCACCTGGAAGTGATGACAAAAGTACACGACGAAGAGAGTTACCCAAAGTTGTACCATAACCACGTTCTAGTGGTTCGATGACAAATTTGCCGTAATCTTTATTTTCATCAATTTTTGTTATTATTGGTTTTTCAAACTCAATCATTTATTATACTCCCTCGAAACGAACCTTGTGTACTATTGTTATTAAAGATTACACACGACGACGTTTTGGAGGACGACAACCATTATGTGGTACAGGTGTTACATCACGGATTGCTGTTACTTCAAGACCTGCAGCAGCAAGAGCACGGATAGCAGACTCACGACCTGAACCAGGACCTTTAACAGTTACTTCAACTGTTTTAAGACCATGTTCTTGTGCAGATTTAGCAGCAGCTTCTGAAGCCATTTGTGCAGCAAATGGTGTAGATTTACGAGAACCTTTGAAACCAAGAGCACCAGCTGATGACCATGCTACAGCGTTACCATGCACATCTGTAATCATAACAATAGTGTTATTGAAAGTAGCGTGAATGTGAGCAATACCAGATTCGATATTCTTTTTCACACGACGTTTACGTGTTGGTTTAGCCAATGTTTTTACCTCCTATTTTATTTTAATTATTTTTTCTTACCTGCAATCGCAACAGCTTTCCCTTTACGAGTGCGGGCATTGTTTTTAGTGTTTTGTCCACGGACAGGAAGTCCACGACGGTGACGGATACCACGGTATGAACCGATTTCCATCAAACGTTTGATGTTAAGGTTAACTTCACGACGAAGGTCACCTTCAACTTTGATTGCATCCACTTCGCGACGGATAGCGTCTTCTTGATCGTTTGTCAAATCTTTAACGCGGATGTCTTCAGAAACGCCTGCAGCAGCCAAGATTTTCTTAGATGTTGCAAGTCCGATACCGTATACGTAAGTAAGTGAAATTACTACACGTTTATCGTTTGGAATGTCAACTCCAGCAATACGAGCCATGATTTCTCCTTTCTATATTATCCTTGACGTTGTTTGTGTTTTGGATTTGTTGGACAAATTACCATAACACGACCGTTACGACGAATAACTTTACAGTATTCGCAAATTGGTTTAACCGATGGTCTTACCTTCATGTTTTAATCCCTCCAATTATTTCGATTATTTAAAGCGGTATGTGATGCGTCCACGTGTCAAATCATAAGGACTCATTTCAACAGTCACACGGTCACCGACCAAAATACGAATGTAGTTTTTACGGATTTTACCAGAAACTGTCGCCAAAATTTGGTGTCCATTTTCCAATTCAACAGTAAACATAGCATTAGGCATAGTTTCTACAACTTTACCTTCAATTTCAATCACGTCTTCTTTTGCCACGCAAAAGTACCCCCTAAAATTTCGATTTGATTTCCTCTGAGCACAGAGGTAACAATTATAAGTCAGACTAAAGTATTATAACATGCTTAAGCCTGATACGCAAGTAAGATTATATAATTATTTAATTGCTGCAATCGCTTTTTTAACATCAGCGAATACATCATCGATATCTTGGTTACCTTGAATATCTGATACAAGACCAAGCTCACGATAATGTGCAATAATTGGCTCACCTTGAGCAATGTTTACGTCAAGACGACGTTTAACAGTTTCAGGTTTGTCATCTTCACGTTGGAAGAATTCATGTTCGCCACAAACATCACATGTTCCTTCAACCTTAGTTGGGTTGAATACTTTATGATATGTTGCACCACATGAGCGACAAATGAAACGACCTGAAAGACGTTCAACCAAACTCTCTGGATTAACTTCAATATTGATTACACCGTCAAGTTTAATACCAAGTGCTTTCAATGTTTCATCCAATGCATGAGCTTGCTCAATAGTACGTGGATAACCATCTAGCAAGAAACCTTTTTCAGCAATATCAGATTCAGCCAAACGCTCTTTAACGATTCCATTTGTCACTTCATCTGGTACCAATTCACCTTTATCGATGAATGATTTTGCCAAAGTTCCCATTTCTGTTTGGTTAGCCATAGCAGCACGGAACATATCACCAGTTGAGATGTGAGCTACACCAAATTCTTCAACAATTTTTGCAGCTTGAGTCCCTTTACCAGCACCTGGTAGACCCATAATTAAAAGATTCATCTTACGAACTCCTTATTTTTGTTTTCAAATAACTCTATCAAAGTTTAAAAACATTGGTAGAGTTATCAAAAAACAAAAGAGAAGGGACAGAAAGTAACCTTTCTTTCCCTCTCAATTGTTCATGAGAAGACTTAGTCTTCAAGATTCATAAATCCAACGTACTGACGTTTCAATAGGTAACCTTCGAGTTGTTTCATACCTTCGATACCAGTTGAAATCAAGATCAAAAGAGATGTACCACCAAGCGCGATTGAGCTTGTAAGGTGCATAAACTGTTGAGCCGCAATTGGAGCCAATGAAATAAACGCGAGAAATACAGCCCCGATTGTTGCCAATCTCTTAAGCAATGAAGACATGTACTTTTCAGTCTCACGACCTGGACGAACACTAGGAATATAAGACCCATTCTTTTGAAGATTTTCTGCAGTTTTTTCAGGATTTACTTGGACAAATGTGTAGAAGAATGAGAACAAGATAATCAATATCGCGTAAGTGATCATTCCACTAGGTGTATTATACGAGAGTAGTCCTTGTAAGTGTGATAACCATGTAACCTTCGAGAAGAATGGAAGAATAGTACTAGGGATTGTTGTAATCGAGCTAGCAAAGATAACGGGAATAACACCAGCTGGATTAACTTTCAATGGAAGGTAAGAACTCGTTGGAGCCCCTTGAACCAATTTAGTATATTGAATTGGAATTTGATATTCTGCCTGTTGAACAAATGTCGTAAAGAAGACAATCGCCAAACCTACCACAATTAGCAAAGCAACTATGATATATGAACGAGTCAATTCTCCTGAACGAACGTTGACAAAGAAATCCTCGTAAATTGTTGAGAACATTTTTGGAATAGAAGCAATGATCCCTGAAAAGATAATCATTGACACACCATTACCAAAACCTTTATCTGTGATTTGTTCACCAAGCCATGTCACAATTATGCTACCAGCAGTTAGAATTGTTCCAATCAATAGGTAGGTTGAAACATTTGGTGTTTTAACCAATGAAATTGATGAGAGAGTATTAAAACTTGCTGTAATACCAATCGATTGAACAAAGGCTAAAACAAGAGTGATGTAGCGAGTCGCTTGGTTCAATTTACGACGACCAACTTCCCCTTGTTTGCCCCACTCTACAAATTTTGGATAAATATCCATCTGCAAAAGTTGGACAATGATTGATGCTGTAATGTAAGGACTAACCCCCATCGAGAAGATAGAGAAGTTATTCATGGCATTACCAGACACCAAGTTAAGCATGTTCAAGAAAGGTAAATCACTTAATTGTTTCAAACTTTCCGCATTGATACCAGGAACTGTTACATGAGTCCCTACACGAAAAACGAAAATAATGAAGATTGTAAATAAAATCTTATTACGAACGTTTTTGACTTTCAATGCGTCTTTTAATAGTTTAAAGAACATAATGAGTTACCCCTCATTAGATGACTTCGATTGAACCACCTTTAGCAGTGATAGCTGCTTCAGCAGATTTTGAGAATTTAGCTGCTTTAACAGTCAGTTTCTTAGTCAATTCGCCGTTACCAAGAACTTTAACGCCTGATTTTTCAGCACGAACGATTCCAGCTTCTTTAAGAACTGCTGGAGTTACTTCTGTACCATCTTCAAAGACGTTCAATTGATCAAGGTTTACAAGTGCGTATTCTTTAGCGTTGATGTTAGTGAATCCACGTTTTGGAAGACGACGGAACAATGGAGTTTGTCCACCTTCAAATCCTGGACGTACGCCACCACCGCTACGAGCTTTTTGACCTTTTTGACCACGGCCTGAAGTTTTACCGTTACCAGATGAAGTACCACGACCTACACGGTTACGGACTTTACGAGAACCTTCAGCAGGTTTCAATTCATGAAGTTTCATTATTATTTTCTCCTCTTTTTGTAAAATGCTAGCGCCTCTAACCAAGTAAGGTAGCTTAATTAGAAACTCGCCTATACATGAAATTCAGTTTAAGTCGCAAGGGAACCCTCACGACTTAAATCAATTTTTATTTAACGTCTTCTACAGTTACCAAGTGAGATACTGCGTTGACCATACCACGGATAGCAGCGTTGTCTTCTTTAACAACTGAGCTATTCAATTTACCAAGTCCAAGAGCAACAACTGTTTTACGTTGTTCTGGTTTGCGTCCGATTGGAGACTTAGTCAAAGTAATTTTAATTTGAGCCATTGTTATCTCCTTTCTTATGCCAAGTCAGATACTGAGATGCCACGAAGAGCCGCAACTTCTTCAGCACGTTTAAGTTGTTTCAACCCTTCAACAGTCGCACGAACGATGTTGATTGGAGTGTTTGAACCGAGTGATTTAGATGTTACATCAGCAACACCAGCCAATTCGATGACGGCACGAACTGCACCACCAGCGGCAACCCCAGCCCCTTCAACAGCTGGTTTCAACAATACTTTCGCTCCACCAAATTCTGAACGAACTTCGTGAGGAATAGTTGTACCAACCATAGGAACTTCGATAAGGTTTTTCTTAGCTGCTTCAACTGCTTTACGGATAGCTTCTGGAACCTCTTGAGATTTACCAGTACCAAATCCTACGCGACCATTACGGTCACCAACAACAACAAGAGCAGCAAAACGCATGTTGCGTCCACCTTTTACAACTTTAGTAACACGGTTGATAGCAACTACGCGTTCTTCAAGTTCTACTGCATTATCTTTAAATGCCATTATTAAGTGTCCTCCCTATTAGAATTTCAATCCGTTTTCACGAGCTGAGTCAGCCAAAGCTTTAACACGTCCGTGATAGAGATATCCACCGCGGTCAAACACCACTTCAGAAATACCTTTAGCTACTGCGCGTTCAGCAACAAGTTTACCGACAACAACGGCTTGTTCTGTTTTAGTTCCTTTAGAAACTTCTTTATCAAGAGTTGATGCACTTGCGAGCGTTACACCCGCTACGTCATCAATAACTTGAGCGTAGATGCCTGTATTAGAACGGAAAATGTTCAAACGTGGGCGATCAGCAGTTCCAGAGAGTTTTCCGCGAACGCGACGGTGGCGTTTTTGGCGGAGTTTGTTTTTATCTGGTTTCGAAATCACAATTTTCACCTCTTAATTATAATGCTTGCTCATGAGAGCTTTTGGTAAAGAGACAATCCAAAAAGAATTGCCAAAAGGATAAAATCCTATTATTTACCAGTTTTACCTTCTTTACGACGTACGTATTCACCAACGTAACGGATACCTTTACCTTTGTAAGGTTCTGGTGAACGAAGGCTACGGATGTAAGCAGCTGTTTGACCAACAACTTCTTTGTTAATACCACTTACAACGATTGAAGTTGCAGATGGTACTTCAAAAGTAATACCTTCTGGAGCTTCAACTTCGTCTTGGTGAGATTTACCAACTGAAAGAACAAGTTTTGTTCCTTGGAGTTGCGCACGATATCCGACACCGCGCATTTCAAGTTCTTTTTTGAAACCTTCAGAAACACCAACAACCATGTTGTTCAAGTTTGCACGTGAAGTACCGTGGATTGTTTTGTTTTCTTTTGAGTCGTTTGGACGGTGAAGTGTAACTTCGTTGCCTTCAACTTTGATTTCAATGTTTTTGTTAAACTCACGAGTGAGTTCGCCTTTAGGTCCTTTAACAGTAACAACGTTATCGTTGTTTGTTACTTCAACACCAGCAGGCAAAGTAATAACTTTATTACCAATACGTGACATAGTATTTAATTCTCCTGTTAGATTATCAAGCCACAAAGTGACTAGTTTTCACGGGGATGAGTTTCATCGAATATAATCAACGAAACTCGCACAAATCATTTGAGATAAGTGCTTAGTATCAGCTTCTTACCAAACGTAAGCGATAACTTCTCCACCAACGTTCTTTTGACGAGCTTCTTTGTCAGTCAAAAGACCTTCTGAAGTAGAGATGATCGCGATTCCAAGTCCGTTAAGAACTTTAGGAACATCTTCACGTTTAGAGTAAACACGAAGACCTGGTTTTGAGATACGTTTCAAGTTAGTGATAACACGTTCACCGTTTTGTCCGTATTTCAAGAATACGCGGATGATACCTTGTTTGTCATCTTCGATAACTTCAACGTTTTTTACGAAACCTTCACGTTTAAGGATTTCAGCGATACCTTTTTTAATGTTTGATGCAGGTACTTCAAGTACTTCGTGTTTAGCTTGGTTAGCGTTACGAATACGTGTCAAGAAATCTGCAATTGGGTCAGTCATAACCATTTTATATTTTCTCCTCTTACTAGTAGTTTGAATAATTCACTTGCTAGTTAATGATTGAGCTAGGCTCAGATTGTGTTTAATACAATCAAATTAGGTAAAACTAAATTGATTGTACCATGTTTTTACCAAGAAGCTTTGGTAACACCTGGAATTTGACCTTTGTAAGCCAATTCACGGAAGCAAACACGGCAAAGTTTAAATTTGCGATAAACTGAGTGTGGACGTCCACAACGTTCGCAACGAGTGTAAGCTTGCGTAGAGAACTTCGCAGGGCGTTTGTTCTTAGCAATCATTGATTTTTTAGCCAATTTATTTACCTCCTAGATTATTTTGCAAAAGGCATTCCAAGGCCTTTAAGCAATTCACGACCTTCTTCGTCAGTGTTAGCAGTAGTTACGATAACGATATCCATACCACGTACTTTATCAACATCGTCGAAGTTGATTTCTGGGAAGATAAGTTGTTCTTTAACACCAAGTGTGTAGTTACCACGTCCATCAAATGATTTAGTTGGAACACCATGGAAGTCACGAACACGTGGAAGTGATACTGATACCAATTTATCCAAGAATTCGTACATGCGTTCACCACGAAGGGTAACTTTAGCACCGATCGCTACACCTTCACGAAGACGGAAGCCAGCGATTGATTTCTTAGCTTTAGTAATCAATGGTTTTTGACCTGAAATAAGTGCCAACTCAGCAGCAGCTTTTTCAAGAGTTTTAGCGTTGTTTACAGCTTCACCAACACCCATGTTGATAACGATTTTATCAACTTTTGGCACAGCCATAACTGAAGAATAGTTAAATTTTTCAGTCAAAGCTGGAATTACTTCGTTAGTGTATTTTTCTTTAAGACGGTTAGCCATTTAATACTTTCTCCTTTCCTTCGTGATTAGTCAAGCACTTCGCCTGATTTTTTGTTGTAACGAACTTTTTTGCCGTCAACAACTTTGTAACCTACACGTCCAGCTACACCGTTCTTGTCAAGAACTTGAACGTTTGAAGCGTGGATTGGTGCTTCTTTTTCCACGATAGCACCTTGAGGGTTTTCTGCTGATGGTTTTTGGTGTTTTTTGATGATTGCAACACCTTCAACAACAACTTTGTTTACTTTTGGAAGAGCTTTAAGAACTACTGCTTCAGTTCCTTTGTCTTTACCAGCAATAACGCGAACTTTATCGCCTTTTTTTACAAACATTTGAGTATTTCTCCTATTATTTCTTACGCCCTAATGGGCACCCTGAATATATCAGGGGACTAAGTTTGTGTTAATTCAGATTAAAGTACTTCTGGCGCCAAAGATACGATACGCATGTATCCACCTTCACGCAATTCACGTGCAACAGGGCCAAAGATACGAGTTCCACGAGGAGTTTTGTCATCGCGGATGATTACTGCAGCGTTGTCATCAAACTTGATGTATGAACCGTCTGGACGGCGAGCACCAGTTTTTGTACGAACGATAACAGCTTTAACAACATCACCTTTTTTAACAGCTCCACCTGGTGTAGCTTGTTTAACAGTTGCAACGATAACGTCGCCGATGTTAGCGAATTTACGTCCTGAACCACCAAGAACCTTGATAGTCAAGATTTCACGAGCACCGCTATTATCAGCAACTTTTAAGCGACTTTCTTGTTGAATCATTTCAATTGTCTCCTTTTAGTTTTATTAGATAATAACAGCTTCTTCCACAACTTCTACAAGACGGAAGCGTTTTGTAGCTGAAAGTGGGCGAGTTTCCATGATACGAACGATATCGCCTTCTTTAGCAACGTTGTTTTCATCATGTGCTTTGTATTTTTTAGAATAGTTGATACGTTTACCATAGACTGGGTGGTTACGTTTAGTTTCAACTACAACTGTGATTGTTTTATCCATCTTGTCAGATACTACGCGTCCAACAAGGGTTTTACGTTGATTACGTTCCATTATTAGAATTGCTCCTTTCCCAATCTATTATTTGATTTCAGATTGCACAGTTTTAACACGTGCAATTTGTTTTTTCACTTCGTTCAAACGGGCAGTTTGATCAAGTTGACCTGCTGCAGCTTGGAAACGAAGGTCGAAAAGTTCTTTCTTAAGTTCGTTTTCTTTTTTAGCAAGCTCTTCTTGAGACAAGCCACGAAGCTCAGCAACAAACTTTTTGATTTCTTCAAGTTTCATGTCTTCTCCTTATTCTGCTTCACGTTTCACGAATTTACATTTAACTGGCAATTTGTGGCTAGCAAGACGAAGCGCTTCACGTGCAACTTCTTCAGAAACACCTGCGATTTCGAACATTACTTTACCACGTTTAACTGGTGCTACCCAACCTTCAGGTGCCCCTTTACCAGAACCCATACGTACACCGATAGCTTTAGCAGTGTATGATTTGTGTGGGAAGATCTTGATCCAAACCTTACCACCACGTTTCATGTAACGAGTCATGGCAATACGAGCAGCCTCGATTTGACGGTTTGTGATCCAGTGGCTAGTTGTAGCTTGAAGACCGTATTCACCGAATGATACTTCTTTACCACCTTTAGCCTCACCGCGCATTTTTCCACGGAATTCACGACGGTGTTTAACACGTTTAGGTACTAACATTTGTTATTTGCCTCCTTTAGTGTTTTTACGAGCTGGAAGAACTTCTCCACGGTAGATCCAAACTTTAACACCAAGTTTACCGTAAGTTGTGTCAGCTTCTTCCCAAGCGTAATCGATATCAGCGCGAAGTGTGTGAAGTGGAACTGTACCTTCAGAGTATCCTTCTGCACGGGCGATATCTGCACCGTTCAAACGACCTGATACTTGAGTTTTGATTCCTTTAGCTCCAGCACGCATTGCACGTTGGATAGCTTGTTTTTGTGCACGACGGAAAGCAACACGTTGCTCAAGTTGGCGAGCAATTGTTTCACCAACAAGGTGAGCGTCCAAATCAGGTTTCTTGATTTCAACGATGTTGATGTGTACTTGTTTTCCAGTCAATTTGTTAAGTTGAGCGCGAAGAGCGTCAACGTTTGATCCACCTTTACCGATAACCATACCTGGTTTAGCAGTGTGAAGTGAAACAATAACTTTGTTTACAGCACGTTCGATTTCAATAGTTGAAACTGAAGCGTCTGCAAGTTCTTTTTGAATGAATTTGCGGATTGCCAAATCTTCGTGAAGGTAATCTGCGTATTCTTTTTCAGCATACCATTTCGCATCCCAGTCACGGATGATCCCGACACGCATACCAATTGGATGTACTTTTTGACCCACGAGTTTACCTCCTTATTTTTCTGACACAACTACTGTTACGTGAGTTGTGCGTTTGTTGATTGGTGAAGCTGAACCTTTCGCACGTGGACGGAAACGTTTCATTGTTGGTCCTTCGTTTGCGAATGTTTCAGATACTACCAAGTTAGCTTTTTCCAAACCAAAGTTGTTTTCTGCGTTAGCGATAGCAGAGTTAAGAGTTTTCTCAACAATGCGAGCTGCTTTGTTTGGAGTGAATTTCAAGATTGCGATTGCATCAGCAACGTTCTTACCACGGATAAGATCAAGAACAAGACGTGTTTTACGAGGTGAAACACGCACTGTACGAGCCATTGCTTTAGCTGAAGTAATTTCTGCCATTGTGTCCTCCTCCTATTAACGACGTGTTTTCTTATCGTCAGCTGCGTGACCTTTGTAAGTACGAGTTGGTGCAAATTCACCAAGTTTGTGACCTACCATGTCTTCTTGGATGTAAACAGGAACGTGTTTACGTCCATCATAAACTGCGATAGTGTATCCGATGAAACTTGGGAAAATCGTTGAACGACGTGACCAAGTTTTAATTACTTTTTTCTTTTCGTCATTTGCTTGAGCTTCAACTTTTTTTCATCAAATGCTCATCGACGAAAGGTCCTTTTTTAAGACTACGTCCCATTTTGTAGTTTTCTCCTTTAAATTAAATGTACCACAGCGGCTTGCACTAAGAAGTGCTACCGAGTTGGCGGATGTTATGTGCTAAGCGACTAAATTATTTTTCGTTACGACGACGAACAATAAGTTTGTCAGATTTAGCTTTCTTGTTACGAGTTTTAAGACCAAGCGCAGGTTTACCCCATGGAGTAGATGGCGCTTTACGTCCAACTGGTGCTTTACCTTCACCACCACCGTGTGGGTGATCGTTAGGGTTCATTACAGAACCACGAACTGTTGGGCGAACACCTTTCCAGCGATTACGGCCGGCTTTACCAAGGTTGATAAGTGATTGTTGTTCGTTACCTACAGTACCGATAGTTGCACGACATGTACCAAGAACCATACGAACTTCGCCTGATTGAAGACGAACAAGTACGTATTTACCTTCTTGACCCAAAACTTGAGCAGATGCACCAGCAGCACGGATAAGTTCAGCACCTTTACCTGGTTGAAGCTCAATGTTGTGGATAACTGTACCAACTGGGATGTTTGCAAGTGGAAGAGCGTTACCAACTTTGATATCCGCATCTGGACCTGAAACGATACGTTGACCTACTTCAAGACCTTTAGGTGCGATGATGTAAGCTTTAACCCCGTCAGTGTAGTGTACAAGAGCGATGTTTGCAGTACGGTTTGGATCATACTCAATTGTTTTAACAACTGCTTCAACGCCATCTTTGTTACGTTTGAAGTCAATCAAACGGTAGTGACGTTTGTGTCCGCCACCTTGGTGACGTACAGTGATACGACCGTTGTTGTTACGACCAGCTTTGTTCTTAAGAGAAACAAGCAATGATTTTTCAGGAGTGCTTGTAGTGATTTCTGCGAAATCCAAAGAAGTCATGTTACGACGGCCATTTGTCGTTGGTTTATAAACTTTAATACCCACGTTAATTTCTCCTTTGATTATTCAGCTTCAGCTGCAAACAACTCGATTGCTTTAGAATCAGCTGTAAGAGTGATGATAGCTTTTTTAGTTTTTGAAGTGAAACCAGTGTAACGTCCAACACGTTTTTGTTTTGGTTTAACAGTTACAGTGTTCACGCTAGCAACTTTAACACCTTCAAATGCAGCTTCAACTGCTTGTTTGATCAAGAGTTTGTGTGCACGTGTATCAACTTCGAAAGTGTATTTTCCTGCTTCAAGAGCAACCATAGATTTCTCAGTGATAACAGGTTTTTTGATTACGTCATACAAATTCATTATGCAAGAACCTCCTCGATTGATGAGATAGCTTCTTTAGTAACAAGAAGTTTATCTGCGTTTACGATGTCAAGTACACTTGCAGTTGCAGGAGTTGCAACAGTTACGTTTGCAAGGTTACGTGCTGAAAGTTCAGCGAATTTGTTTCCTTCTTCAACGATAACAAGTACTTTAGAATCGATGCTAAGAGCTGAAAGAACGTTTGCGAATTCAGCAGTTTTTGGAGCTGCAAATGAAAGAGCTTCAACCGCTACAAATTTATCTTCTGCAACTTTAGCTGAGTAAACAGATTTCAATGCAAGGCGACGAACTTTTTGAGGAAGTTTGTATCCGTAAGAACGTGGAGTTGGTCCGAAGACAACACCACCACCACGCCATTGTGGTGAGCGGATAGAACCTTGACGAGCACGTCCAGTTCCTTTTTGACGCCATGGTTTACGTCCACCACCTGATACTGCTGAACGGTTTTTAACCGCGTGAGTACCTTGGCGAAGGCTAGCACGTTGGCTGATTACGACATCAAATACTACTGATTCGTTTGGTTCGATACCGAAGATAGCGTCGTTAAGTTCAACTGTGCTAACTTCTTTACCAGTTTGGTCAAATAGTTTTACGTTTGCCATTTTTAACTGATTTCTCCTTTCTTATTATTTAGCAGCTTTAACTGCTGATTTGATAGTGATAAGAGATTTCTTAGCACCTGGTACGTTACCTTTGATAAGGATAACGTTTTTCTCTGGGATAACTTGTACAACTTCAAGGTTTTGAATTGTCACACGGTTGCCACCCATACGTCCTGCCAAGTGTTTGTTTTTGAAAACACGGTTAGGCGCAACAGGTCCCATTGAACCTGGACGACGGTGGTAACGAGAACCGTGAGCCATAGGTCCGCGTGATTGACCATGGCGTTTGATAACACCTTGGAAACCTTTACCTTTTGAAGTACCAGTTACGTCAACAACATCTCCAGCTTCGAATGTGTCAACAGTGATTTCTGACCCAACTTCCAAGCCTTCAATGTTTTTGAATTCACGAATGAAGCGCTTAGGAGCTGTGTTAGCTTTCGCTACGTGGCCTTTGGCAGGTTTGTTGCTCAATACTTCGCGTTTGTCGTCAAAACCAACTTGAACTGCTTCGTAACCGTCTGTTTCAACAGTTTTAACTTGAAGCACAACGTTTGGAGTAGCTTCGATGACAGTAACAGGGATAAATTCACCTGCTTCAGTGAAGATTTGAGTCATTCCCACTTTTTTCCCTAAGATTCCTTTTGTCATGAGAAAATATTTCCTTTACTTTATTGTTTTTTCAAAAAGTTTTTTATGAGCGTTTTTTATGCTCAAAAAAAGTTTTTAACGAGCGTTTTTTATGCTCAATGAATCAAGCTTTAAATTAAAGTTTGATTTCTACGTTCACACCACTTGGAAGATCAAGTTTCATCAAAGCGTCAACTGTTTTTTGAGTTGGGTTGATGATGTCGATAAGACGTTTGTGTGTACGCATTTCAAATTGTTCGCGAGAATCTTTATATTTGTGAGTCGCACGAATAATTGTGTAGAGACTACGTTCAGTTGGAAGTGGAACTGGCCCAGCAACTGTCGCACCTGTGCGAGTTGCAGTTTCTACGATTTTTTCAGCCGCTGTATCAAGCGTACGGTGTTCGTAAGCTTTCAAACGGATACGGATTTTTTTGTTTGCCATTTTTTCTCCTCTTTCGTCTATTTAAGATAATAGGCTAGCTCCTCAAGAAAACCAACACGGATTGCGTGGCAGTGCAACCAGGCGTGTCGCAACCTCTTGTATCATAGCTAAGCGCTGTATTTACAGCACCATAATATAATAACAAAAGAACCTACTCATTGCAAGGGATTTTTTAAGTTTTTTTTCTTTTTCTTTATTTTCTTTTTTGCCTAAACAAAAAAATCCATCTTCGATGGATTTTTTATCAACTTTCTTGAGTGTAGTCGTACCCCATGTGTTCATAGGCTTTAACCGTTGCAACACGTCCTGTTCGTGTTCGCATAATAAATCCCTTTTGAATTAGATAGGGTTCGTACATATCTTCTACCGTTTCTCGCTCTTCTGCAATATTAACTGACAAGGTACCTAGACCAACTGGTCCCCCACCATACATTTCAATCATGGTGCGGAGAATTTTTTGGTCGACATAATCTAGTCCTTCATGGTCCACATCCAACATAGTCAACGCCTTGTCTGCAATCTTATCATCAATGATGCCATCACCCATGATTTGTGCATAGTCTCTCACGCGCTTAAGTAGGCGGTTAGCAATACGAGGGGTCCCACGGCTACGACGTGCTAGCTCTAGAGCAGCTTCAGGTGTTATAGTCATGTCAAAGATTTCTGAAGTACGTTCAATAATTTCCTTCAAATCTGGTAGCTCATAATATTCCATATGACCATTAATCCCAAAGCGAGCCCTCAATGGATTTGACAACATACCTGCTCGAGTAGTTGCACCTACTAATGTGAACGGTGGTAACTCTAGATGGACACTACGACTTGTTTCGCCTGCACCAATCATGATATCGATGTAGTAATCTTCCATAGCACTATAAAGAACTTCTTCAACTGCCATAGGCATCCGGTGAATCTCATCAATAAATAAGATATCACCTGGCTCCAAGTCATTGAGTATAGCAACTAAATCACCAGCCTTTTCAATTGCTGGCCCAGACGTCTGCTTTAAATTGACGCCCATCTCATTAGCTATCACAAAAGCCATAGTTGTTTTCCCCAAACCTGGAGGACCAAACAAAAGAGTATGATCTAGGGCTTCATCACGAAGTTTAGCTGCCTCTATAAAAATCTTTAATTGGTCTTTAACCTTATCTTGACCAATGTATTCCTTAAAGTACTGAGGACGAAGGGTACGCTCAACATACTCTTCATCTCCTAGTAAATCATTATCTAATATTCTTGCCATAGGCTTATTTTAGCACAAAACAAAAAATGCAGTCAAAATTTGTCCATAAAAAAGAAGACAAGACTTGTCTTCTCTCTTAATTATTTCTTACCACCCTTAACTGGTGCCTTATCAGCTTTCTCTATAGCTTCTTTAATTGTCTTAGTATAGAGTTTAGCGCCACGGTTAATTGAGTCGCTATCAGATCCAAAGTGAACCCCATCTGTACCATTCCAGATAGAAATATTTTCTTTAGCCACTTGATACCAGTCAGCAACTGTCACAAAGTCATATTTCTCCGCCATCTCTAACTCATACTTACGTAACTGAAGCAAAGATTGAGCCTCGTTACCAGATTTACTTCCATTATATGGTGTTACAAAGATAATATGGTGACCCTTAGGTAAATTCTTGATGATTTTATTAATAACGCCTTTATAGTCGTCAATCTCATTAACACCACCAGCAATGACAACATCCTTAGCAAGAGCATTACTATCCGCGTAATCTTTAAGCAAATCGTTGATTGTTGATAGGTTACGACTGACTACTGCATCTATAGCGACATTATCAATACTTGATTCCAGCTGATCTTTTGATCTAAGAGCTACGGAGTCCCCTAAAACTGTCACTCCCTTATTCACACCAAATGAAGTAGCCTGACTGTTCTCCGCATTTGTACGAGTTAATTTCATTTTAGTCTGAGCTTGCGACAACCCATTAGCTTCTAAATCTTTCTCAAAGTTCCCTACAGCCGGCGCAAAGAGAGAAATAAGCACTGTAATTAAGGTAAGACCACTAAATACATAAAGCACAATATGTCGGTACGGCGTCAAGTCTAAGTCTATTCCAAAGAGACTGGCCTTTCTTCCTGCAATAAATGGCTCTATTATATAGTAGGAAAGTGTCGCAAAAACAATTGACAGAATCGTTGTCAGAATGACTGCAATAATATTATTGGTCAATTGACTAAAGATAATATATAGTGGCCAGTGAAAAAGATAGACACTATAGCTGATTTCTGCCAGATAACTAATAAGAGCAGGCTCTGATTTTCCAGGCAATTTCTCATGGAGGACACGGGCAGAGTAAATCATAACAGCCGTGAACAAACTAGCCAAAACAAAACCAAATAGGTAGGTGATGCGTTCCTCAAAATGAAGGACTAAGCCCAACAATACGAGCAAGGCAAAACTTCCTGCCATATAAAGGACTGTCTTTTTCAGAGTCCAAAGACGTATATTTTTCTTGAACCTAGCGGTCGTTTCATACACACCTGAAAGTGTCGCAAAGAGAGAACCTAGGAAGAATGGATAGGCATGCGTAATTGATGAGAAATATAAGCGAGAAAAACTATCAACAAAGAAAGCACTAATAAACATTGATAGGAAGCTCACCATAAAGCAGGCAAGAGATACCATAAAGACTAGGCCTCTAAATTGATTTTGGTGTTTGACACGCTTAGCTAGGAACCAAAGCAAGGCACCCCAAAGAATATAATAGTGAACCTCAATAGCCAGACTCCATGTATGGAGGTAAATATGCTGGTTAAACTGGTTCTCGTAATTTCCTCCAGTCAGAATCTCATAATAGTTAGTTACAAAACCGATAACAGAGGTAATTTGACGTCCAATACCTGCAATAAAATCATTTCGAACCAAGAGTGCCAAAGGGGTACAGATAAGCACCATCAACACAAGTGGCGGTACTATCCGGTAGAAGCGTCGTCGCATAAAACCAAGGTAATCAATGCGATGCGTCCGAGATACCTCATCGATCAAAAGCGCTGTAATCAAATACCCTGAGAAGGTAAAGAAGACATCAACACCGATGAAGCCCCCAGGAAGAACACTTGGGAAGAAATGATAGATCAGAACCAAAAATAGTCCTGTCACACGAATATAAGAAAACCAGTTAATTCTCATCCTTTAAAAATCCCCTGTTTAAATTTCCCTTTGTAGGTAACCTTATTTTCAGTAGTCAATTTTCCTTGGCCATCGGCTTGGCCAGACTTGAACTCACCTTGATAAATCCAACCCTCATGAGATTTGAAGGTTCCTTGACCATTAAAGGAACCATTCTTAAATTCTCCTGTGTAGGTATCACCATTGTCATAGGTCAAAGTTCCTTGACCATTCAAACGGTGGTTCTGCATCTGACCTTTATAGGTAATCTTAGTCCCATCAATCTTGATAGAATGTTGCGTTTTTATAGTCACCAAAAACAAGGACAGGGCACATAAAATAATAACCCCTACTGTGATACGCTCAAATTGATTTCGGTCAATATCAATATTTTTAAAATCAAAATCCTTTAGTTGTTTAAAATTCATTGTCTATCCTTAATCCACTGTAACCAGTCTCGACAACCTGCAGTTACCAATTTATATGTTTCTTCAAAGTCACCTGTGTACCATGGGTCCGGCACTCCACCAGGTCTGAAAAGCTTGATTTTATCGTCATAATGCCCTGCAGATATCTGTAGAAGATCCTCAACATTTGACTCATCCATTCCCACAACTAGATCAAAGAACTCAAAATCAGCCTGACTAATCTGCTGTGAGCCCTTGGAAGAGTCAAAAGAAATAGCATATTTCCTTAAAATCTTTTGGGTACCTTGATGAACTGGATTTCCATGCTCCCATGAAGATGTCGCGCGACTTTCGATATGCAAAGACTCTCCTTGGTCCAGCTCTTTCATCACAAATTCTGCCATTGGGCTACGACAAATATTCCCCAGACAAACAAATACAATCTTCTTCATTATTCACCTCTTGCCCAAAGCTATTAAGAGATATGCTCACTTATTTTCTTTGTCAAAATTACGAACACACTTTTAAATCATGAAAGTAGGTTCTCATTAATTTTCATTTAATCAATCCATATTATACCGAAAAACTAATCAAATAGAAAGGTTTCTCTCCTAATCATATCGAAAAATTAGTAACCTTTTTTAATAGTTGCAACATTCATATTAATCCATAAGTTTAAGGCGTGAGAAAAGAGAACCTAGTTTCCTAGATTCTCCTTTTGTTGGCTTTAGATATTTGACCAAACACTTTCAAGAATGTTTGTTTGTTCACGTCCTGGTCCTACAGAGAAAGTAGAGATACGTACACCTACCAATTCACCAACACGACGAACATAATTACGAGCATTTTCAGGAAGCTCATCTAAACTACGGCAACCTGTGATGTCTTCTTCCCAACCTGGCAATTCTTCATAGATTGGTTTACAGCGTTTCAATTGCTCAAGACTAGCTGGGTAGTAATCAATACGCTCACCATCAAGATCATAAGCTACACAAATTTTTACAGTGTCAAGACCTGAGAGAACATCGATACAGTTCAAGCTGAGGTTTGTGATACCTGATACACGACGGCTATGGCGCATCACCACTGAGTCAAACCATCCTACACGACGTGGACGTCCAGTTGTTGTTCCATATTCATGACCAACTTCACGGATGCGTTCACCCACTTCATCAAATAACTCAGTTGGGAAAGGACCATCACCAACACGACTCGTATAGGCCTTACATACACCAACGACCTTGTTGATTTTAGATGGACCAACACCTGAACCGATTGTAACACCACCCGCAACTGGGTTTGATGACGTTACAAATGGGTAAGTACCTTGGTCAATATCAAGCATAACCCCTTGAGCTCCTTCAAAGAGGACACGTTTGCCTGCATCAAGAGCGTCGTTCAAGATTACAGATGTATCTGTGACATATTGCTTAATTTGTTGTCCATAAGCATAGTACTCTTCAAAAATCTCTTCGAATGATAATTCTTCAGATTCATACATCTTACTGAAAAGACGGTTTTTCTCAGCTAAGTTTGTTTTCAAACGATCAGCAAAGATTTCTTTGTCCAAAAGGTCTGCAATACGGATACCTACACGCGCAGCCTTATCCATATAGGCAGGACCAATACCTTTGTTAGTTGTACCAATCTTATTATCACCTTTAGCAGCTTCTTGCAGTTGATCAAGTTTAATATGGTACGGCAAGATAACGTGCGCACGGTCAGAAATACGAAGGCTCTCTGTTGACACACCTTCGGCATGAAGATATTCCAACTCTTTGACAAGTGATTTAGGATTGACCACTACACCGTTCCCGATAACAGAGATTTTCTCTGGGAAGAAAATACCTGATGGAATCAAGTGCAATTTAAATTTCTTACCATCGATAACAATCGTGTGACCTGCATTGTCTCCACCTTGATAACGTGCGATCACTTCGGCATCTTGACTTAGGAAATCTGTAATTTTCCCTTTACCTTCATCACCCCACTGGGTACCCACAACAACTACTGATGTCATATTATTTTGATAACGGACAGCTCCACCTTTACGAGGCTGTCCCCACCTTTCTTGAAAAACTTCACGGTGGGAATTTCACCCACAAGTTTCGCGTTACAGTTTATTATAGCAGAAAAAAGGCTATTTGTTCAACGTTGAAAGCGCTTCTTACGAAATATTCTGACAGTTATGTCTCGGTTTGCGACTGGTTGCTTACTGTGTATTTTATGTAAAACTACCAGCTATTTTATGACTAAATAATTCTACTAGCTATTTAACCTGCTTCATATAATGATTTAACTGCCTTTGATTCTTTAAAATAATTGTCTTGTCAGAATAATTTTTAATAACTACATTATATTGCTCGACATATTTTTTAGAACGTCCGTCTAATAAAATCCATTTCACAAATGCAAAATCAAATTTTTCATTACAGTCTTCTGCCATGCTAGGACGTGTCTTTCCCCTATATGTTAAATAGCGCCTAAATGCCCGATAGAGACAATTAACTCTGTTAAAGTTGAAATAGACAATACAGTCAGCTTCCCTCATGCGTTCTTCATAAAGACAGGCCGAGTAATTCCCTTCAATAATCCAATCACGTTGTAGCATAAATGTTGATATATCGTCAGTCATTTCATCAACTGTTCGCTCTTGCCAATTTGATGTGAAATGAATTTTATCTAAATGAAGAACCTCACAATTGTAGTGTTGACCTAAAAAGTTTGCCAAAGTAGACTTTCCAGAGCCGCTATAGCCAATGATTGCAATTTTCAATACAGGTCTCCTTTTTCAATTCTGTTTCCTGACTAATATCATAACACAAAGCATATATCTTAGAAGGAATTATCATTTGGAACAACTCTCGTTTGGACAAACAAGCACGTAAAGTTCTGTTTAAAGTGAGTTCTTTCTTAGAAAAATAAAAAAAAAGAGACCTACAATCAAGTCTCTTTTCGATATTAAACTGCCCCCTACATGAATTTGTAAGAACTTTTCATATTGAAAATAAACAAAAATGTTGAAATATAGCTGATTTTAGGGAAATACTTTTAGGTATTTTCAATGTCAGGATTTAAAAATGGGGCAAAAGTGGGGCAAAAACAAATTAACGAAAAAAATATCGAGTTCGTGCATCAAGTAAATGATAAATTGCAAGAATAAGTGCAACATTTACTCGAACTCATCCTCTAGAGCTTCACTAGCAGTTCTGTAAGCTAAACATTTTCGTGGTCGGTGATTGATATCATATAAAGCCTTGGTTCCCAAAGCTTTTTTATGTTATAAACTCATTAAAAGAACCCCCAGTTAGATTTGGAATATTTTTTATTCTGTGTCACATAAAAATAAATAAAATGAATGGCTATAGCTAGAGCGAAGATGGTTGCAATACTCAGCACTATTGTAGGATTCGAAGCGAAAACCAAAGAGAGAATCAAGGCAGCCAGATAGAGTGTCGCTTGAGCACAGTAGTAACTTTTCGAATAGCGAAGATAGTTTTTGTTATAGGGCCCATTTGCTAGGACAGCAGCTTGGAAGAGGCCAATTCCGATATAAAAGAAGCTGATTGCAACGAGAAGATTAGCCTCAGGATTCAGAAGAAAACCCATCGAAACTGTCATCAACATAAGCCCAATGAAAATAGGATAGTGACTATAAATTATAAATAATCCCTTTTGATTGGATCCTTCGTCAATAGCATGGTCAAATTCACCAAAATAAAACAAGAACAGAGAAAGCATGATAACGAAATTAAGAACCGAATATATCGAGAAATTCTCAACTGTAAAGAAGTTAACTAGCCCAATAACCATCTCTCCAAACGTAATAATGACAAGAAGGGAGACGCGCTCGATTAAATGGGGAAGATTTACTTGGAAATGCTCATCTTTAGTAATCAAGAAAATTGGCACAATAAATGTTAGCAGAATACTAGCAATAAAGATATAGACTCCAACGTAAATAGGAAAAAGAGCTGCCAGATAGACTCCTAAGCTTTGTAGACCTGTCAACCATAGAAAACCTTTGATACTTTCCCGATCAGCACTATCGGTTGATCCTCTAAAAAACTGAACCAAATATTGAAAAAATAAGGTAAGGGTTAATGTGCCAACAGCCCAACAGGTATGATAGTACCATTGTTGCCAATTGTATCCAATCATATTGGATATAAAGAGCATAAGTCCCATGTTGATAAACATGATTACCATGTTAAATAACGAGTTTGTTCCATAGCGATTGGTATAAATGGTTTGAATCATCCAGGAATTGATGATAACCATGACAGAGATGAAGAAATCAAGTAAAGAGTCCCAAGCCAAAACACCGTTATGAATAGGGTGAATTAAAGCAGTTGCTTTTGAAATTGCAAAAACAAACACTAGGTCATAAAATAGTTCTGAAAATTCTACACGTTTATGCTTAATAAGAGTTGCCATCTTAAGACCTTTCTATTCTAGAAGTACAATTTATTATAACAGAAAATGGTAATGAGAGAAAAGGAGATGCTTAAATAACTTCATGTGACGCGAATTGTCAAAACCTTGGAGCACATTTACCTCATGTACCAACTCACAGGCAGAGTGTTTGATGATTGATAATGAAGAATGGGTAATGAAAAAATTATCGAAATGGATAGGGAATATCCCTTTTTATTTTGCTTTAAATCAGATTTTTGGATGGAATAGTAGATGATAAGACAAAATATCTTTGAAGATACAAAAAGACAAACGCCAAAAATGACGTTTGTCTACGTTCTGAGGTAGCCTTTAGGCTCCCTTTTTTCTTAGAAAATACCGATGAGTAATTGCATGCCAAGACTAGTCAGGATGATAGCAATCCAGCAAAGGGCTCCAAGAAGAATGGATTTTCCACTGGATTTGATCATAGCAACGAGGTTAGTTTTGAGACCAATAGCACTCATAGCCATGATGATGAGGAATTTGGAGAGCTGTTTGAGAGGTGAAAAGAAGCTATTGCTAACACCAAAAGAAGTAAGGACGGTAGTTAGCAGAGAAGCTAGGATGAAGTAGAGAATGAAAACGGGGAAGATTTTTTTAAGCTTTACTCCTTGGTTGTTGTCTTGTTGACGGCTTTGCCAATAGGAGAGGAAGAGAGTAATAGGGATAATAGCTAAGGTACGAGTCAGTTTGACAATGGTTGCAGATTCTAGAGTATTGGTATGATACAGACTATCCCAGGCGCTAGCTGTGGCTGTTACAGAGGAAGTATCGTTGACCGCAGTACCCGCAAAGAGAGCAAAACCTTCGTTGGAGAGATGGAGCCAAGAACCTAGAGTTGGAAAGATAAGAGCTGCCAAGACATTGAAGAAAAAGATAACAGAAATGGCTTGGGCTACTTCTTTTTCCTTGGCGTGAATAACAGGAGCAGTCGCTGCAATGGCAGAACCGCCACAGATAGAAGAGCCTACCCCAATCAAGGTAGCTAGCTTTGTATCCATGTTAAAAAATCGTTGGAAAAAGAAAGCAATAATTAAAGCGATAGAAATAGTCGAAAGGATGACAGGAAGGGAAGATTTTCCAACTGCGAAAACTTGAGAGATATTGAGTCCAAAACCAAGTAAGATAACAGCATACTGAAGCAATTTTTTGGAGCTATAAGTCAAACCAGCATCCAGTTGTTTATAGGGAGTGAGAAAGGGGTAGAGAATCATTCCGATAAAAATGGCGAAAACAGGTGCTCCCACAACAGGCAGAAAGCCTCCTAAAACCCAAGAGATGATAGAAATGATCAGACAGACTAACAGTCCTGCCCAATTTTTTGATAGAAATGACATAAAAACCTCCGAAAATAAATACTTCTTATTATAATCTTATCTGTCAGAAAAGTAAAATAGAAAGTAGGAATAAGGTTGTAAATTAACGGAATTTTGCGGTCAGAGAGCTTTTGTAGTTTAATAGATATATGTTCTTTGATCAATAAGGATGCAAATGTGGCATATGTTATTGAAAAAAATGAATTTGATGAGCCTGGATATGTGAAGTAATTATGTGAGATAAGAAAATAAATAAGAGAGTTGAAAATGTACTGCACCCCAAAAGTTAGACAGAAAAAATCTAACTTTTGGGATCAGTACATATCCTCGCTTTTTTTAATCTAATAGG
The DNA here is from genome assembly GCF_000785515.1 of Streptococcus salivarius. NCBI lineage: Bacteria > Bacillati > Bacillota > Bacilli > Lactobacillales > Streptococcaceae > Streptococcus > Streptococcus salivarius. Next base: position 2,115,366 of record NZ_CP009913.1, read on the forward strand.
TCCTTATTTTCAATTAAGAGTTCTAGTGGGGATTTATCTCTTGCTACAATAAAACCAGGTTCATATTGGTTATGAAATGTTCTTTTCTGAGAAGTTGGATCAATATACAACTCATCTCCATCTTCTGTGTATAGCTGGTTGCCTCTTGTTAGGTAAAGTAAATCCTCTAAGTACTGTCCATCAGTTTGTAGAAAATGTTCGATGTATTTGACAGCCTTTAAGATCTCACTTACTTTATCAGAGTATTCATTCGATTCAAGAACACTCTTTTCTAATTCAATCTCCTTACTCGTTCCAAAAAGTTGAGTTGGAGTTGCATTAAAATATTCTGCTATCTTATCTAAATTTGCAAAGGTAGGATAGCTTTTTTGTTTTTCATAATCAGAGATGGACTGTTTACCAATTCCTAAGTCTTCAGCTAGTTGAGTTTGACTTACTCCTTTTTCTATGCGTAGTCGTGCCAAATTGGGTCCAAAATTTTGAATAATAAAGGTCATGGGAAACTCCTGTTTTTATTTTTAACTTATTTTATCACCTGTAAACTTACAAATCAAGTTTTTAGTTGACTACCCCAAATATTTTTTGTAAAATATATTTATAACTTATAAATAAGTTATAAATGATACAAAATAGCTCATATGTTTAGGAATAGTGAGTGAGGAGGAAGTTGAAGACGAGACTATGACTTATGACTATTCGAAGCCTTGGAGCTAGAAATTGTGTGGACAAGGACAAGGGACGAGCCTGACGGGAAGTCAGGCGAAGTCCTGCGGACTGCCGTCCAGACAATTTCTAGCCAAGCAAAAGCTGGCTATTCTAACAGCCAGCAAAAAGGGACACTTAGGACAACGTCCAAAGAACGACGGAACGAGCAAACGTTGATTTTACGGTGTTTCTGAGGCCTAAAAAATCTAAAAGAAGGGGGGACAATTTTGTTGGTTTCTATACAAGATTTAAGAAGCATTCAAGAACGATGTGATGTAGGAGAATTAGTACAGAGGTTAGATGTCAGTATCGATAGACTAACGGTTATCTGGGATACTGATACTGGTTCTCTAAGACGGATTTTCAAAAATCTGAAACAGGCAATAAGTACAAGAGTTGACTCATTTGAAATACATGATAACGTGCGAGATGATGTCTTTACTTTAGCTAAAGATTTTAATGAGTATGATTCAATCAATATTATATTTTTTCAATTATCCACTTATGGAGGTGAACAATTGATTCGGATTGATTTCAATCCTAACACTTTAAAAGAATTTGATGGAATGAAAGTATGGAGGCAATTAATGTACTTTGCCAGATTGAATTCATTGACGGTACGATTGTCTCGTTTTGATTTGGCATTTGACATTCTCAACAGGCCTGAGATCGTTAATTTGCAACATATTAAAGGTGGTGTTACCCATAAGGTCTTCTATGGTCGAGGGGGCGAATTAGAGACGAAATATTGGGGTTCTAGCGGTAGTAATGTACAAGTTAGGTTATATGATAAGAATAAAGAAATCATTGCTCACAAGCGTGAAGAGAAGCTAGATTTGGCTGTAAATCCGTTTTGGTGGAGACTAGAGTTCCAACTCAGAACCAAAGCGATTGGGGAGGAGATGGTCCAAGATATTATGAATCGACTTGATAATTTCGGATTTTATAAGCTAGATCATATTCGAGTGGAGCAAAGAGCATTTACAATTATCTTTGTCAACAATCCTGAACTGTTGTCATTGGCTTTTCCAAATTTAAAATCAGATAGCATCAAAAAGAAAAAAACAAGAGTCCGCAAACTATTGAGAGAAGAAACGAACCAATTTGCGGAAGAATTAAAAGAAGTATTAATACAGAATCTCCCTAAATTAAATACAGAATTACAACTACTTGTAGGTGAGTTTCTGACTTTAGAAAATCAATAAGGAGGATAACTATGGATCATAATTTAATTAGCAACAAAGAATTAATTGAAATGGGCTATCGCCCTCACACTGCAAATGATATCATCCATCAGGCAAGAGAATTACTTGTCTCACGAGGCTATACATTTTATAATCGCAAACGTTTGATGGTTGTTCCAAAAAGTGTTGTAAATGAGATTCTAGGAACTGAGGTGGCGTAATATGGCAAGTGTTCGTTATCGAAAGCGAGGAGATAGTAATTTATGGACCTATGAAATTCGTAGCGAAGGGAAAACTGTTGTTCATAATAGCGGTTTTAAAACAAAAAAACTTGCAGAGTCAGAAGCTGAACCGATTCTGCAAGAACTTCGTTTAGGAAAAAGAATTTCTAGAGATATTTCTCTTGTAGATCTGTATCAAGAATGGCTTGAACTAAAAATTCTACCGAGTAGTAGGTCGGAAGAGACAAAGAAAAAATATCTTCTCCGTAAAAACACAATTGAAAGATTATTTGGAAATAAAAAAGTCACTCAAATTCGTGCGAGTGAATACCAAAGAATTATGAATAAGTATGGACAAACAGTTGGTAGAAATTTTCTTGGTAGATTGAATACTGGGATTCATCAGAGCATCCAAATGGCAATTGCCGACAAAGTTCTAATTGATGATTTTACACAACATGTCGAGTTATTTTCATCCAAAGAACAACAGATGACAGAAGAGAAATATTTACATACAGAAAGGGACTATCTGGATTTACTTTTAGCAGTAAAGAAAAAATTTGATTACCAACGTTCAATTGTTCCTTATATCATCTATTTTCTATTAAAAACAGGCATGAGGTTTGGAGAGTTAATAGCGTTAACTTGGAATGAAGTTGACTTTGACAGAGGACTGCTAAAAACATATAGGAGGTTTAATACCCTTTCTCATAAATTTGTCCCTCCAAAAAACAAAACGTCTATTCGGATGGTACCGATAGACGAAGAATGTATTAAGATATTACAAGACCTAAAAATTGAACAGGAGAAGGCTAATAAAGAGCTAGGAATCAAGAATAGGTATAAAATGATTTTTCAGCATTATGGATATATTCACTTGGTACCAGATATTGCAAGTGTCAATAAAGCTTTGAGTGTTCTTTTAAATGAATTAGATATTTATCCAATTATCACGACAAAAGGAGCACGTCATACCTATGGAAGCTACCTCTGGCACAAAGGATTTGACCTTGGAGTTATTGCAAAAATTCTAGGGCATAAAGATATTTCAATGTTAGTAGAAGTATATGGACACACTTTAGAAGAGAAAATTTTTGAAGAATTTAATCAAATTAGAGATGTCTGGAAAGATTGCTCATAAAAAAATGTGGGGCAAATGATGGGGCAAATCAGTTATAGACAAGCAAAAAAGCCTTATAAATCAAGGCTTTTTCCTGTTGATTTAGATGCCCCCTACAGGGCTCGAACCTGTGACCCATGGATTAAGAGTCCACTGCTCTACCAACTGAGCTAAGGAGGCTGGATGCTGTATTGGTACCGATGATCCACCGTTTGTATTGAACCCGCGACGTAAAAAAGCAGGTGGGCGACTCGCTACTAACTTCAGTTGCTTCTGGGTGAGCCAGCCTGCACACTGTTAATAGACCTCTGTCTCCCGATAATACAAAAATTAGTCGGTCAACACTTATATGTGGATTCGTATACCACAGCAATTTCTATGTTTTTATAATACCACTTTTGAAAATTATTGCAAGAGGAAAAATCAATTTTATTGCAATCGTTTTCGTTGATTCCTCTCGTATTACCTAGATAACTTATCGATCCGTTCTTTATTAGCTCCAAGAGCTCTTTCATATTTCCCGGTTTCATTGGGTTGGAAATAATTCACACCTCTTAATTTATCCGGAAGATATTGTTGTTTGACCCACTTTTCAGGATAAGCATGGGGATACTTGTAATCTTGTGCATTGCCCAGTTCCTTGCTTCCAGCATAGTGTCCATCTCTCAAATGACGAGGAATAGGTAAATTCCCTGATTTTCTAAGGTCTGCCAAGGCAGCATCCATAGCCATATAAGCCGAATTCGACTTAGGAGATAAAGCTAAGTCAACAACTACATTGGCAATCAAAATACGCGCCTCTGGGAAACCTACTTTCTGTGCAGCTTCCAAAGCTGTAACCGTGTGAACTTGCGCATCAGGATTAGCTAAACCAATATCCTCGTACGCAATCACAGTCAAGCGTCGTGCTAGACTAGGGAGATCTCCTGCTTCAACCAAACGTGCTGCATAGTGAAGACTGGCATTAACATCAGAGCCTCGAATAGATTTTTGCAAAGCAGAAAGTACATCATAGTGTCCATCACCGTCTTTATCCATGGTGATATAGCTACGTTGTAAACTATTTTCCACTGTATCTAAAGTAATATGGCGAAGCCCATCTTCTGAAGCTGGCGTCGACATGACAGCTAAATCTAAGGAATTATAAGCCGAACGTAAATCACCATTAGTAGCCGTAGCAATAAAATCTAGAGCATCCTCATCTAACTGGACATCAAAGTCAAAGCCACGCTCCTTGTCCTCTAGAACACCTAGTATAGCTTCCTTAATATCCTCGTTAGAGAGTGGTTCCAACTCAAATATTTGTACACGACTACGGATGGCTGGTGTGACAGAAAAAAACGGATTCTCCGTTGTAGCCCCAATCATGATAATATTACCATTCTCTAAGAGTGGCAATAAAAAGTCTTGTTTAGCTTTATCCAAACGATGAATCTCATCTAGAAGCAGAACTAAGCCACCTGAAAATTTAGCCTCTTCCGCAATTTCCTGTAGGCGTTTCTTGCTATCAACAGTAGCATTAAAGGTTCTAAAAGCAAATTTTGTTGTTCCTGCAATAGCACTAGCTATTGAGGTCTTCCCGATTCCTGGTGGCCCGTAGAGAATCATTGACGACAGCATATTCGCTTCTACCATACGGCGAATAATTTTACCTTCACCAACCAAATGCTTCTGACCAATCACCTCTGAAATTGTACGTGGACGCATGCGTAGAGCAAGATTATCTGGCATCTTCTCTCCTTTTTTAACTGATTTTTTCTTATTATAATAAGCATATACTATTTTGTTATAAAAAGAAATTATAAATAGTTCTTGTCAAACCTAAATTCTTATGATAGAATGTTTTGGTATGTGGTGCTAGCACATCCGTAATAAATTCTACCTAGGAGGAAAACACGAAATGGCTAAAGTATGTTACTTTACAGGACGTAAAACTGTTTCTGGAAACAACCGTTCACACGCTATGAACAAAACTAAACGTGCCGTTAAACCTAACCTTCAAAAAGTTACTATCCTTGTTGATGGTAAACCTAAAAAAGTTTGGGCTTCAGCTCGTGCGCTTAAATCTGGTAAAGTTGAACGCGTTTAATCTTATTGGATATTAAGAGAGATGGCTTCAGTCGTCTCTTTTTTTGTTCATCGTCTTTCCCTTTTGGCTATACTTATGTTATAATAAAGAACTAACAGATAATTCTTATAGAAAGAAGGTGTCAGTATGGGATTTACAGATGAAACTGTTCGTTTCAACCTAGACGACGGTAGCAAAGATGAAATCAGTAATACTTTGACAAATGTCTACCGTTCGTTAGCTGAGAAAGGTTATAATCCTATCAACCAAATCGTCGGTTATGTTCTGAGCGGTGACCCTGCTTATGTTCCGCGTTATAATGACGCCCGTAACCAGATTCGTAAATACGAACGTGATGAAATCGTTGAAGAACTCGTTCGCTATTATCTTAAAGGAAATGGAATTGACCTCTAATGCGAGTAATGGGACTTGATGTTGGCTCAAAAACAGTAGGAGTTGCGATTAGTGATCCCCTCGGTTTTACAGCCCAAGGCGTTGAAATTATTAAAATTGACGAGGAGGCTGAAGAGTTTGGTTTCGACCGACTAGGCGAGCTCGTTAAAGAATATAAGGTAGAAAAATTTGTTGTTGGTCTTCCTAAAAATATGAATAACACTGAAGGACCACGTGTTGAGGCAAGCAAAGCCTATGGTTACAAAATCAAGGAAATCTTTGGAATTCCTGTAGATTACCAAGACGAACGCTTGACAACTGTTCAAGCCGAGCGTATGTTGGTTGAACAAGCAGATATCAGCCGTGGTAAACGTAAAAAAGTTATTGATAAATTAGCTGCCCAACTTATTCTACAAAACTACCTCGATCGAATGTTTTAAGAAAGTGTAATAGAGACCTAATAGTCAAGTGACAATCTAGTAAACTGCCAAGCAATATACTAGATTTCCTCACTATTCAGTGCTCTCTACAAAAAGGAGAACAATATGTCACACAATCACGACCACAACCATGATCATGAAGTCATCACTTTAGTAGACGAACAAGGAAATGAAACACTTTTTGAAATCTTGTTGACTATTGATGGACGCGAAGAATTTGGTAAAAACTATGTTCTTTTGGTACCAGCTGGTGCTGAAGAAGATGCTAATGGAGAAATTGAAATCCAAGCATACTCATTCACTGAAAATGAAGACGGTACTGAAGGCGACCTTCAACCAATCCCTGAAGATTCAGATGCTGAATGGGATATGATTGAAGAAGTTTTCAATAGCTTCATCGATGAAAACTAAAAAATAATCAATGCCATAGGCAAAGAAATGACTTGTTAAAAAGAGATTGGGATATTGTATCTCAGTCTCTTTTTTAGATATTTTTTTCTTAAATGTAAGAAATTAGAGGAAAATTGACTAAATGGTATTATCTGATATACTTTAAATAAGACAATTAGGGGATAAGACCCTTTTATTTATAACTATCCAAATGTCAACAAAGGAGTTTAATTGTGAGTCCATACAACGAAGACAATACTTTAGATTCAAGTGGCTACCAAGGTTATCATCGAAGCCACCATCAATCTCATATACAAGATAATCAATCCGAAAAGATTGAAGTGACAATTCAGGGACATACAGAAGAATCAAATTCGTCTCAAATAGAGAAAAAAACTAAGATTTCACTTCCATGGAAGCATAGAGGCCATATCCTGATTCTCAGTTTGATTTTGAGTATTTTTAGTATATCAGTTCCCTGCTTTACAGACTTTGCCAATAATATACAGTCTCAAAACCTTTACATTGCAAAAATGTTTGCCAATGGTAGCTTACCCTACTCTGACTTTTTTGCGACAGGCGGCTTCTTTTATTACTTACTAGTTTCTCTGGCTTTCCGTTTAGGATCAACTCTTTGGCTGATTCCTATTCAATTCCTTACCTACTATCTTTCTGGAAGTTACCTTTACAAGACTGTCATGCACATGACAAACAAGAAGGAAATTGCCACTCTAATTAGTATTATTTTCTATGTCACTAATGGAACACTTGGTTTTGGTGGTCTCTACCCTATCCAATTTGCTATGCCTTTTGTCCTAGGTGCCATCTTCTTCTTAACTCGTTACTTTGCGGGTCACAGTCGTGATGAAGCCTTTATTCTTTACGGCTTCGCTGGCACTGCGGGAGCTCTTTTTGAAGCTCGAACTCTTATTTTCTGGATATTGTCACTTGTGACAATCTTCGTTTACAACCTTGTCAACAAACACTTTGCTCGTGGTTTTTATCAAGTTCTTTGTATTATTTTTGGTAACATTCTAGTATTGTATCTATGTCTTTACTTTATCCTAAATTTACAAATTACATCGGACTATATTAACCAAGTTTTGGTTTACAACTTTACACAACTCGCTGTAGAAAAAAATGACTTTCTACTTACGTTAGCTTACCAAAGTTTTGCTGTTATAGGCTCTGGATTACTTGTTGGTGCACTGACTACAAGCAACCACCTTCTTGGCGATGCTAAAGATAAGAGCATCAAGTGGGTACTACTCCTTAGTTTTATCTTTACAGTAGTTTACAGCTTGTTCTCTCAAAGCTTTGGGCTTTACAGTATTCTCAACATCGTACCTTATGGTCTAGTCTTGACAGCACTTTCTTTAGATGATGCTATTAAAAAGAGAGCAGAGCGAACTTCTCACCGACGTCGTAATGGTAACCAGATTCACACACTTAAAGTTTTTGGTATCTTCCTTAGTCGTAATTACTTCTTACCTATTGCAGTCTTTGCATTTGCTTTCGCGATGCCAATCATTATATTCCTATTTAATTTAGGAAATAATACTGAACGTAGTACTGTTGCAAATTACCTCGCTAAAAATACTAAGAAGGATGAAACTATCTACGTTTACGATTCATCAGCAAAAATTTATTTGGAAAGCGGTCGTAAAGCAGCCTCACAATTTGTTCTTCCAGAACTTAACACAGCTAAATCTAGTCATCAGAAAGCTCTCTCAGATACTATTATCCAAGATTCAGCACAATATATCGTTGTCCAACAAGATACACAACTACCTTCTGATGTTAAATCTACACTTTCAAAAAACTATAAAAAAGCCCCTGTAAAAGGCGTTGAACGATACACTGTTTACGTCCTAAAATAGGTCAAAAAATCAATATATAGTGGTTGAGATAAAAATATACCACAATATATTGATTTTTTTTTGCCTAGTGCTATAATTAGTAGCGAGGTGATTTTTAGATGATTACATTAGAAAAAGAAAAGGTTACAATCAACCCTGATATCAAAGTCATCAAACGTGATGGTCGTATGGTTGTCTTTGATTCAAGTAAAATATATGAGGCTATCCTAAAAGCAAGTGAAGCTATTACACCTATCACACCCTTGATTGAAGCAAAGTTGGAGGGAATTGCCAACCGTATTGTTGCTGAAATCAATGACCGCTTCACTCAAAATATCAAAATATATGAAATCCAAAGCATAGTAGAGCACGAGTTACTCGAAGCTAACGAATATGCTATCGCTCAAGAATATATCAACTATCGTACCAAACGTGATTTTGAGCGTTCTCAGGCTACTGACATCAATTTCACCATTAGTAAACTTGTTAATAAAGACCAGGCTGTTGTTCACGAAAATGCTAATAAAGATAGCGATCTTTACAATACGCAACGTGATTTAACCGCAGGAATTGTCGGAAAATCTGTAGGACTTAAGATGCTTCCTCCACACGTAGCAAATGCTCATCAAAAGGGAGATATCCATTTCCACGATTTAGACTACAGCCCTTACACACCTATGACCAACTGTTGTTTGATTGACTTCAAAGGCATGTTGGCAAATGGTTTTAAAATTGGTAACGCTGAAGTTGAAAGTCCTAAATCCATTCAAACTGCAACAGCACAAATTTCACAAATCATCGCAAATGTTGCCTCTAGTCAATATGGTGGCTGTACTGCAGACCGTATCGATGAGTTTTTAGCTCCTTACGCAGAACTTAACTACAAAAAACACTTAGCTGATGCTAAAGAGTGGGTAGCTGAAGAAAAACGTGAAGACTATGCACGCGCCAAAACGCGTAAAGATATCTACGATGCTATGCAATCTCTTGAATACGAGATTAATACGCTTTTCACTTCGAATGGACAAACTCCCTTTACCTCCCTCGGTTTCGGTTTAGGGACAAACTGGTTTGAGCGTGAAATCCAAAAGGCTATCCTACAAGTTCGTATTTTAGGACTTGGCTCCGAGCACCGTACAGCCATTTTCCCTAAACTCATTTTTACCTTAAAACGTGGACTTAACTTAGAGCCTAGCTCACCTAACTACGATATTAAGCAACTAGCTCTTGAATGTGCAACAAAGCGTATGTATCCAGATGTCTTGTCATATGACAAAATCGTTGAATTGACAGGTTCCTTTAAGGCTCCTATGGGATGTCGTTCCTTCCTCCAGGGGTGGAAGGATGAAAATGGTGTTGAAGTTAATTCTGGACGAATGAATCTGGGTGTTGTAACCCTTAATCTTCCTCGAATTGCCCTAGAATCTAAGGGAGACCAAGATAAATTTTGGGAAATTTTTGAAGAAAGAATGGGAATTGCCAAAGATGCACTCGTCTACCGAGTTGAACGTGTCAAAGAAGCTACACCTGCTAATGCACCTATTCTTTATCAGTACGGGGCCTTTGGCCAACGTCTAGGTAAATTCGATAATGTAGATCAACTCTTCAAACATCGTCGTGCAACTGTATCACTTGGTTATATTGGGCTTTATGAAGTAGCATCCGTTTTTTATGGTAGTGACTGGGAGACTAATCCAGAAGCCAAAGCATTCACGTTAGATATCGTTAAATCTATGAAAAATGCTTGTGAAAGTTGGTCTGACGAATATGATTATCATTTCTCTGTTTATTCAACACCATCAGAGAGTTTGACGGATCGTTTCTGTCGTTTGGATACTGAAAAGTTCGGTGTCGTGACTGATATCACAGATAAAGAGTATTACACCAACTCTTTCCACTACGATGTTCGTAAAAATCCAACACCATTTGAAAAATTAGAATTCGAAAAAGCTTACCCCGAAGCTGGCGCAACTGGTGGATTCATCCATTACTGCGAATATCCAGTTCTCCAGCAAAATCCAAAGGCACTCGAAGCTGTCTGGGACTTTGCTTATGACCGTGTCGGTTACCTCGGAACGAATACTCCAATTGATAAATGCTACAAGTGTGACTTTGAAGGGGACTTCACCCCAACAGAACGTGGATTCATGTGTCCTAACTGTGGCAACACAGATCCTAAAACAGTTGATGTTGTCAAACGTACTTGCGGCTATCTAGGAAATCCACAGGCACGCCCAATGGTTAAAGGACGCCACAAAGAAATCTCTGCTCGAGTCAAACACATGAACGGTTCAACCATAAAATATGAAGGTAAACACCTTTAATAAGACCTAGAATACATTATAATAAACTAGAAGCAGCTGGATGATACCTTCCAACTGCTTTGCTTATTTCATTTTTAGAAAGGAATATAATGGGAAAATATCAGTTAGATTATAAAGGTATGCAACAAGTGGAACGTTACCACGAAAAAAATGCAACTGTAAAAAACGATAAAAAAGCACGTGTCCAAGCCCTTTTGAAAAAAGCTGGAAAGAAGAAATAATATGATCTTACGCCGACCGAGTCAAACAGATAAAGAAGCTATCTTAGAGATGATGGCTGAATTTGAAAGGGAGCAATCTGCTCATGATGGTGGATTTTGGAACCCCGACAATTTTGTTTATGAAGAGTGGCTGGAAGAAAATATTCAAGCGGAAGCGGGACTCAATATTCCTGAAAACTGGGTTCCTGCTATCCAGCTGGTTAGTTTTGACGAAGCGGATCATGCTCTTGGTTTCCTCAACCTTCGTCTCCGATTAAATGACTACTTACTAGAAAAAGGGGGCCATATTGGCTACTCTATCCGTCCATCCGAACGAGGAAAGGGTTATGCGAAAGAATCACTCCGTCAAGGCTTACAAGTAGCTAAAGACAAGAATATTCATCGTGCTCTGGTCACTTGTAGTATCAAGAATCCTGCTAGTCGAGCTGTTATATTAGCCAACGGTGGCCAGTTGGAGAACATTCGCCATGAAACTGAGCGCTATTGGATAGATTTGGAGTAGAATCATGACATGGAATACACCAAAACCACAGGAATGGAAGTCTGAAGAACTTAGCCAAGGACGTATTATTGACTACAAAGCTTTTAATTTCGTTGATGGTGAAGGCGTGCGTAACTCCCTTTACGTCTCTGGTTGCATGTTTCATTGCGAGGGATGCTATAACGCTGCCACCTGGTCCTTTAAGGCAGGAATTCCCTATACTAAAGAACTTGAAGAACAAATCATGAGGGATCTAGCTCAACCTTACGTACAAGGTCTCACGCTACTTGGTGGTGAACCCTTCCTAAACACAGGAATTCTCATTCCCCTAGTCAAACGCATTCGTGAGGAACTCCCGGAAAAAGATATCTGGTCTTGGACTGGTTATACTTGGGAGGAGTTGATGCTTGAAACTCCTGATAAACTAGAACTTCTTCAACTCGTTGACATTCTCGTTGACGGCCGCTTTGACATCACTAAAAAGAACCTTATGCTCCAGTTTCGAGGATCATCTAATCAACGTATTATTGATGTCAAAAAATCTCTTAATCAAGGAGAAGTCGTTATTTGGGACAAGCTAAATGACGGTCAAACGAACTATGAACAAGTCGATCGTAAAGATATGCTATAAAAAAGTCTGAGCTTATAACTCAGACTTTTTATGCAATTTTAACAAAAACTAGCTCATTATTAGAGGATAAATCCTCACGATAATTAAACTCATCAAAAGACAATTTTCGTAAATCATTAATCGTTTGACAATTCTCCTCCATAACAGCTGTCAAAAAAGCCCCTCTTGCCTTTTTGGAAATCGTAGAGTGAGTCTTAAGAACCCCATTGCGGTCTTCCATAAAACTAACCGTGAATAACTGCTTACGAAGAGTTGGACTAAAAACATCCTCGAATTCACTTGAAAGCAAAGAAACAACCGGAACTTGACTCTCCTCTAAAAATTGATCATATTCAGCACGCCAATAGTTTTTTAAGGACTGACCATCAACCTTAATCTTCGTATGAAAGTCATGACGATGTTCTTGAATCGGGTAAAAAGCGGGAATGATTCCATAAAAAGAAGATGTGATAAATACTTGTTGGTCTAAGAATTCTTTTTCACATGTGGATAAGTCACTACGTTTGATGTGACGATACATCAGTCCATTAAAAAGCTCGATAGCCGGATAGGTTTTCGCTTCTCCCGATAAAATCGCAGCCCAGCGCTGCTTTTCTTTCTCAGCCTGCTCAGGCTTTATTTTATAAGCTGTGGATAATTCATCTGTGGACAATTTTGCCATTTCAGTTAGGATAGCCGCACTCTTTTCGGATAATTTTTGAGACGAAACTTCCTTACTGGCCTTCATTTCTTTTGCGGTTGGAATTAAAAATCTAATCATACTGATATTGTAAAGTCAAGCAGGCATTTCGTCAAGAATTCTCTCCAACAAAAAAGAAGCTAACGTTCGTCAACTTCCTTTTTTTGTTAGTCATCTAAATCAACAAAACGACCTAGAATATGTACATTTTCTGCGATGGAGACAAAGGCTTTGGGATCTGTCTTTCTCATATAATGCTTGAAGTCAGTATACTCTTCACGCGTAATAATCGCCAGTAATACTGCTTTCTTTTCGTGATTATAAGTCCCTTCCGCATCATTAATCAGCGTTACTCCACGGTGGAGTTTCTTCTGAATCATCCTTACAACTGGGTCAGGATTACTTGTGACAATCATAGCCTGCATTTTCTTTTGTTTTGTGAAAATCGCATCTGTAACTCGACTAGAAACAAAAATAGTCACCATTGAATAAAGAGCATATTTCCAACCAAAAAGAATGCCCGCAAAAACCATGATAATTCCATTGACAATCAAGGAGATATTACCAACATCACGACCTGTTTTCTTACGAATAGTGAGGCTAACGATATCCGTCCCCCCACTAGAGATACGTGATTTTAAACCGAAACCAATCCCCGTACCCATGACCAAACCACCAAAGATAGCATTGATCAAAGGATCCTCTGTCAAGGTTACATGTGGCATCACCTGAATAAAAAGGGAGCTCATCGTTACTGTAATGAAGGTAAAGATTGTAAATTTATGGCCAATCTTGTACCAAGCCATAATCAAGAGAGGGATATTAATCGCATAGAAAGTCAATGATACTGGTATCTCAAAGCCCAAAGTTCTAACACTCAATGCCGATAAAACCTGTGCCAAACCTGTTGCTCCACTGGAGTAAACATGTCCAGGTTGAAAAAAGAAATTAACGGCGATTGACGATAAGAGACCATAAAGTAAAGAAGCTGAGACTTTTTCAGTATATTTTTCACGGGAAATACTACGTACAGCCTGCAAAACGCCCATTTTCTTCGCAGACTTTTTCGCTACAAATTTAACATGTTTATGAAGAGGTGCTTTATTCATTTTCTAAATCTACATGAAGGGCAAGTTCTTCCAACTGTTTATCAGCCACAAGACTTGGGGCCTGAGTCATAGGATCTGATGCCTTATTATTTTTAGGGAAGGCAATCACTTCACGGATATTATCTTTACCTGCAAGAAGCATAACAAAACGGTCAAGACCGATAGCCAAACCACCATGTGGTGGGAAACCATAGTCCATAGCTTCAAGAAGGAATCCAAATTGCTCATAGGCTGATTCTTCAGAGAAACCAAGGGCTTTCAACATACGTTCCTGTAGGTCTTTATGATTGATACGTAGACTTCCTCCACCAAGCTCATAACCATTCAAGACAATATCATAAGCTACAGCACGTACCTTGGAAAGATCTCCTTCAAGCTCTGCTGCAGAATCTTCTGTTGGCAAAGTAAATGGGTGGTGAGCAGACATATAGCGTCCTTCTTCTTCAGACCACTCAAACATTGGCCAATCGACAACCCAAAGGAAGTTGAACTTAGTGTTGTCAATCATGTCAAGTTCTTTAGCAATTTGATTACGCAAAGCACCAAGTGTGTTATTAGCGATTTCAAGTGTATCTGCTACAAAAAGAACTAGATCATTCTCTTCAAGGTGTAAAGCATCTGTCAACTTATCTTCAATACTTGTCAAGAATTTAGCAACTGGACCTGCTAGAGCTCCGTCAGTCATCTTAACCCAAGCAAGACCTTTAGCGCCAAATTGTTTGGCAAACTCTGTCAACTTGTCAATACTTTTACGTGAGTATTTGTCTGCATTTCCTTTGACAACAATTGCCTTAACAGCTGGCGCTTCAGCAAACACTTTGAAGTCTACACCCTTGACAACCTCTGTCAAGTCTTGTAAAAGCATGTCAAAGCGTGTATCTGGCTTGTCAGAACCATAGTTATTCATGGCATCATCGTAAGACATGCGTGGGAATGGTAGTGTAACTTCAATTCCTTTAGTTTCTTTCATAACCTTAGCAATCAATCCTTCTGTAATATCTTGGATTTCTTGCTCATTAAGGAATGACGTTTCCAAGTCAACTTGTGTAAACTCAGGTTGACGGTCTCCACGCAAATCTTCATCACGGAAACACTTAACAATTTGATAATAACGGTCAAAACCAGCATTCATCAATAATTGTTTAGTGATTTGAGGACTTTGCGGAAGAGCATAAAAGTGACCTTGGCTAACACGGCTTGGAACCAAGTAATCACGAGCACCTTCTGGTGTAGATTTTGTCAACATTGGTGTTTCAACATCGATAAATTCCAAGTCATCAAGATAATTACGGATGGCGTGAGTTACTTTTGCACGGAGCTTAAAGTTTTCCAACATCTCTGGACGACGAAGATCCAAATAGCGGTAACGCATACGTGTATCATCACTAGCCTCAACACCATCTTTGATTTCAAATGGTGTTGTTTTGGCAGTATTAAGGACTTTAAGGTCTTCAACTTTAAGTTCGACAGCACCTGTAGGCAAGTTATCATTAGCTTGTTCACGCGCTTCAACAGTTCCTGTTACTTCAATAACAAATTCGCTACGCAAGCTTTCAGCTGTTTCAACAACATTAGCATCCGCATTTTCAGGGTTAACAACCAACTGCATCAAACCTTCACGGTCACGAAGATCGATGAAAATCAAACCTCCGAGGTTACGACGGCGAGATACCCAACCTTTCAAAGTAATAGTAGTTCCGATGTGTTCACTACGAACACGTCCGGCATACATAGAACGTTCCATAAATACACTTCTTTCGTTAATTTTTTAGTCTTAACTATTATAGCAAAAAGCCCATCAAAACCCCACCCATTTCAGGTTAGAATTTTAATAGACTTTCTTTTTTATAAAACTATTTGCCAAATTGTTTCAACAAATCACTAGTATCCACGTAATCCTCAGCAAACTCTTCAAAATCTTCAAAACGATAATCGGCTGTTTCTAAGTCAAGTAAACTATTCCAACGGAATCCGTAAACATCTTCAATGATAACACTAAGTTCATCAGTTTCCTCGTCTACCTGCCATCCCAAATAACGTTCCTGGGTTTCAAAACTCAAGACCACATCTTGACAATCCTGACGCCAAACTTGACCAAGTAATTGCTGACACATCGCATGATCACTTGCAGGCTCATCATTAAACCAAGTAATATCATGTTTATCAAGAAAGGCAATCAACTGCCAAAACTGTTGTTGGAAACGAATGGGCATACTGCGATCAAAAGCCAAACTGAACTTTTCACTCCGTTTGAGCATATCAACTATACTAACCATACGCCCCCTACTTTTCTAACTGTTCGAGGACTGCAGCAAAGTTTTTAGTTAGCTCTTCGAAACTTACAGTAACTTCCTCACGAGTAGCATTATTTTTGACATTAACCTGACCTGACTCCACTTCACTCTCACCTAATGTGATAACCGTCTTGGCCTTGAAGGTATCTGCTGACTTAAATTGTGCCTTAATCTTACGTCCAAGATAATCACGTTCAGCCTTAAATCCTTGATAGCGGATAGCTTGAACTAACTCAAGAGCTTTGCCATTGGCACCTGAACCAAGTACTGCAATGTAAACATCCAGATTTTCTTCCACCGGAAGCTCAATACCTTGTTTATCAAGAACCAAAAGCAAGCGTTCTAAACCAAGTCCAAAACCAAAACCAGCTGTTTCTGGACCACCGAAGTATTCAACCAAACTATCGTAACGACCGCCTGCACAAATTGTCAATTCAGACTTATCAATAGTGGTAATAAATTCAAAAATCGTGTGGTTGTAGTAATCAAGACCACGTACCATATTAGTATCAATCACGTAAGGAATGTTAAGACTATCAAGCATGGTACGTACTTCGTCAAAGTGCGCTTGACTTTCTTCATCTAAATAATCAAGGATAGATGGAGCATTTTCAACGGCAACCTTATCTTCTTTTTCTTTTGAATCGAGTACTCGCAAAGGATTTTCATCCAAACGACGTTGACTATCTTTTGACAAACTTTCACGCATTGGTGTCAAATAGTCAATCAAGGCCTGACGATAAGCCAGACGACTCTCAGTATTTCCAAGGCTATTCAAATGAAGGGTAACATCCTTAATGCCAAGCGTATTAAAGAGTTGGTAGGCCATAGCAATGGTTTCAACATCTGTTGCAGGATTTTTTGATCCAAAGCACTCTACACCTAGTTGGTGGAACTCGCGCAAGCGTCCTGCTTGAGGACGTTCATAACGGAACATTGATCCAATATAATAAACTTTAACAGGTTTTTGGACCTCTGGCGCAAAGAGTTTGTTTTCTACATAAGAGCGTACAACCGGTGCTGTTCCTTCTGGACGAAGTGTAATATGACGGTCTCCCTTATCATGAAAATCATACATTTCCTTAGTAACGATGTCAGTTGTATCACCTACTGAACGTGAAATGACCTCGTAATGTTCAAACATAGGTGTACGAATTTCACCATAATTGTATTTCTTAAATGTTTCACGTGCAACATTTTCTACGTACTGCCATTTGGCACTATCCGCAGGTAAAATATCCTGCGTTCCCTTAGGTTTTTGAAGTTTCATAATGATGATACAGGCCTCAGATAGACCTGCCCTCCTTTTCCGTTATTACAGATATAATCACTCTATTCTATCATAATTTATATAGCTTTTGGGAAATGGTGGAGGATTTTTCAACGTCAGAAAGAAACAGACCTCTCGGCCTGCCACAATCATTAATCTTCCTTATAAAGAATGAAGGTCACAATGAAAGATACCACAACAGAAATTACAAGACCTGCAATAGCTGTGTAAAAATATTTAAGTGTATCTTCACCAATATACGCAGCAATCGTCAAGAGACCTGGGGAACCACCCGCAAAATTTCTCGCACCTAAAATACCAAGGAAGAAGCCACCTACTCCCCCGGCAACAATAGATCCTATAAGGGCTGCTTTATTTTGTAAAGTTACCCCATAAAGAGCCGGTTCCGTAATTCCACAAATCGCAGTAATCCCAGCAGATGAAGCCAGAGCTTTTTTATTGGTATCCTTAGTTTTTAAAGCAATAGCAAGGGCTGCTCCACCCTGAGCCACATTTGAAGCCAAAGCACCTGGCTGTGCAATCGTATCATAACCAATAGTCATACGGTTATTGATTCCAATGGATACTAAGCCATAGTGAGTTCCTGTTGTAACCATTAACGGGAAGGTTGCTCCTACAATTGTCGGAACAACCCATGGGCCAAAGTTTTCCAACCACTTAAAGAAGTCACCCAACCAGTTACCAATGACAGCACCAATTGGACCTAAAATCTAAAGTGTTACGATTGCAGTAATTAAGGTCGTAATCATAGGAACCAAGAAAAACTTCACAGCTTTTGGTGAAATTTTAATCGCAAAGCGCTCCACGTAACTCATAAACCAAACTGCCAAAATAACAGGGATAACCGTTGATGAGTAAGAAGTTAATGTAAGAGGAATACTAAAGAAAGAGACGCCATGACCTGATTCCTTGGCAGTTGTCACAATCTGAGTAAAAGTTGGGTGTAATAAAATAGCACCAATCAACATCCCCAATTGAGCATTCGTCTTAAACTGTCGAGCTGCTGAGGCACCTAAAAATACAGGTAAGAAATAAAATCCAGCATCGCCAATAAAATTAAGAACTTGATAGTTAACATCATCTACAGCTACTACCTTAAAGACAACCAAAAGGGACAAAACGGCCTTGATCATCCCTGCTGCTGTAATTACTGGTAAGATTGGGGTGAAAATCCCAGAAATAAGAGCTAAAAAGCTTTGAAGAGGAGTTCTATCTTGTTTTTCCGATGATTCCTTAGATACTTCATCCAGATCCAATAAACCTTCTAAAGCGCGGTATACATTTGGTACATCACTCCCAACAACAACTTGATACTGGCCACCACTCTTAGCCAAACTCACCACACCATCGATAGCTTTAACAGCCTCATCATCAGCTTTAGAATCATCTGCTAAGGTAAAACGTAAACGTGTAGCACAGTGTGTTAGATTCTGAACGTTCTCCTTTCCTCCTACAGCTTCTAAAATCTTCTGACCTGTCTCTTTATAATTCATGACACTTCCTTTCTATATTCATAAAAAGAGAGAACAGGCTGAGCCCGTCCTCTGCATTTTTTCTATTATGACCAAACTTTATCAGTAATTGTTTTAATCAATTTCAATTTATTCCACTCATCTTGCTCAGTCAAGATATTACCTTCTTCAGTTGAGGCAAAACCACATTGAGTTGAGATACCAAGGTTCTTAAGTGGTACAAGTTCAGCCGCTTCATGGATACGAGCAATAACAGCATCTACATCTTCCAAAGCTGGATCCTTAGAAGTAATCACACCAAGTACCAATTCAACATGATCACGGTTATTCCAAATCGTTGGAAGTGGTGCGAAGCTACCTGAACGCGCATCATCGTATTCCAAGAAGAAGATATCATAGTTCAATTGACCAAGATATTTAGCGACTGAATCATAGCCACCTTCAAAAAGATAAGTTGACTTAAAGTTCCCACGACAAATGTGAGTAGCCAAAGTCAAATCTTCTGGAAGACCTTCCAAAGCTTTATTGATAGTATATACATCATCCTCAGCAATTTTTGCCAACTCAGCTGTTTTCTCAGGATTATTTTTTTCATTCTCAAACTGTTGAATCAAATAACCCCAAGTCGTATCATCCAATTGTACATAACGTGCACCCAAATCGTAGAAATGTTGGATGGTATCATGGTAAGCTTTAGCCAAATCATCAAGGAAATCTGTCCATGAATCATAGTAATCAGCATAAAGATCACTACGGTGGTCACGGTTAATGATGAGTGATGGACTTGGAATAGTTACTTTTGGAGTAATTCCTTCAGGAGTCACTGATTTAAGATATTCAAAGTCACGATAGAAAGGATGATTAGGATTTTCAGCAATTTTACCATTGATACGAACGTTAGTTGTACGTGTCTTAGCTCCATGGAATTTATATGAATCCTCTTGTTGGTAAGCTTCAAAACCAGTTAGGTTCCATAGGAAGTCAAGGTGCCACCAAGAACGACCAAATTCACCATCAGAAACGACTTGAAGGCCATTTTCTACCTCATGATGAACCAATTCCTTAACCAATTCATCTTGTACTTTCAACAATTCCTCTTGCGAAATCTCACCATTGGCAAATTTTTCACGTGCTTCTTTTAAAGCTTGTGGACGAAGGTAAGAACCAACATGATCAAAATGATAATGAACTTTACTCATAGTTATTTACTCCTTTTTATTCTTTCATTTAATGTAATAATAAGCCTATTCTAGCACTTGCTGTTATAGCTGTGAAATATGTATTTACTATCAAATTGTATAGTTTTTAACTATATGTTTTCTTGAGAAGTTTTTTGTCAAGTAACTTTACTTTACAAAAAAGATATGTTATTCTGTTATAGTTGATTTAAAATCAAGAACATAAATATTAATTCGGAGGAAATAAAGAAATGGCAGTACCTGCACGTCACACTTCAAAAGCGAAGAAAAACAAACGTCGTACACACTACAAATTGACTGCTCCATCAGTACAATTTGACGAAACAACTGGAGATTACTCACGTTCACACCGTGTATCACTTAAAGGATACTACAAAGGACGTAAAATCGCTAAAGCTAACGCAGCTAAATAATAGAAGGGAGATACCATGCGCGTAAATATTACACTTGAACACAAAGAATCTGGTGAACGCTTGTACCTTACTTCAAAAAACAAACGTAACACTCCAGACCGTCTTCAATTGAAAAAATACTCACCAAAATTGCGTAAACACGTAATCTTTACTGAGGTAAAATAAGGATTCAATACGAATCAATACAAAAGAAAAACGCTGATTTCAAGCGTTTTTTCTTTTTGTCAATTGCAGTTTATTGCACTGTATTTCAATTCAAACTCTACCTTTTTCTCTACCTTTTTATCGTAAAATCTGATTGGACACGGTTTGTGTCCAAGTTATTTATAAATAGCTTTATATCAACCTTTAGCAAGGTTGTACAACTTATTCATAAAAAATAAATAGATCTGATTGAAGACAAAGTCCTCAGAAGTTATACTTCTGGGGACTTTTCTTGCTTCGAAGGAGTATAATAAAAGAAAAGGTATTTGATGAGGTACTCCTATGTTTCACAAAGATAATCCTGAATATAATCGTCGTCAAATAGGTTTCTATACACTTGATGAACTTGTGCCTAAAGACCATTTTCTAAGAAAAGTTGAAGAAACGATTGATTTTTCTTTTATTTATGATGTTGTTGAGGATAGTTATTCTTCAGATAATGGTCGCCCTAGTCTAGCCCCTGTTTTGTTAGTTAAGATTCCTTTGATTCAATGTTTTTATGGCATTCGTTCTATGCACCAAACCATCAAGGATATCGAGGTGAATACGGCTTATCGTTGGTTTCTTGGCTTATCTCTGGATGATAAGGTACCACATTTTACAACTTACGGTAAGAACTATAGCTGACGCTTTCAAAATAAAGAATTGTTAGCACACATTTTTAGTCATGTGCTTCATCACGTTTTGGAGGCGGGGCTCATTGATCCCTCAGAAATCTTCATCGATGGGACACATATCAAGGCAGCTGCTAATAATCATAAGTACAAAAATGTTGTTGTTGATCAAAAAGCTAAATTCATGAGTGAACAACTGGATGTTGAGATTAATTTAGACAGGAAGAAGCATGCAAAAAAGTTCTTAAAGCCCGCCAAAAAAGGCGAAGCTAAATCTAAGAAACAATCAACGACTGATCCAGATAGTGGTTGGTTTCACAAGGGAGAACACAAGGAAGTCTTCGCTTATAATGCTCAGGTAGCTTGTGATAAACATGGTTGGGCCTTGGCTTATACAGTTGAAGCAGGTAACATCCATGATAGTCAGGCCTTTCCTGTTCTTTTCGCCAAGTTAGAACCCTTCTCCCCTGAATTCATTATTGCGGATTCAGGCTACAAAACACCTAGTATTGCCAAGTTTCTTTTAGAAAAAGAGATTACGCCAGTATTCCCTTACACTAGGCCAAGAGTAAGAGAGGCTTTCTACGTCCTAAAGACTTTGTCTATGACGAGCATTTTGACTGCTATCTTTGTCCAGAGAACCAGGTATTAACTTACCGTACAACGACACGTGAAGGTTATAGAGAATATAAAAGTAATCCCGAAATTTGTAAGACCTGTCCCTTGTTAGCGATTTGTACTGAAAGTCGCCAGCACCAAAAAGTTGTTGTGCGTCATATTTGGAAAGATGCCTTAGAAATCTGTGAAGATATCCGTCATCAAAGTGGGATGAAGGAACGGTACCAACACCGGAAAGAAACGATAGAACGTTTATTCGGAACAGCTAAAGAATATCATAACTTGCGTTATACCAGAGAAAAAGGAAAGTCCAAAATGGAAGATAAGGTTGGGCTTACTTTGGCATGTCTAAATATCAAAAAATTGGTAAAAATGATGGTAGGGAAGACCTGTTATTTTATCCAAATACCTCAATATTATTGGATTATGGGAGAATTAAGTGTGAATATAAAAAAAGACAAACATCAAAAACGATGTTTGTCTTCATTCTGAATCAGAATTTTAATAGGAATTCTGATTTTTTTATGCAAATCCATTTAAAAGCCAAAGGGTGTTTAATTATTATTTATTAAAATATAGATAAATATCATTTGATTAGTATTTGTTAAGTAGGAGTGCTTAATTCAAACGACCTCATTATAATGCTTATCACATACATTAAAATAATAAAAAATTGAAAGAAGGTTGAAAAATAAAAATAACATGCTATAATTATAGCGTCTATATGAATAGGGAACATGGGTAGTAGTAACTCGAAGCCAACCTGTTTGTAATATTTTGACTCTTTTGGGGAGAGTTGAATGATTACTTGTTGGTACTTGGTGCTATGTGATATGGTATTGGGATAGGGTTATCATACCGATGTTTTGATTTGTAAGATGGGGATAGAGCGTAAGTAAAGGGGACGCTCTTTAAAATGGGGAGAAGTTTTTATGAAATATATGTAAATTAGCAATACTGCAGGAGAAAAAACACTTTTATTAGCAAAGCGTTTTTTCTCCTGCAGTTTTTTTATTTATTAAATAGTGTATTTTTAAATTCGGGGGAGAAGACTAGAAAATCTCAAAACAATTGATATCCTTGGATGATATGACTTAGTTTTCTTGTCTTACTTCTTGAATTTTATACGTAATGATAGTCTTTTTATTGAGACCTTTTTCTTTATCTACTTTACATCATTTGCAAAACAAGACCAATAGCGAGGGCATTCCCTTTAATGCTTTTGGAGAAAGGATAACTCATTTTCCTTTTTATTGGGGATAATAAAGTGATAATGTAGAGTCTTATTTGTCAATATTATATTGATTTCGTATAGGTCATAGGGGGGGATCTTATGGGAAAATTAAATATTATGGTTGTCTTTGGGACAAGACCAGAGGCAATTAAGATGGCGCCGTTAATTCTTGAGTTGAAAAAAACATCAAGAAACCATTAATACTATTACAGTAGTCACAGCTCAACACCGTCAAATGCTTGACCAGGTTTTGGAGACTTTTGAAATAGTTCCTGATTATGATTTGGATATCATGGGAAAAAAATCAATCACTTCAGGAAATTACTTCTAAAATTTTGGCTAATTTTGATCCAGTTGTTAAGAAAGAACAACCTGATTTGGTTTTAGTTCATAGTGATACTACAACAACTTTTGCTGCTGGATTGGTTGCATTTTACAATAAAGTAAGTATTGGTCACGTTGAGGCTGGGCTTAGAACTTATGACAAATATTCACCATATCCAGAGGAAATGAATCGTCAGGTGACGGTTGTGACTAATTCTATCCATCATGCTGTTAAGCTGGTAGATCTCGGTATTAGTACTAGGATTATTGGTGGTAAGGTTAAACATTCAACAGATGCCTCTATTGGAAGTACAGCTCTGGAACAAATCAGACAACTGAATTTTGATTGTGCTTTCATTGGTGCTAATGGAGTTGATGCCAATTATTTCACAACGCCAGATATGGAAGAGGCGGTCATTAAACGAACAGTGATAGCTAATGCGCAAAAAGCCTATGTTCTAGCTGATGCTTCTAAACTTTCTCAACCTATGCTAAGGTAGCCGAGGTTGAGAAAGTAACCATAATCACAAATGCTTCGGAAGAAGGGCTCCTTAAATAATTAAAAGAGAAAACGAGGGTTATTGAAGTATGATTTATACTGTGACGCTAAACCCATCAATCGACTTCATTGTTCGTATCGACAAGGTAGAGATTGGTGAAGTTAACCGAATAGAGAGTGATGATAAATTCGCTGGCGGTAAGGGTATTAATGTCAGCCGTATTCTACAACGTTTAGGAATTGACAATACTGCTACGGGCTTCATCGGTGGTTTTACAGGACGTTTTGTTACAGACAGTTTGGATGCTGAAGGTATTAAAACTACTTAGAATGGTGAGACTGTAATGGTATTAGGAAAAGTAAGTGATTTTTTAATCAAGCATCAAAGATTGTTAACATACTTAAGTATTTTTGCTGCGTTAATGTTATTAATGCGCTTAGTGTATGATGATGTTTTGATTGACCATGATAATCCCATCGTTTTAGCAATCTTTATAGGAATACTAGTTCTTTGGACCCTAGCATCTTACCTTAATCGAAGACAGCATATGCTATCCCACTTTATCTTACAGAGTTCGAAACTTATTAACGTCTATGCTGTAGACTTAGATTATCGTTTTATTGCGGTTAATAAGAATGATATTCGGCTCATGGAAGAAATCTTTTATTTCACTCCCAAAATTGGTGACTTTCCAATGAATTATCTTAATAGTGAAGATGCTGCGCGTTTAAAAGCAAATGTTGATCGTGCGAAAAAGGGTGAAACATTTATATTTATGGATACTATTAAGACAGGCGACAAAACGCTTTACTGGCAAAATATGTATTCTCCCATTTATAACAATCGCCAAAAAGTGATTGGTGTTTTTTGTTTTGTTCTTGATGTTACAGAGCAGAGACTTCATGAACTTGAAATACAGAGGATGGCATACGAAGATGTTTTAACACGGGTTCATAATCGACGATATATTGAGCTTGCTTTTGAGGAATGTCTGACACGTAAAGAAGAACAAATTACGGTTATTATATCTGATTTGGATAAATTCAAGGAAGCAAATGATACCTTTGGACATGCTACGGGAGATAAGATTCTAATTGAATTTGGTGATATTTTAACGAAGATAATGCCTGAAAGTGCTGTAATAGCAAGGTTAGGTGGAGATGAATTTGCGGTTTTACTCCCTGGAGTTTCTGAAAATCAAGCTGAATTTTTAATAAAACTTGTTCAAGCAGAAATGACTCTCAAAGATATGGGGATTACAGCATCTTTAGGTGCTTATACGGACTCTTATCAATCACATAAAAACTTCGTTGATTTTTTTGCAATAGCTGATAAGAAAATGTACGAAAATAAAAGTCAGAAAGGAAAATCAAATGTTTGACATTATTCTAGTCGATGACGGTAGTGGAGCTGATTTTGCACCGTTATTTGCAATAGCTGATAAGAAAATGTACGAAAATAAAAGTCAGAAAGGAGAACGTCGATGATGTTTCAAGATGTTGTTATTGTCATTCCTGCCTATGAACCTGATGACCGTTTGTTGGAACTTTTGAAAAATATTCGGGATAAGGAAAATCAAATGTTTGACATTATTCTAGTCGATGACGGTAGTGGAGCTGATTTTGCACCGTTATTTGCAATAGCGCAGAGTAACTATGCTTGTCATTTGCAAAGACATGCTGATAATAAAGGAAAAGGTCGTGCTTTAAAAACGGCTATTTCATATATTTTGGACAATTTTCCTAATGCCAAAGGAATTGTGACGATTGATTCTGATGGTCAACACACCTACGAAGACATGATGAAATGTTTGGCTGAATTTTTGCAACATCCTGATAGTTTGGTGCTGGGTGTTAGAACATTTGAAAAATCTGTTCCTTTACGTAGTAAATTTGGAAATTTATTGACAAGAGACGTCTTGGGGGCTATGACAGGTGTGCACGTTTCTGATACGCAAACGGGACTTCGTGTGATTCCTATGTCATGGTTGCCAAAACTCTTAACCGTGGAGGGTGAACGGTATGAATTTGAGATGAATATGTTACTTGAGGCAAAAGAGGACAATATTCTGATTTGTGAAGTTGGCATTGCAACGATTTATTTGGATGAAAATCAGTCGTCGCATTTTGATGCGATTCGTGACTCGATTAGAATTTACAAGGTTTTCTTCAAGTACATTTTTTCAGCATTGTTTTCCTTCTTGGTTGATATTGTTGCTTTTACGATTTTAATTTCTTTGTTTAATGGATTGAGTTTTAGTGCGGTGACGTTAGCTTCGATTTTAGCGCGTGTGATATCATCTGTTGTTAATTTCACCCTGAATCATAAGGTGGTCTTTAAACAAGGTCAATCAAATAGTGCGATAAAATACTTCACTTTGGTGGTAGTACAGATTGTTTTGTCAAGTTTATTGGTAACAGTTCTAGGAAATGCCTTGACGACGCTGCCAATTTCATTGGTGAAGATTTTAGTTGACGGTACACTTTTCATTGTCAGTTATTTTGTGCAAAAACATTTGATTTTTAGTGGAGGTGAGAATGAAGACTAGTAAGAGGATACTCTATTTCGTTGCATTTGTAACGACTGCCTTTTATTTAACTTGGCGTTTGGTGGCGACTATTCCGTGGCATGATTCATGGTTTGCGCTGATCT
This sequence comes from Streptococcus salivarius, assembly GCF_000785515.1. Lineage (NCBI taxonomy): Bacteria > Bacillati > Bacillota > Bacilli > Lactobacillales > Streptococcaceae > Streptococcus > Streptococcus salivarius. Next base: position 2,142,006 of record NZ_CP009913.1, read on the forward strand.
TTGGGATTTTATTGTGGGGAAGTGAGGTAGTTTCAGCCATTACAGGCTACATTCTCATTTGGAATAAGCAAAAGGACTTTGAGCTTGAAAAGCCTGAGATTGCTAAGGAGCGTTACCCAGATGTGGATGTTTTGATTGCAACGCATAATGAGGATCCAGAGTTGCTTTATAAGACGATTAATGCCTGTACTTTTATGGAATATCCTGATAAGTCTAAGGTGCATATCTACGTCTGTGATGATACCAATCGTCTAGAAGTTGCCAAATTGGCTGATGAGCTTGGTGTTGGTTATTTTGGTTTGGCGGATAATAAAGATGCCAAATCAGGAAACTACAATAATGCTTTACGTCAGACGTCATCACCTTTGGTGGCGACATTTGATGCGGATATGATTCCTTATCGTGAATTCCTGTTGGAAACTGTGCCTTATTTTGTTGAACAAGTTGAGGCTTATGAAAATGGTGACGATTATGATAAGTCAAAAGTTGGTTTGATTCAAACGCCACAAAGTTTTTACAATGCTGATATTTTCCAATTTAACTTGTTTTCAGAATCAACCTTACCAAACGAACAAGATTTCTTTTCCAAAGAAATTAATGTTTGCAATAATTCGCACGGTGCAGCGGTTTATACGGGGTCTAATACGCTTATTTTCCGCAAGGCGATTGAAGATGTTGGTGGTTTTCCGACAGATACCATTACGGAGGATTTCGAGCTAGGTGTTCGGATGAATGCGGCTGGTTATGTAAATTATTCGACGAAAAGTCCAATGGCTAGCGGGTTAACGCCAACAGATTTGAAGAGTGTCCTCAAACAGCGCGCGCGCTGGGGACGTGGCGTTATTCGCAGTAGCTACAATATGAATATCTTCTTTAATCCCAAATTGACAAAGGGGCAAAGAATTGTTTATATTAATGGCTATCTTTATTGGTGGTCTTTCTTTAGACGGTTATTGTATATCTTGGCACCGATTTTATATACGGTTTTCCATGTGCGTGTGGTGGTGTCAAATATCTGGCTACTGTTCCTATTCTGGTTGCCAAGTTACGCATTGACACACTTGTCAATGCGAGAAGTCTCAAAACAATACCGAACACAGGTTTGGGGAGAAATTGTGGAAACGATTTTTGCTCCGTATTTGTTTATTCCCATGATGTTGGAGTCCTTTGGCATTAGCGATAAAAAATTTAAGGTGACACGTAAGGAAAATGATACGTCGTGGACGTTGTACCTTTATGCGCTTCCTTATCTTGTTTTATGGGGATTAGCCGTTTATGGTTTGGTGACTTTTAACTATGGAAAATTTGGTTCAGAGCTTTTTTATGGAAGTATTATCAGTTTTTGGTTGATTTATCATATCATCAATTTGACCTTTGCGATTTTCTGTGCGCTTGGTCGTCCGATTTATCGCTCAAGTGAGCGTTTTACTGTTGATGAAGCTATGGTTATTGAGGTTGATGATGATTCTTACCAAGTGAGAGTCTGTGATATTTCAGAAACGGGGATTTCATTCTATACGGATTTACCATTGTATTTGCCGAAAGAAAAAGAACTGACGCTTAATTTGCAATCACGTGATTACCATGCGAGGGTAAAAGGTCATGTTGTTCGTGTTTTTGCGATTGATAATGGTTGGCGCTACGGCGTTCAATTTTCAGAAATTCCTGAAGCTGATAAGCGCGAATTTTATCAGTACATTTATGACCGCATTAATCACAATCTTCCGAAGGAAAAAGACCCTTGGATGACAACATGGGATGATTTATTTGAGAACTTTAGTCAACGTTTCCAAAATAATGAACGTCCTGTTTCAGCCTATGACCAAGTAGCTTTTCCGAAAGTTCGTGTTAATGAAGAGGTTCAGGTTGCTGGAAAAAAATGCCAGCTTAGAAAGACAGATTATTATTACATGACATTTTCTGGAAAATTGACAAATCCTAAAAAAGAACCGAATGTCGCATTTACCTACAAAGATTTGCCAATTCAGTTGACTTTTGTGTCCTATGATATTGATAGAGACGAATCGCTTTATCGAGTTACCAATTTAGCGGATTTGGATAGCTTACCTGCTTTTAAAGCCTTAGCAAATGAATGGAGAGGGAGAGTATGATTAGTATTGCTAGATTACTGTTGTTCTTTGTGATTACCATGGGGTACAATGCCTTTTTCCGTAATACTGTGAAGATGAATCGCAGTCTGACATGGGTGTTTACATTTTCAGTCATTACATTGGTATTGTACCTTGGTAGTTTGTTAGGCTTTATGTTGCAGACCGTGTATGCCATTTCTGTTTTGGGCTGTCTTTTGAGTCTTTATTATCTTTGGGCGGTATGGAAAAAGAAATATCGCTTTAGGAGACTTGATTATATTGCGCTTGGAATGATGGCTTATTTGCTTTTGTTTGGAATAACGCTCTGGCATTCACCGCTTTTACATTATGATAATTTTACGCATTGGGCAACGATTGTAAAATTTTTCCATATCAATAATGCTTTGCCAACACAGCAGGATACGATTATTAGTTATTATACCTATCCTGTTGGAAGTTCACTTTTCATTTATTTTTTCACGACTATCGTAGGCTTTTCAGAAGGTAGTATGTTGGTCGGGCAATTCTTCTTGATTGCTTCCAGTCTTTATGCCATGTTTGCGGCACTTCGTGATGATCGACGTGTCTTAATGGTTAGCATGATTTTTGCTTCGTTTGCTGTTTTTAATACGTTCAACGTTGCTATTCGATTAAATAATTTGCTGGTTGATTTTCTGCTTCCGGCCTTGGCCTTGGCAGCCATAGCAGGTTGTTTTGTCTATCGTAATCGTTTCTGGTTTTTGTCGCTAAATACGGCGGTAATTCTTGGATTATTAAGTATCGTCAAAGTAAGTGGACTTTTCTTTGTCGCTCTCGTTTTAGTAGTTTATGTGGTTTGTATTGTGCGTTTACTTGTTCGTAAAAGAGCACGTTTAAAAGCACTAGTGCTACTCATAATGACCTTGCTAGTCAGCTGTCTTCCTTTTGTTATTTGGCAAAAGCATGTGACGGATAATTTCCCAAATGCCTCAAGTGCCAAGCATGCGGTGTCCATGTCAGAACTTGGTCAGGTATTGACTGGAAATCTGTCAGGCGTCCCACAAAAAATTATCACTCTTTTTGTCAAATCGGTGTTTACGTTTGACAGTTTGGCAAGCAATGGAATTTTGATAATCAATCTGATTATGCTGATTGCCTTTATTGTGATTGGCATTCGTTTGAAATATAAGAAATTTGTCTTGTTGACTTGGGGATTTGTTGATATTTCGATTGTGACTTACTATATTGGCATTTTACTCATGTATCTGACAGCAATGCCGACTGATGAAGCGTTAGAATTAGCAGGATTTGAGCGCTATGCTTCGAGCATCGTTATCTTTGTTTTTGGTTGTTTGACCATGGCTTTAGCATGGGTAATGGACAAGTGTCTGTATGAAAAAATCATTAGTAAACGTAATGCTAGGTCTTACAAGAGCTTATTTAATAAACACTTGTACCAATACGCGAGCCTTGTTTTGACAGTTTATGCCATTGGAATGTTCTTGTCAGAAAATAATAGCATTGTTTACAATAACAATCAGGAAACAAACGAGGTCGTAAAAGAAATTCATCAGTTTACTGGAAGTCAGAGTAATTCGTCAACGGATAGAATTTTGGTTGTAACAGCAGATAAGGAGAATGTAGATAATTATTTTGTCCAATATGCTAGTCGTTATTATCTGTGGGATGTCAATGTTGATGCCAGAGAAAATTTTGTGTCGGTTGACCAAGAATTTTTAGATTTAATGGCATCATACAGCGACAGAGCAACAAGTTATTACCTCAGCAATGAAAATATCGATACTAGAGATGGTTCCAATTTAACAGACGATGACTTTATTGCACTCTTAAAAACGTATGACGAAGTCTTGATTTTAGATGACCATTATACGTTTAATGCCTTGACGAAAAAACTATTTGGTCGGACATATTCCCCAGGATTGTATAAAGTATCAGATATTCTTGCTGGAAAAGGGTAAGTTTTCTAGCTTTATCAAGCATAAGTCTTGATATTTCAAATAAAATATTCTATTATAACAAAAAATATGTAGAAGGAGGCGGAGTTTGTGACTTCGCCTCTTGTGGTGCTCAAAAGACTTTCTTGAACATTGGAGAGGAAGCTAAGATAAGTCCGTTTGAATTATCTGCTCTACTCATCACACAAAGCGAGGTCCTTAAAAGATACAATCCACGTTCCACACACTCAACACTAGCATAGAAAAATCTCATATCTACAAAAGCAATATCAGATTTTGGTTCTCGTGAACAATCAAAATAGCCCTTTATCTATCTCTTTTATAGTTGTTTTCCCAATATTCCCTTTCACCTTTTCCTATGCCTTCTGGTAGTTGCTTCAAACATTGTCCCATACTTTGATATTTAACAATTTCAGTTATTTCAGCCAAAGAAAGTCTATGGGATGCTCTGCTAAAGTCCGTATCGAAGTAATCAACCTCTTCTATTTCAACTAAAATCTCATAATTTTGACCAAGATAATATTTAATTTCAGACGGTACTAACTTCTCTGATTCTTACTGAGGTAAAATAATTGAATTAAAAACCATGAAAATCTTATTTTCATGGTTTTTCTATTACTCAAAGAGGATCTCCTATGACAAAAATAGAAACATTTAGATGGCGTATGTGGCATGTTTATCTCCTTATTTTTATAACCATTCTACTTACAGGTACATTCGTTCGCTATGGTTATAGAATTCAGGCCGCTTATTCCTTAGACGATAGACTTTACGACTATACTAACAAAAAAGTTACTGTAACATCCTTTCAAAACGTCAAAATTGGAAACTTTAACGTTTTAGGTGTTAAGTTTGGAAATGAAAAAGCACTTGAGAGAAGTCAATTAGCCGTCGGTCGCTCCTATCTAGCCTTCCAAGAATCTAGGTATAAAGCATCTAAACACAAGAAGTACCCTAAAAATTATGATATTATCCACTATTATCAGCTTGGTAAAGATACTGGAAAAGGACACACTATTGATGTACTAGACCTTGCTAAGAAACTAGGATACGATGATCCCGGTTCTATGGATAATACCATGTACTCCGATGGTAGGGATGAGTTTGTGAAATTTTCATCCTATGACAACGAAAAAGTATTCTATGTCAATTTACGCACCCATAAGGCAACAAAACCAAACCAGCAAAAGTCAGTCAATACTACGAATTTGCTAAACCTTACCGCTATCTCCTTTCAAAGGATAATTTTTCTATAGGTCATAAAGATGATCCCCTCACTATCAACTCCATGCCCCTTATCTGGACCAAAGAAAGAAATTTTGCTGATTACAAAGATCAAGACGATAACGAATACAGTGACCAATCGCTCAAAAAAAGAGTCAGCCTAATTATCGTAACAACTGATTCACTTAATTTGGATGATGCCATTAAACTCCAAAAAGAGTTAACACCAGATAAGGAGGATATCTATTGGTATTTTACAAGTACTGATACAACGACTGGACACCTCGAGGAAGTTAAAAGTCAAAAAGATTACAACCTACTAGTTAAGGAGAGTCATAACTAATATGGTAAAAAATAACTTAAAATACCTTAAAATTACTATGCCCTTGATTTTATTATTGACCATGATTGCTATCTTTTTCTATTACAATGCTCAAGAAAATATTAAAGGGTTTTATAAAACTCGTGGATTTCAAGGAAAGGTGCAAATAACTGGTATCGGATGGGCAGATAAAATTACTTATTGTATGAATAAAGAAGATGAGGTTAAACATTACTTGATTTTCCATATTGATTATCAAGAAACCATTAATAACAAAAAAGAACATGTAAAGACTCAACTGCCTCTCCATATTCAAGATTTACTCTATCCTTACATTGCCAGTCCAACGGAAAGCGACTCAGATTTTAATCGCCAAAATAGTGAATATAAGATTTTACCTGATGAAAGAGAATATGGGGACGACTTTGTTAAAAAGTCTATTAAAATCAACCCTAGAAATCAAAAATTTATCAATGATATCTCTAAAGCTCTAAGATCCGAGAAAGATTTAAAAAATATTATTGTTCAGATAGAACCTGTACCATACACGACACTCTATACTTATGAGAGGGGACATTCTAAAGCGCTAGGTGGCTATTATGATTTTTCACTTAAAGATGCTCTACGAAACAAACAACTTACTGTCCAATTGAGTTTTCCTTCTGGTTCCACGACTAAAGAAATTGACTTACATTCTCAATTAGAACAGATACTTAAAAACTCTGAACTACCAGATGGATGGTATATCTTAAATCAAAATAACGACTTTCCAAAAGAGGTACATATTGATGACAATCAAATTAGAATTAACTGAAGAAAGAACTCAGAGAGAATTATCTGAGGAAGAATGGGCTTTTCCTATTTGGAGATGGGCGGCTTTCTCACTATTTGACACCCTAATCCTAGTTAGTCCCCTGACAAGAGAATTGATTTATCCTGGGGGGAGTGATTCTCGTTTTTACCTAGGTAAATCATTGGGTAACTTGATGCTAGATGATACACAACGCTTCATCTTTATTATTATCATTCTAACTCTGTTGCTACCTGCTTTTGCCTTAATCGTAGAAAGCCTATTATTTTCAAAAGGACATCCTCTACTTTCAATGATATGTAGCTGTCTAATTTTGTTAGTGCAACGGTCCTATTTGTCTATAGTCTCAGTATTGTCCCAGATTTTTGGAGCTTTACAATTTATAGTTATATGCTTTACCTTCTCTTCAACATAGGTAACTCCCTCAGAAAAATCAATAGAATCATCAATCTTAGGCAGAATAACACCAAAGCATAACAGCCTCTATCTACATAATACTCCCCTTTTAGTATAGGAATGACACAAATGAAACAAAAAAATCTTGTCTACTCTGAAGTTGACCACCTAGCTAAAAGCTTCCATATTAATTTTGAAAATCATTTTAGGAATACTCTAGACCCCTGTCTCAGAAATAAATTTCACTCCTTTTGTAGCAAATAAACAATTTAATTAATAGTAAAAAAATCAACATATTACCGTTGATCTTTTATTTTTACTCTAAATCTTTCAGAATATCTGTAAATCTGTGTGTAAACATAGCTGTCATCCCCCATATATTTTCTGTCAAGTTTCTGTAAAAAGGAATATGACGTTCACTATACCCAAAATTGTATTTTTCTCTGTTTTTTACCAAGAAAAATGGGAAATCTTTCGCATCACTCAAGGTAGAAATCACTTTATAATAAATCGGATTCTCTGTCAACAACGTGTCAACATAGATTGTAAACAACCGTTTCACCTCTTCATTTGGATGAATATCCTCCCAATTTTCTATATTTATCTTTCCAACAAAGCAATGGATGGTTCTCCCCTGATGAATCAGATAATCAATCTCTCCCCAAATGTCAATTTGATCAGGAAATAAGTTTAATTCCTCACAAGTTTCTCGTATAGCAGCTTCTTGAAAAGTCTCACCTTCTTCGACACGGCCACCAGGAAAAGAAACCTCACCTGGTTGAGAAATATGCTCACTTCGTACTTGGTAAAGGATTTGATACTTATCAGTTTTTACATCATATATCAAGGGTAAAAGCACTGCATAGCGTCCTTTCTCCCCTAGTGGCTTTGGCTCGTAATGAGCTAGTTTATCTTTAATAGTCATAAGAACTCCTTGACTTCATATTATCATAAAAAAGAAGTTATCCCTATTATATAAATTTTTTATATATAAAATATTGACATATCTTTCTAAAAGAGATACACTCAATGTGTAAAATAATTATATATAATTTTTATACATATCCTAAAAGCAAAGGAGCACATTATGTATTTTCCAACATCGTCAATCCTGATAGAGTTCCTAATACTAGCTATTATAGATAGAGAAGACTCTTATGGCTATGAAATTAGTCAAACCATTAAGCTTGTGGCTAATATCAAGGAGTCAACACTTTATCCTATTCTAAAAAAGCTTGAAAAAGCAGGCTATATGACCACTTATAGCCAAGCATATCAAGGGCGTAAACGTAAATATTACAGTATTACCCAAGAGGGAAAAAATCATCTTCAATTTCTTAATGAAGAATGGTTAACCTATAAAGAAACCTTCGATGGTATTGTAGAAGGGAGATTAAGACATGACAAGGACTGAATATATAGCCAAATTAACAAAATATCTACGAAAATTACCACAAAAGGACTATGAAGAGGCTCTCGAATATTTCATGGAATATTTTGAAGAGGCTGGACCTGAAAATGAAGCTCAGGTTATTGCAGAATTGGGTACACCTAAGGAAGCAGCACATGAAGTCATTAGTCGTCTTCTAGACGAAAAGATTATTGAGGAAAAGAGTAGCTTACGTAATAAAACAACTATCCTCTGGATTGCGATTCTAGCTGTTTTAGCCAGTCCAGTCGCCTTACCAATTCTACTATTCTTCCTAGCTATGCTATTGACACTTCTTGTGGTTATTTTTGCAGTTATAGTGACTGCCTTAGCTCTTACTTTTGCCTTACTCATTAGTGGTATTTACACTTTCTTTACAAGCTTCTCTCTCTTAAATGTTTCACTAGCTTCAACACTGTTTGGAGTGGGTCTAGGTCTATTGATGTTTGGAGGAGCACTCTTACTGCTTTTGATTTCATTTGAAATCTGTAAACTTATTGTAAAGCTAATTACCCTATTGATTAAATGGCTCATCAAGAAAGGAAGAAAATCATGAAAACTTGGAAAAAGATTGTCCTCGGAGTGTCTCTTATCTCTCTATTTTTAGGAGGAGGATTAGTAGCTTGGGGTTATAGCCAAGGTGGCTTAACAGATTTACAAAATAAAACTATAAGTGAGCAAGATTATGTCAAGAAAGAAGTTAAGGACTTCAATAAAATTGATATTAAAAGTAGTAGCTACAATGTGCTTATAAAAAATGGTGAAGTTGACAAAGCAACGCTTTCTTACTACCAAAAAACAAAAAATCCAATTGACACATCTGTAAAGGATGGTCAATTGACTATCAATGATAACAACTCTGAATTAGATTCGACTTCTAACAAACATATTAACTTTTTCGGATTAAAAGATTTAGTAAGGCTTTCTACTCTCAACAAGGAAGTCAGAAATAAAACCATTGTCATTACACTCCCTAAAAAACAAACGATTGATTTTTTAAAGGTTGATTTAGCAACTGGAAATCTAGATTTAAGTAATAGCACCATCAAACAAGCAGACATCAATCTAAATGTAGGGGACCTAACTTTTACTAAAATGATTGTCAGCAACCTAAAAGCTAATCTTGATGTTGGTAGTGTTGATAGTGATCATACACTTTTTACTAACTCAGATTTATCTATTGCAATGGGAGATTACTCTGGAGATAACCTGATTTTCAATGGTCACAATAAACTTGATGTTACATCCGGTGATATTGAAATAGCTCTTAAAGATTACACGCTCAATGTTCAAGCCGATAGTCATTCAGGAGAGGTGTACATCACAAATAACCTTAAGATTTCAAAGGATAACACACTAACTATTACCTCAGACCTTGGTGATATAACTGTTGAATAACATAAAAAGCCAGCTCACATTAGAGCTGGCCTTTAGTTTATTCATTTTCAGACTTTGGTCTATAAATAATAATACCTACAACTACAAAAATAAGTAAGAAAATGAATAACATACGTACTTGATCTGAGATCTGTCCTGTCATTGAAATAGTTTGACGAAGACCTGATACGGAGTAGGACATTGGTAAGAATGGTTGGACGACCTTAAAGAACTTAGGACTAAGTTCAATTGGATAAGTCCCTGCACTAGAACCTAGCTGCAAAAGGAGCATAATCATAGAAGCAAATGCACCATATCTATCATCCCAACCCACAAGGGCTGTAACGAGCGCCATTAAAGTCCATGCTGCAAGGAGAATCATACCAAATGTAGCTAATGGATGATTTGGTTCAACTCCCACAAATCGAATGGCAATATAAAGGGCAATTGCAGACATAGTCGTAATGATACCATTGATAAAGAACTTATTCTTAGCCCAATCAAAACGGCTCGTAAAGTTTCTTCCCGTCAAGCTCTTAGCAAAGATAACATTAGTTGAAAGAGCGACAACCATAAGAGAAACAGAAATCATATATGGAGCCATCCCCACACCATTAGTGTCAACCTTATCCTTATCAGTTTTCTTCTCTTTAAGCGGAGCACTAACCATTTTTGCATTGTCTGAGTTTACAGAAACAAGAGATAATTGCTGATTAGCCTTATTTAATGAATCAGACAATGTAGAAAGGTTAGTTGACAAACTTGTCAATCCATTTGTTAAGGTATTTCCGCCCGTTGCTAATTGTTGAGCACCTGTATTGAGAGCACTTGTACCACTCTGAAGAGTAGCAAAACCAGTCATTAAACTACTACTGTTAGCATCTAGAGTTTGAGCACCACTGGCAATCGTTGACACTGCACCAGTATAAGTTGACAAACCAGTTGAAAGTGCACTTGCACCTGTTGCTAGAGTATTTTGAGCGGTTGATACACCTGAAGCCACTTGAGTTGCTCCTGGTGATAATTGATTGACAAGTACTGAATTGACATTAGCAATATTAGCTTGCATTGATGATACCGTTGATGAAGCTACAGGGAGAAGAGCATTCGCCGAACTTGCAATGCCTGAAATAGACGTTTGTAGAGAAGCCAAACTACCTGAATCTCCGCTACTAGTTGTTGTCGTACCTGTCAAGCTAGATAAAGCAGTTGACATACTTGACACATCAGATGCAATAGTTGAAGCATAACTACTAGCTGTAGAGCCTGCATTACTAATTGCCGATGTAATCTCCGCTTGTTGATCTGCCGTCAAGCTTTGATAAGCAGCTGTTCCTTGTACCGCAGCCAAATCATTTGCTTTATCAGTTGCACTAGCTGTAGCTATAGAGCTAGCTGCAGAAGAAATATTTGAAAGATAAGTCGCTATTGAACTTGTATCTACTGATGTTGTTGATGTTCCACTTGGTAATGATGTGTTACTTACCGCTGTATTAAGATTTTGAATTGCTGTATTTAAATCAGTTAAATTAGTTGACAGGGTTGACAACTGTGCTTGCTGTTCTTCAGATAAACTTGTTGCTGTAGCCATTTGACTGAGCGCTGTTGACAACGAATCTGCACCTGTAACTAAGGTATTCATGGCCTCTGCTCCTGATACAAATTGACCTGCAGCAGAATTAACAGCCTCAGAGTTCGCATTTAACTGTGACAAAGCGCCTGACAAAGTTGCCACACCTGAAGTATAGGCAGACGCGCCTGAACTCAAGGTATCAACACCTGTAGCCAATGTTTGTGTAGATCCAGCAAGAGTTCCTAAGCCATTTGATAAGGTCTGACTCCCAGACTGAAGTGCGCCTGCACCTGCATATAATTGACTAGCCCCATTCGCTGCAGTTCCCATACCACCCTGAAGTTGAGACATACTCCTAAAGACAGCTCCAACATAAGTTGACGTAATATTTTTAGAAACGGTATCCTTTAACTTAGACATGGCAGAATCGCTCATTTTTGAAGAAACGAAGCTATGCCCTGCTGTTGTCTGATAAGAAATTTCAAGTTTCTTAGGATCATTTGTCAAAAGACTTGCTGCATTACTTGAGAGATTTTCTGGAAAAGTGATTACCATATAGTAGTCACCATCATCAATTCCTTTTTTGGCTTCATTTTCAGTCACAAAATGATAGTCTAGATTTTTATTTTTAGACATATTGTCTACCATATCATGACCAATATTTAGAGTTTTATTCTGGAAACTAGCACTCTTATCTTTGTTCACTACGGCTACTGGCAGATGCTTTACATTTCCATAAGGATCCCACATAGAAGATAAAAAGATTAGATTATATAAAGCGGGTATCAATGAGACACCAATAATAGTTATCCAGAGCTTTGGACTTTTAAGAAGCGCCTTTAATTCTGCTAACATATTTCTCCTTTTTAGACATTGTGTTTATTTTTATGATATAATCAATTATAAACTCATTTACATGAAAATCAATGTTAAATAATTAGTTTTTGGACACATAGTCTAAAAGTGTATAAAAGGAGATTTGTATGTCAAAAGATCAAAGGCGAGCTCAAACTAAAAAAGCTCTTTTAGATGCTTTAGTAATATGCTTAAAAGACCAAGATTTCAATGATATTACTACCATTCGTCTGGTTCAAACAGCTGGGATTAGCCGTTCGAGTTTTTATACCCACTACAAAGATAAGTATGAAATGATTGATAGTTATCAGAAAGAGCTTTTCCATAAACTAGAGTATATCTTCGATAAATACGAAGGAAAGAAAGAGGGAGCCTTCCTCGAAATCTTTGAATTTCTTACTCGTGAAAAACTCCTATCAGCTCTATTGTCTACCAATGGATCAAAAGAAATTCAAGATTTTCTGATACATAAACTTCAGCGTATGATAGCTGAGGACTTCATTGTCCCTACTGCTGAAGAAAAATCTCTAAAAGGATTTGAGAAAGACTATGCCAGTATTTATTTTGCACACGCTATTTTTGGTGCTTGTCAAGCCTGGATAAATAAAGGAAAAAAAGAATCCCCCCGAGAAATGACAGATTTTCTTCTACGATTTATTCCACAATAAAACAACTTCAAAAGCATAAAAAGCTGCAAACCATTTCAACAGTTAAAGCAGCTTTTTCTTTTACAATAAAATCTTTAAAATAAGGAAATGATAAGTGAAAGTAAGGTCAAGATTGCGGGTCCACCTTGAGTTAAAATAATTTTCTTATTTGCAGTTATAGCACCATAAACAGCAGCAAAGAAAACATTGAGTACAAAAACAGTTACAAGTAGCTGACTACTTGTGAAAATCCCATACAAGAGGAATACAGCAATCAAACCATTGTAAATCCCTTGATTTTTAAATAAGTTTGTAACAGAATCACGTTGAAGTTCTTCTTTACTCATATTGAAAACACGACTAGTCGTGTCTGAATGTGTCGCAAAAGTTTCCAAATACATGATATAGAGATGCTCCAAAGCAACAATCCCAGCTAAGATTAGTGTAATAATAGACATAGTAGCCTCCTTCTTAAATAACTTTGACAGTATATCAAAAGTAAATTTTTAAAACAACATATATGATTCATACAATTTGAAATATGGTAAAATAAAGAATGAAAGAGAGGTTCTTATGACAAAGACAGAAGTAATCCAACGTCTCCAAAAAGATTTGGGAATTCCTAGATTTCAGGCTTATATAGAGGATAAAGATTACTCCGAAGAGGAGTACGACCAACTAAAAAAAGATTTTGAAAGCTACTTCACCAACTACGTTTCAAACGTTTCAGCAGATTTTGAAGGCGGATTGGATAATAAATAATTTATACCTCAAAATCATCTATCATCATGTTACGAATCCCTTAGTCACTTGTATCAGACTAGGGGTCTTTTTAATATTCGAAAACAAAAAGCCGTCTCATTCTATGAAATGGCTCTAAAATCTATATAAAAGTAAGCAAAAAGGTAAGCAAATTGCTGAAACAGTCTTTTAAAACAAAGAAAAAGCCCATAACAACGGGCTTTTCGATACAATAATCTTAAAATTAAAGCATTTTGTTGTAGAATTCAACGACAAGTGCTTCGTTGATTTCTGGGTTGATTTCATCACGTTCTGGAAGACGTGTCAATGAACCTTCAAGTTTTTCAGCATCGAATGATACAAATGCTGGACGTCCGATAGTAGCTTCTACTGCTTCAAGGATAGCAGGAACTTTAGCTGATTTTTCACGAACTGAGATTACTTGACCAACTTCAACGCGGTATGAAGGGATATCAACACGTTTACCGTCAACAAGGATGTGACCGTGGTTTACGAATTGGCGTGCTTGACGACGAGTAGTTGCAAGACCAAGACGGTAAACAACATTGTCAAGACGACGTTCCAAAAGAACCATAAAGTTGAAACCAAGTGTTCCACCTTTAACTTTAGTAGCTTGTACGAACAAGTTACGGAATTGTTTTTCACCCAAACCGTATGAGAAACGAAGTTTTTGTTTCTCAGCCAATTGCAAACCGTATTCTGAAAGTTTTGAACGGTTGTTTGGACCGTGTTGACCTGGTACGTAGTTACGACGTGCCAATTCTTTACCTGTGCCTGTAAGTGAGAAACCAAGGCGACGTGATTGTTTCCATGATGGACCTGTATAACGTGACATTAATAATGTCCTCCTATAAAAAATATTTTTAGGAAATAACGTTTTAGATAAACCTGATTCGTTCAGAAAGACTTCGCCCAAACAGCAAAGGTTACTTTTCTAGCCGACTTCCTGTTGACGAGCTTCATTTTATCCTGCTATTATTTCACATACTTTAATAGTTTACCACGAAAAAAGGCCCAAGTAAAGGCTTTTTCTTATTTATTTTCGATTTCTGCTTGTTCCTCAGGACTCAAATAACGAATGAGAGTCTTCTCAGTCAAAATATCTGAATAAGTGTAAGATTCAACATAACTATTATTAATAGCTCCTGCTTGGGAACTGAAGTCTTGATATTCAACAATAAACAATGATGGATAAACTTCTGTCAATCGACCAATTTTATTCTTTTCACGTTTACGCCCATTCTCTAGGGTCAATTCTACTAGCTGACCTTCATGCGACTTAATGGCTTCCTTGATGTTTTTCATCTTAGCAACATCTGCAAATGCATCACTCATATATATATCTCCTTAAATCTGAAAATTATGATTCCTCAAACTGAGCAATCGATGAAAATTTATTGTATTCTTTTTGGAATAGTAACTTGACTGTTCCACGCGCACCAGCACGGTTTTTTTCTAGGATAACTTCGATGGTATTATCTTCAATCGCATTTTCTGGTTCTTCACCCTCTTTTCGGTAGTAATCATCACGATACAAGAAGGCGACAATATCGGCATCCTGCTCGATAGATCCTGACTCACGGATATCAGATAAGACTGGACGTTTGTCCTGACGTTGTTCAACCCCACGAGATAACTGACTCAAGGCAATTACAGGAACTTTGAGCTCCTTGGCCAGGATTTTTAACTGTCTTGAAATATCTGAAACCTCTTGTTGGCGATTTTCTGGTCGCGTACCTGTAATCAACTGCAAGTAGTCAATCACAATAAGACCGAGACCACCCTCTACTTCTTGTGACAATTTACGGGACCGTGCACGAATCTCAGTAATCTTTATACCAGGGGTATCATCTATATAAATAGGTGCCTCAGCCAATGCCCCTTGAGCAATCATCACATTATTCCAATCTTGCTCTGTCAATTGACCTGTACGTAAAGCATGGGAATCAATCATCCCTTCAGCTGCCAACATACGATCAACCAAGCTTTCTGCACCCATCTCTAGAGAAAAGACTGCAACAGCTTTATTTTGCTTGGTACCAACATTCTGAGCAATATTCAGCACAAAGGCTGTTTTACCAACTGCGGGACGAGCTGCTAAAATAATTAATTGATCAGGGTGTAAACCTGTTGTAATCTTGTCAAGGTCACGGAAACCTGTCGGTAATCCAGTAACATCTGATGTTTGCTGTGAACGCATCTCCAAAGTATTAAAATTGACATCAAGAACTTCTGATATTTTGCGGAAACCACTACGATTGCTATGCTCTGATACATCAACTAAGGCTTTCTCAGCATTCGCAATAATTTCATCAGATTCAGTAGCGCCCTCATATGCTTGGTTGACAGTCTCTGTCAATCTATTTATAATACGGCGAAGCATGGCTTTCTCAGCCACAATCTTAGCATAGTACTCAGCATTTGCGGATGTTGGGACACTATTGACCAAATCTACAAGATAAGAAATACCCCCTATATTTTGGAGGTCATCTTGGTCATCTAGAATGGTACGTACTGTCGTGGCATCAATGGCATCATTTCGATCCGACAGTGTTACCATTGCTTTAAAAATGACACGATGGGAATACTTGTAAAAGTCGTCTGCTTCGATAAATTCTCGAACTGTAATCAACTTTTCCGGGTTAATGAAAATAGCCCCCAGAACAGACTGTTCCGCTACTAAATCATGAGGTTGCACTCGTAATTCTTGAGCTTCTGCCACAATTATTCCCTCCTTTACAAGATTTACTTATAGTGTCAACGAATTACTCAGCACTATTTTTGATGTTAAGTTTAATTTGTGCACTCACTTCTTTATGAAGCTTTACAGGAACCTCAATTAGACCAATCGCACGAATAGGATGTTCAAGTTCAATATGGCGTTTATCAACTTTAATACCAAATTGTTTTTGAAGTCCTTCTGCAATCTTTTTGGCTGTAATTGAACCAAAAGTACGTCCGTCTGGTCCGACCTTCTCAGTAAATTGAAGTCGATTTTCTTCTTTTTCAAGTTGCTCTTTAACTTGCTTCGCTTCAGCCAACAACTCTGCTGCATGTTTTTCTTCAGATTTTTGCTTACCTTTCAACTCACCGATAGCTTGGTTTGTCGCTTCCTTGGCAAGATTCTTTTTAATTAAGAAGTTTTGAGCGTAACCTGATGGTACTTCTTTAATTTCACCTTTTTTACCTTTACCTTTAACGTCTTGTAAGAAAATAACTTTCATTTTAGTCCTCCTTGGGAGCCAATTCTCCCATAATAGTTTCAATCAATTTATTTTTTGCTTGAGCAACACTACAGTCTCGCAATTGACAGGCCGCTAAGTTGAAATGGCCTCCACCACCCATTTTCTCCATAATACGTTGTACATTAATCGTTTTATGGCTTCGAGCAGATATATTCACAGTAGAATCACTGGTCCTAGCGACAACAAAAGTTGCTTCGATACCTGCCATGGCAAGCATCGTATCTGCCGCCTTAGAAATCACAACATTATTATAACATTTAGGATTATCACCTGAGGCAACAATGATATCATCTGTAATACGCTCACCTGCTAGAATTAGCTCATTGATACGTCGATACTCTTCAAAATCAGTGGCAGAAATCGTTTGGATTTCTCCACTATCACTTCCTAAACTACGCAGATAAGAGGCGACATCAAAGGTTCGACTAGTCACACGAGTTGAGAAATTTTTAGTATCCAACATGATACCTGCCATAAGGATAGAGGCTTGGATTTTACTTAAACGTTCTGGGGCACCTTGGAATTGCAATAACTCCGTAACCAATTCACAGGCTGAACTCGCCCCGCTTTCAATAAAGGTCAAAACAGCATTTTCAGGAAAATCATCATCTCGACGGTGATGGTCTACGACAATAACTTCATTAAATCGATCATAAAAATCCTTAGATAGGGTTAAATTGATCTTAGAATGGTCAACCATAATTAGCAACGAATGTTGGTTTACCAGCTCTTCAGCCTCTGAAAGTGTAATAAGAGGTGACTGACCATCTTCTTTTAACCGTTCGACTGCACGCTCAATATCTGCATTCATAGCCGTATCATCGTAAACAGCATAGCTTTTTCGAACAATTTGACTGGCAAAATGAGCCATACCGACCGTTGCCCCTAGAGCATCCATATCGAGATTCTTATGTCCGACAACAAACACTTTTTCGACTGTTTTCAACTTATCAGAGATTGCAGTCATCATAGCCCTTGTTCTTGTACGAGAACGTTTTACTGTTGAAACAGAACCTCCTCCAAAATAAAGAAGTTCCTTGTGATCATCGTTTTCCTTAACAACAGCTTGATCTCCACCGCGAACTAGTGCGATATTCAGATTCTGCAAGGCAACCTGACCGATTTGATCATGCTTAAGCGTACCAAATGAAATTCCCATGCTCAAAGTTAGTGGTAAACCACGCTCCTGAGCCTGCTGACGGAAATCATCCAAGACAGAAAACTTTTGATCCATGAATTCTGTCAAAACACTGTAGTTGGTGAAGAAGTAAAAACGATCACCTTCAATACGTCGATAATGAATATGCTTGGCCTTAGCAAACTCAGAAATAAACCCTGCCACAAATGTATTGATTTTTGAAACATCGGCATCGGGTAAACTTCCCGTCACATCGTCATAGTTATCAACTGAAATAATCCCGATAACAGGACGAGTCATATTTGGATCAGCATTTTCATCTTGATCATAAACATTGTCAATAAAATATGTCAACTTATTGTCAAAATCCACAAAAGCGGCATATTTATTATCACCAACGGTTATCACATTCGAAGGTGAACCCTTTCGTTTCTGGGAAATAAAATCCGCAATCAACTGCTTATTGAAATTTCCATTTTCATCCGAAAGTACTAGCTTCGCATAGGGGTTGAACCATTCAATATGATCGTTCTCATCAAAAGTAATAACCCCAACAGGCATCTTTCCGAGAAGGATCTTCAAAGAATCTTCAACATCCTGATTCAGTTCATCTAATTGCTCTATTTCTAAGGACTCATATGTTGTCTTTTGGTAATGCAATAAGGCAACAACTACTACCATAATAATAAAAAGCGCAAAAATGAGTGCAGACTCCGATTTTAGTACGCGAACAAAAATAGTAGCAATTCCAAAAAGAATTAGCCCAATCATTACAAGATGAATCGTTGCAAAGTGAAATCTTTTCATATAAAACCTCTTAATCTAACAATTATAACATAAAAAAGCCTTAATTAAAAGGCTTTTAAACGTGTTAGCACCGTTAGTCTACTTTCCTGCGGGCCTTATTATTACCTTCAAGATAAACCATCAAAATTGAGATATCTGCTGGGTTGACCCCTGAAATACGACTCGCTTGACCAATGGTCTCAGGATTGATTTTCTTAAATTTTTGACGAGCTTCGGTAGCAATGGAATCAATAGCATCCCAATCAATATTTTTCGGAATCCTCTTTTCTTCCATACGCTTCATCTTAGCTACTTGATCCAAAGCTTTATTGATATAACCTTCGTACTTGATTTCGATCTCAAGCAACTCTATAATCTTAGCGTCCAAATCTTCTGCAGCTGGGCCCACAAACTGAGTAGCTGTGGCGTAATCAATCTCTGGTCTACGCATAAACTCTTTAGCTGTCATGGCATCTGTCAATGGCTTAAAGCCTAGGGCTTGAATTTTTTCATTCGTTTCTTTAATAGGTTTTAATTTTTCTTTTGACAGACGTGTCAACTCGCTGTCAAACTGATTTTTCTTAATTTCAAAGATACGCCAACGTTCATCGTCAACCAAACCAACTTCTCGACCAATAGGTGTCAAGCGCATGTCAGCATTATCATGACGTAATATGAGACGATACTCTGCGCGTGATGTCAATAAACGATATGGCTCCAAGGTTCCTTTTGTGACAAGATCGTCAATCATTACACCAATATAGGCATCACTACGTTTGAGAATAAGTTCAGGTTTACCTTGAACTTTAAGAGCCGCATTGATACCAGCAACTAGACCTTGACCTGCTGCCTCCTCGTATCCAGAAGTTCCGTTGGTCTGTCCTGCTGTAAAGAGACCTGAAATCAACTTCGTTTCAAGTGTTGCACGTAGTTGATGAGGGAGCACGATATCATATTCAATCGCATAACCAGTTCGCATCATCTCTGCCTTTTCGAGACCTTTAATTGAGTGAATCAACTCTTTTTGAACATCTTCTGGCAGACTAGTTGACAGGCCTTGCACATAGACTTCCTCAGTCTCTCTTCCTTCAGGTTCAAGGAAAAGTTGATGGCGATTCTTATCGGCAAATCGGACAATTTTATCTTCGATTGATGGACAATAACGAGGTCCTACACCCTTGACAATACCTGAAAACATTGGGGCACGGTGTAAGTTGTTATTGATAATATCGTGGCTCTCTTGATTCGTATAAGTTAGCCAACAAGGAATTTGATCCTGAAGATAATCTTCATCCTTCGACAAGAATGAAAAATGATTCGGCTTTTCGTCACCTGGTTGAATTTCAGTTTCTTCGTAATTAATTGATGATGCCTTGACACGAGGAGGGGTCCCTGTTTTAAATCTTCCTATCTCAAGGCCAAGATCCCTCAAGTTATCTGCCAATGTAACAGATGCAAGACTGTTATTAGGACCTGAAGAATATTTGAGCTCACCTAGGATAATTTCACCACGCAAAGCTGTTCCTGTTGTGACAACAACCGCTTTAGCTCCATATTTTTGATTTGTGGCTGTTCTTACACCAACTACCTTACCATCTTCAACAAGAATTTCATCAACCATGGACTGACGGAGAGTCAGGTTTTCCTGACGCTCAACTGTATGCTTCATTGTCATAGCATACAAGGCTTTATCGGCTTGTGCACGTAAAGCTCTGACAGCAGGTCCCTTACCGGTATTCAACATTTTCATCTGAATATAAGTTTTATCAATATTTTTACCCATCTCTCCACCAAGGGCATCAATCTCACGGACAACAATCCCCTTGGCAGATCCCCCAATAGAAGGATTACATGGCATAAAAGCCAACATCTCTAGGTTAATAGTCGCTAATAAAACCTTACATCCCATGCGGGCTGCAGCTAAGCTAGCTTCCACACCAGCGTGACCAGCACCAACAACAATTACATCAAAATTTTCATCAAACTCGTAAGACATTTTTTAGATTTATGCAGTGATTTACAATCAACTGCCCATCCTTTCCTTGTTTTTTCCTACAAAAATAGCCAAAACTCCAGAAAACTGTACGCAAAAACGCACAATTCTCATGAGCTTTGACCATCATGACTATTGTTAAAGTTATTTTATCAAATCAAATCGTTTTGTCAATGAAAATCACTATTTAATCAAGGTCTGAACACTGACGATAATCATCTGTATACCTATGGAGAATAGTAAAAGTCCCATCATTTTCGTTATAATTTTCATCAAATTTTCTCCCAAGAAGCCTGCAATTTGTTTTGCACTTCTTAACAGGAGATAAGTGATGACACATAGTAGAGCAAAAGCAACTACGGTTATCAGTTGATTCTGCAAACCTCCATTAGCCAGACTTAAAGCAGTTGTAATTGTACCTGGTCCTGCAAAAAGTGGCATTGCAAGAGGAGAAATAGCAATAGACATTGGGTCTGAATTTACTGCTTGCTGCTCCATTCCTTTATAGCTAGGTGAATGATTACCATTAATCATATGATAACCGATAACAGCCACTAATATTCCGCCAGCAATTCTGAAAGAAACAATTGTAATTCCAAATACTTTAAAAATGAAATCTCCTGAAAAGATAAAAACAGTTATAATAACAAAGGCAATCAAAAGACTCCTAAAAGCAATTTTTCGTGAAATTTTTTGACTATCATCTGCTACTAAAGCCATGTAAGCAGGAAGATTTGAAATTGGGTTCATTATAGCGAAAAATGCCATAAATGCATAAAAAAAATTGAGAACTCATCGTTTTTACTTAACTCCTTAACTCCAGTTAGATATACTGACAAACTTTTCCGTCTTTATACGCTTGGTCAATAATACCGCCGCCCAAACATTCCTGACCATCATAGAAAACAACGGCTTGACCAGGTGTAATAGCACGCTGAGGTTCAGCAAAAATAACCTCTGCTTTATCACCCTTAACCTTTACAGTAACTTTACTATCAGGTTGACGATAACGGAATTTTGCTGTGCATTCCATTTCAAATTCTTCTGACATATCTCGAGTAAAGTGAATCATTGAAGCGTCAAGTGAAGTTGACATCAATGACTCATGGTGGAAACCTTGACCTACGTAAAGAATATTTTTAGAAAGATCTTTCCCTACTACAAACCAAGGAGCATTATCTCCGCCTTTTTGGCCACCAATACCCATACCACCACGTTGACCAATGGTATAATACATGAGTCCGTTGTGTTCACCCATATCACGACCATCTACAGTCATCATACGACCTTTTTGAGCTGGTAAGTATTGACTAAGAAACTCTTTAAAGTTTTTTTCACCAATAAAACAAATGCCTGTTGAATCTTTTTTCTTGGCTGTTGCAAGACCTGCACGTTCAGCAATCTCACGAACTTCTGGCTTTTGTAGATGTCCTAAAGGAAACATCGTTTTCTGCAACTGCTCTTGCGAAAGTTGACTAAGGAAGTAGGTTTGATCTTTATTGTTATCTGCACCACGCAACATATGGACAATGCCGTCTTCATCGCGAACAACTTGAGCGTAATGTCCTGTAGCCACATAATCCGCTCCCAATGTCATCGCATAATCTAAGAAAGCCTTAAACTTGATTTCCTTATTACACATAACGTCTGGATTAGGGGTACGGCCTGCACGGTACTCTGCTAAGAAATACTCAAATACACGATCCCAGTACTCTTTTTCAAAGTTGACAGAGTAATAGGGGATACCAATCTGATCAGCTACTGCTGCTACATCTTTATAATCTTCGGTTGCTGTACACACACCAAATTCATCTGTGTCATCCCAGTTTTTCATGAAAACACCGATTACATCATAACCTTGCTCTTTTAAAAGTAAGGCTGTTACTGATGAATCAACGCCACCACTCATACCGACAACAACACGTGTTTTTGAATTATCAGTCATAGATAACTCCTCCCATCAAATAAAAATTAACATAGACTTGAAGGGTCTAGTTATTCAAATATCGATTTGAAGGTCGATTTTGAAGCGTAAAAGCACGCAAGCTTAATTATATCATGATTAAAGAATAATGCAAAAAGGTTACCACTAGGCAACCTTTTTGATACTTATTTTTGTGTAAAGCCACTGTAAACCTATTACTACCAAGACTATTATTGGAATCAATAACGCTACAAATAGCCATCCTGGCTCCTTATAACTTAATAAAAGTTTATTTTGTCCTTCTTGTGAGGAAACGGTCGGTGTACCAATCGTTGACAAGTCATAGTCATCCTTGTCTAGTTCTTTACCATTTAGTGTCAAGATAGAATCTTTATAGACAACTATCGGTAGATTCAGTTCCTCCCCTTCAGCAGCCTGCCAAGTTAATACAAGATAACCATCTTCGAGTAGCTTTTCTGCCTTCTGATTCGTAACGATATTTTCGTAATAAAGATCATAAGTGTTCTGCTTACCTATTGTCCCATAAATAGGTACGTAATCTGGTGTGGGTTTGACAACTAAATTTAAAAACTGTGACAAGTCACTGTCATTCATGGTAAGACTTATCGTCTGATAATCTCCTTCAACGTAAGTATGTTTAACAATGGAAATAAGTTCACCATCTTGTGCCGCCGTTTTTACACGATCGGTAGTATCCATCATGTTCTGAATAAGACCAACACCCGCAAAGGCAAAGAGTAAAACAGCAATACTTTTTCGCCAGTTTACAAATCGCGTGACCGTTAACCCCGTAATTGCTAAAAGTAAAATAGTGGCAGGAACAAAGAATCTAAATGGAAATTGAATCAGTTCAGCAAATGTATTTCCATTTTCTACTAGATACTGCCACGGAAAAAGACCTGTCGACAAGAAGAAGAAGACAAAATAAATAAAATGTAGTATTTTTTTCCATCTAGCAAATTTCTTCCAATTCAAAACAGCGTAAAGAAACTGTAAAATGAGTAACACCATTAAAGAAATTGGAGTATATAGCCAGTATCTTGCTGTTCCATCTATCCCATTCTTACCTATTTCTCTATTTATAAATGGATCTAAGAGATGATTAGTCCCTCTCAAATATAGGAGTACTAACCAGACATTGACAGTCAGTAAGAGGAACAAAATGACTGCTATAAGGACTTGTACGAAGGTTTCCTTTTTCTTAGCTATAGGAGACTTTACAAAAGTGTAAAGATAAAAAGGAAGATACATCATCACTAATATCAAAGCACTGAGTACGTGAACCTGAAAAATCAATGCCATAGATAAGGCAAGTCTAATTGGTTCTACTTTTTGATAAAAGACATAGTGAATTGCCGGAATAAAACAAAAAGGTAGTAATGCTGCTCCCCAACTAGAGAAACCCTGACGCATCGTCCAGTATTGGATAGAGAATGTTGTCGCATAGAGTAAACCTAGTGACAAGGCAATGTTTGTCTTAACTTTACACTGCTTGAGCAAGGCATACATTGAGGACTCAGCTAGTATATGTAGTAATACCCTTGACACAATCTGATAACGAAACCAAGTGCGACTTATTAAAATAAGCCCTCCTTGTAAATAGGCAAAAAAAGGACCGTAAAGAGCATTGACAATGCGGCCTGACTGTTGGAATCCATATAAAGATAAAAAGTAAGAAAAGTTACCATTTTTTAGTTGCATAGCAGCTTCATAGAACCTGTTATAGTGAAAGATGGAATCTGAACCTAAAATGACTTTTCTTGTAAATAGTTGTGGTGTAACCAATAACACAGCAAAAGCTATAATAATAAGAGAAACCCACAACTTTTCTCTTAATTTAAAAATTTGTTTCATTGCTATACCTTTCATTCCTATTATAACAAAAAGCTCTATAAAACATATTACCTACATCCAAATTAAAAAGCTGAGAGTATGCTCCCAACTTCTATTAATATTTAATATTAGTAATTCCAAGCTGACAAACCTTGTGCGTTATAGGCATTCAAGGCTGATTGAATTTGATCCTCAACTGTTGCAGTAGAGCCCCATCCAGGCATTGTTTGAAAAAGACCTGATGCACCTGAACCATTTGCTGCAGTATGATCACCATTTGACTCACGCGCAATAATTGACTCCCAAGTTGACTGAGGAACACCAGTAGCTGCTGCCATCTGTGCCGCTGCATAAGAACCAACTTCTCCTGCAGTGTTACCATTTGAGAGAACAACTGACCCGCTACCAGTTGCAGCAACCGAAGGAGCTGTTCCAGTATTTTGAGTCGACGTAGTATCAGTATTCGTTGAAACAGCGCTTGTAGTAGTATCTAACTGAGACTTTTCAGCTGCTTCTACCGATTCTCCTGTTGTTTCTGACTGAGGCTTACTTTCTTCAACCTTTTCTTTGTTAGCTTTATTCTCTTTGCTTGAGCTAATTTCTGTTGATTTAACTAAATCTGCTGTCGATTCTGACGTTGTTGATGCTGTTGAAGGTGCTGGGGTAACAGAATCTGAAAATGCATTAACCAACCCTTTATTAATTAGTGTAGAAAGTGATACTGCCAAAATGACAATAAAACTTGTTACAATTGCTACTGGTACCGCCAATGATTTCTTCGCTGCTAATTTGATACGGCGTCCCTTATAACTTTTTTTTAACATAAATCCCTCCTAGTTAATTCTAGTTACATTCATCATAACTTAGTAATATTACTGCCGATTATTTGTATTATGTCTAATGTTACAATGATTTATCATTTTAATAAAAAAATGCCAAGAATCTGGCATTTTCCCCTTATTTGTATGAGGTTTTACAAGTTTTCCTCATAAGGCAGTAATAATGATTTAGTACCAACCATTAGCATTCCAGAAAGCAAGAGCTGCTGTCCATGAACCATAACGGCTTGCTACATAATTATCTGCTACCTTTTCTTGATTTTCAGGAGACAAGTCTCCGTTCAAATATGATGATGCTAATTGGTAACGTCCATAATATTGCCCATTTTGAGCTGTATAGCTACCGCTTGACTCACGTTGTGCGATTTCTTCTTTGGCAGCTGCCTCTGAAGAAGAAAGATTTGTATTGGTTGCTTGAGTATCTTCACTTTGTGTAGACTCTGTTGATTGTGTTGATTCAGCAGCTGCTTCTGTTGTAGCTGTTGTAGCTGAAGGTTCTGTAGTCTCTTCAGTTGTTTCATTAATTGTTAAGTTTTGACCAATAGAAATCTTATTGGCGTCTTGAATACCGTTTTTTGAAACGATTTCATCTACGGTCGTACCATTTTTCTTAGCAATAGCTGAAAGTGTATCGCCTTTTTGAACTGTGTAAGTTTCTGCATTAGCTAAAGCTGTTGCCCCAAGTGTTGCTACTGTAACAAGTCCAAAAAGACCTAATTTTTTAGTGTTAGATGTATTCTTTTTTTGCATGATGATGCTCCTTTATCTATTTATAGTCCAATCCATATTAGTCAAAGATTTTAAGTTATTTTATTGTTTATGACTAATAGGTAAATCAACTGGCTTACTCTATATAGGGATTTCTCAATCCAGATTAAGCTGAAGAACTATAACCATGTATCTATGATACCTTGGAAATATAACATCCCCTTGTTAGGGATATTAAAAATATTACAAGTAGGTTGGGATTAGACGAAAAAAGAACGCCTACGTGGGCGTCCATCTATAACTTCTAGGTCTTAAGACCTAGTTTTTATTTATCTCAACGAGTTAACTCTTAAGATAAAAAAGCATTAATCCTAAAGCTAAAATAGCAATAATTGATAAGGTATCTCGACCATTCCATGAAAGTCGACGATATTTTGTTCGTCCTTCACCACCTTGATAGCCTCGTGCCTCCATAGCAATCGCCAGAGCATCTGCTCGTTTAAAGCTTGATGCAAACAAAGGAATTAAAATAGGTATTATTGACCGTACCTTTTGAATAATATTTCCTTCACCAAAGTCAACACCACGCGCCTTTTGAGCATTCATAATACGAGTCGTATCATCCATCAAAGTTGGTACAAAACGTAGACTCAAAGATAGCATTAAACCAATTTCATGTGCTGGCACTCTGAAAACAGTAAGAGGTTTTAAAAGTGATTCAACTGCATCAGATAAACTTAAAGGTGTTGTCGTTAGAGTAAGTAGGGTGGAAAAACTAATAATGAGAATAAATCTAAGGAATATCATCCAACCTTGATTTAAACCGACTTCCGTAATCTTTAAAAAGCCGATAGACCAAAGCACACTCCCTTTTGTATTGAAGAAAACTTGAAATAGGGTAGAAAATAAAATAATCCAAATCATTGGTTTGATTCCACCTAAAAAGAAACCAAGTTTTATTTTAGACAAGAAAACCAAGAAAAGTGTAAATAAAGTTATTACAGCATAAGTTAAAGGATTATTAGCCCAAAAGATAATAACAATATAAATCAGCATGGCTAATAATTTACTTCTAGGATCTAATCGGTGTATAAAAGAGTCCCCAACAATATAACGTCCAATAATTAACTTATCCATGCGACACCACCTCTACGAATTCCTCGATTGTAATAGGGAGACTTTCAAAGTGATAACCTTTTTCTTGTAGCTGTAGCGCAAACTCCGTTATTTTAGGAACACCCAACTGCTTTTCTTTAAGAAAAGTAACCTTTTGAAAAACATCTTTAGGAGCTCCCGACAACACTAGTTGCCCTTTTTCCATAACATTCACAGCTGTTGCATAATCGGCAACATCATCCATCAAGTGAGTTACTAAAACAATCGTCATTCCAGAAAGATGTAACTCCTTAAAGAGAGACATCAATTCCTTCCGGCCCTGTGGATCTAGACCAGCAGTCGGTTCATCCAGTACTAAAATATCTGGTTGCATAGCTAGAATCCCTGCGATGGCAACACGTCGCATTTGTCCCCCTGATAAATCAAAAGGATTCTGTCCATGAAACTCTTCTGGGAGTCCAACTAATTTTAGACTTTCAATAGCACGTTGTTCTGCTTCTTCCTTAGAAACTCCGAAATTTTGAGGTCCAAAGGCAACATCTTCTAAAACAGTTTCTGCAAATAACTGACTTTCTGGAAATTGAAAAACTAAACCTACCTTCTTACGAACTGGTTTTATGTCCTTATTCTTTGATTGACTGGTTATGATCGTATCATCAACTTGAACCTGACCACTAGTGGGTAAATAAAGGCCATTCAAGAGCTGCATAATAGTAGATTTACCACTTCCTGTATGTCCAATAAAGGCCGTATATGAACCATCTTTTATCGTCGTCGTCATATCAAAAAGGGCACGCCCCTCAAAAGGAGTACCCGCTTGATAGATATAACTTACATTTTTGAGAGAAATTCCCATAGTTGTTCTACCAATTCCTTTTCTGTCAGATAGTCTTCACAATCTATCAGACCTTTATTTCTTAGCTTTTGAGTTAATAATGCACTAAAAGGGATATCTAAACCTAAGTCAACTAACTCTGAGCCTCTACTAAATAGTTCACGAGGACTTGAAACAGACTCCACTTTACCTTTTTTCAAAACCAAAACACGGTCACTCAAAGCGACCTCATCGAGATCATGAGTAATTGATAAAACAGTCATTCCGTATTCTTTACGAATAGCTTTAATAGATTGAATCAATTCCTGGCGACCTTCCGGGTCAAGCATGCTAGTTGCCTCATCCAAAATCAAAATAGATGGTCTCATAGCTACAATACCTGCGATAGCCACACGTTGTTTTTGGCCTCCAGATAATCTAGCTGGCTCTCTATCCTTAAATTCTGACATTCCCACAAATTCCAGAGCCTCCTGAACTCTTGAAGCCATTTCTTCATAGGGAACACCTTTATTTTCAAGACCGAAAGCAACATCATCTTCAACAGTTGCCCCAACAAATTGATTGTCTGGATTTTGAAAGACCATGCCAATCTTATCACGGATATCCCAGACATTGTCTTCTGTTAATTCTTGACCATCAACAATAATCTGCCCAGACTCTGCCACTAATAGTCCGTCAATAAGACGTGCTGTCGTGGATTTTCCAGAACCATTATGCCCTACAATGGATAACCATTCCCCACGTTTCACGTGAAACGATACATCATCAAGAATATAGGATGGTTGATCTTGATGATATTTAAACTTTAAATTTTTTATTTCAATCATTGATTTATCGTACTATTTGAAAGTATCCTTAAATAAGAAACCTGCACCTTTGAAATAATCATAGCCTGAGTAAATTGTAAAGAACAAAGCAATATAAAGCATAATTGTTCCTACAAAATGCAGATGACACAATAATAGAATAATAGATAACATCTGGGTCACTGTCTTAATCTTACCAGGCATAGCTGCAGCGAGAACTGTACCACCGTTCTCCACTAATAAAAGACGAAGACCTGTGACTGCAAGCTCACGACAGATAATAACTGAAACCACCCAGGCTGGCGCTTGATTAATACCGACTAACATAATAAATGCTGACATCACTAGCATCTTATCTGCCAATGGATCTGCAAATTTCCCGAAATTAGTAACAACATGCCATTTTCGTGCCAAATAGCCATCTAAATAATCTGTAATACTGGCAATAGCGAAGACAACCGCCGCAGCAATATGCATGACATTACTTGACGCAAGTGATGTCATCAGTAAAAAGATAGGAATCAAAACAATTCTAGCAAGTGTCAATAAATTAGGTAAATTTTCTTTTTTAAACATTTCTTCTCGATTCTATTGGATTCTTAATGTGAGGTAGCTAGGTGTATTTTTATCTAATTGAGATAAATCAAGTGACTCCCCATTTACCTTTAGAGTTACTTTTGAAGATTGAGCAATAATAATTTGAGTTGGTTTAGTTTTATCAGAAAAATCTAAAGAGTATTTTGAATTTTTCGTTTTTGAAAGGAGGTAACTCTCTGAAGTATCTGAGTTATCTACTGAAAACCATGTGTCATCACTATCTTTTGATAACTCCACATCTAAAACTACTGAAGAATTTACATTGGAGAAATCAACCATTAGTTGATTGCCTTGAGTTGTCGTTGTAACATTTGCCCCCGAAACGGTAACCTCAGAAATGCTTCGTGACGATTTAGCCTTACTAGCCGTTGACAGATGATTAACTGTAGAGATAGTATTTGGTTTTATCACCTGAGGTTGATTAGAAAGATGTCTAATAATAATATAACCTACTGAGCAGATGATAAGTAACGAAACCGCACTAAGCATTAGTAAAGGTAGATAGTTAGACTTTCTTTTTTCTTCACGTTTATGCTTTAAAAAGCGTGACATGGGAGCTTTAGTAGCTAAGGTATCTTCCTTACGTTCAACTGGTTTCTTCTCTTTTTTTAGTTTTTGCTCATTCTGTCTCTGCTCCTCAAACAGACGTTGTCCATCTAAACCAACTGAAGTGGCATACTTTTCAAGCGCCTCTTGCTGAATGTCCTCTGGCAAAGCTTTAAGTTGATCCATTTCCATAGCCAGAAGAAACTGGGCTTCTACTCCAGAAATTTTTTCTACATCATACAAACTTAATTCCTTTTTTATACGCGCTGCACGTAATTGCTCACCTAGAGAGTGTAACTTCATTTTTCCCCTTTCTAATATTCTTCTTTGTTTTCGTGTCTCTATTATAGCAAATAATCACTTATTTAGGGAAGACAACAAAATCGGTAATCTCCATATTTGAGAGATAGTGATTCAAAAAATCCTTCAACTCCTTGGAAGTAATGCTCATCAGTTCCTGACCAAAATCAAAGTATGTTTTATCATTCTCAAAATACGCTAAATATTGGCTACCTAAATTCTGGACATTGTCTAGACTACGTAAAAATTCACCATACAAAGCTTTTTTTTGTAAATCCAATGCTTCTTCCGTCAACAATCGTTTTTTATCTGCCGATGTCATCACCTGACGAATTAAACTTGACATACGGATCGGTTCTGCAGTGTCCATAGTCATAATGACAAATGAATATCGATTAGATACCTCGTATTCAATTGACACAGACTCGTCTATTTTTCCTTCAGCATACCAATTTTGATAATAAGGAGACGTCCAGCCAAACAGTAAATTGAACAATAACTGTACCAGTATGTTTCCTCTCATACGATTATCAGTAAAAGGAACACTCTTAAAACCAATGGCTAGTTTTGAGATGAATATCTCCATTTGAAGACTATCTAATTTTTGGATATCTGACTCAATGAGATGCTTTTCTTTCTCGACTATTCTCTCAGGTGGTGTAAACTTACTTTGTTTTTCATTGACAAAAGTGTAAATGTTTTCAACATCAAAATCGCCCACTAAGACGAGATGACAGTTTGCTGACCTGTAAAAGCAATCAAAATTATCTTTTAAGTCCTTTACAGTAATTTCTTCAATGCTATCAACACTTCCAGCAATGTCTTGACCTAATATAGTATTAGGATACAAACTTTGCAAACAACCTAGATAAGCTCTGTAGTCAGGATCATCCTGATACATATTTATTTCTTGTTCAATAATTCTTTTTTCATGATTGACAGCATCTTCAGAACTTGTAAATCTCGATGTAAACTTTAATAAAAGCTCTAAAGACTCCTCAAAGTGGTCAAGGGTAGAAAAATAATATGTTGTCTTCTCCAATGTTGTAAAAGCATTGACATCAGCTCCAAGCTTGACAAAATCCAATGTCACATCCCTTCCCTGCTCATCCTCAAATAGCTTGTGTTCAAGAAAATGAGCAATACCTGCAGGGTAAGATTGTAACTCACCATCAATATAGAAGTGATTATCTAGCGCCCCAAAATTTGTTGACAAAAAGGCGGCTTTTTCTACAAATCCTTTTTTCTTAATGATTGATAAAGACATACCACTATCTAAAATTGCTGAATAAACTTCTTCATCAATTTTTTGATAATAACGTTTCTTCAAAGCAGCCATTCTAAGACACTCCTTCTAAAAAGAACAAACTCTGTAGCTTAACTTGACGCGCTACACGGCAAACATCTTTTTTAGTAATCTTCTCAATCTCATCTATCCAATTCTCCAATGAAAGACTTTTATCACCAAAAATCACCTCATTAAAACGTTGTTCCACTAATGTTAAGGCATGATCTTCAGAGAGTAGGGCATTCATTCGTATGATTTTTTTGGTTTGATTCAGGAGAGAACTTGAAAAACGTCCTAATTTAATGTAATTCAACTCTCTACTAATTCCTCGCATAGCCTGATTTCTATTAGATTTTTCAATTCCAGCGTAAACTTCCAGTAAACCTGTAAAGATATCAAATTGGCTACTAATTGAATAAGCTAACCCTTCCTTTTCTCTAAGTGTTGTAAATAAAGCTGAATGGGCAAATTCACCAAACATGGCATTGAATACAATTAAAGCAAAGTAATCTTTATCTCCATATTGATACGGAAATTGGTACCCTAGCTGTAAAATAGATTGACTACTCTGTCTCGGTTCTATCTTTTCTTTCACAACGTTGACATAAGGTTGACTATAGCTAAACTGTAAATCAACTTGACGTCCCTCCAAAGGAAAACGATGTAACGCTTGGAGTACTTGATAATCATCAAATTCTCCAACCATAAAGATATCAATACGATCTCTTGTCAACATGCTTTGAAATTCTTGATAAGCTGTAAACGAGGTTTCTGCTTCAACAAGTTCTGGTTGGCCATATTTGGGAACCTTCAATCCCTCGTTTACAAAATAAAGCTCTCTTCCCTTAACTTCACTGTAATAGTAATTATTCTCTGTGTCGACATCCAGGTAGGTCATTAAATTTTGTTTTTCTATTTCAAATACTTTATTTTGGTATTGAGCTACTCTTGACAGCGGCTTGTAAAGACACTCTTTCAAAAATCCTAGCACTTCCCAAAATAATCCTTCATTCGTAGGGATAAAAGCATCTTTCAGATATGTCAACTCGATGTCAACGCTATGTGTCAATCCTTTAGTTGACACTCTAGTTGACAACTGTGTTCCATAAAGAGAAGCTAGTCTCTCTTTAAAAGACTGTACTGTTGGATACGTCTGATTGGCTGTAGCCAACATTTGTGAAACTAGGGCTCGTTTAGCAATTGTTTGTTTATTCAAAGAACCTGTCATTCGAAAAACAATACGATTAGTTTTATATTTTTGTGTTGGAATGAAGTGTACATAGACACCATCAGCAATTTTCATTGATAACCTCTAAAAAGTTTATGCTTCCAATTATACCATTTTTATGCTATCTTATCTCAAGAGAAAGTTGAGGTACTATGGAATATAAATTATTTGATGAATACATCACACTGCAGGCACTTTTAAAAGAATTAAGTATCATTCATAGTGGCGGAGCTATAAAAGGTTTCTTGGCTAATAATACCGTTTTATTCAACGGTGAGGATGAAAAACGTCGTGGAAAAAAACTTCGTTATGGAGATGTTATTACCATTCCGTCTGAGGAACTTGAAATAACGATTGTAGCTCCAACGACAAATGAAATTGAAGAACATCAAAAAGAAGTCGCTGAAAAAGCACGTGTTGCTGCCATTGTTAAAAAAATGAATCAGGATAATAAAAAGAAACAAAAAGCACATCCGTCAAAAGAAAGCAATAAAACTAAACGACAACCCGTTCGTTTCCCAGGAACCTAACTATGTGGCTCGAAAAAATTGATATTCAACACTTTAGAAATTATACTGAAGCCTCTGTGAGCTTCTCACCTCATCTCAATATTTTTCTTGGTCGCAATGCCCAAGGAAAAACAAATATTCTTGAGGCCATCTATTTTCTAGCATTGACACGTAGTCATCGGACCCGTTCAGATAAAGAACTGATTCAATTTCAACAAAATACTCTCAAACTGAACGGCATCGTGCATCGTCATAGTGGGAAGCTACCTCTGGAAATCAGTTTATCTAATAAAGGACGCATAACAAAGGTTAACCACCTCAAACAAGCTAAATTATCCGATTATATCGGTCACATGACTGTGGTGCTATTTGCTCCTGAGGATTTACAACTTGTAAAAGGATCTCCAAGCCTGAGACGTAAATTTATAGATATTGATTTAGGACAGATTAAGCCTGTTTATCTCTCAGACTTATCAAGTTATAATCATGTACTCAAACAACGTAATGCCTATCTCAAATCTACTGACAATGTAGACATTAATTTCCTCTCAGTGTTAGATGAACAGCTTTCCGATTTTGGAGCACGAGTTATCGAACATAGACTAGAATTTATCAAGCAATTAGAGGAGGAGGCAGATAGACATCATAGTAACCTCTCAAATCAGATAGAGCGCCTTAAAATCTCCTACGAATCTAATATCCCACTGGAAAATAACAAAGTTATTCGCGAATCATTTTTAACCACGTTAAAGCAAAATCACAAAAGAGATATCTTCAAAAAGAACACTGGTGTTGGTCCACATAGGGATGATTTGACATTTTACATCAATGACATGAACGCATCTTTCGGTAGTCAGGGGCAGCAACGTAGCCTCATTCTTTCTTTAAAAATGGCTGAGATTGCTCTGATAAAAAAAGTAACAGGTGAATTTCCTATTCTTCTCCTCGATGATGTCATGAGTGAGCTTGACAACCACCGTCAACTTAAACTGTTAGAAAGTATTGACGAAGAGGTTCAAACCTTCATGACGACAACTTCACTTGATCATCTGAGTAACCTACCACCTGATTTAAAGACCTTCTTAGTTAAGAATGGTAATATTTATGAAAAACAAGTCGATTAAATGACTTGTTTTTCTATTTTTGGGTAATTGACAGATGTGACAAGTATCACCTAACAAGTTGTAAATTCTTTCAACCTAAATCCTTTATTAACAACTATACTCACGTAAATACGTTGTAAACTTATTGTAAATATCTCTGTAAACAAAAAGTACTTATCTGAGATAAGTACTTTTATGTTTATTAATGAGCTGAGTAGTTAGGCGCCTCGTTGGTAATTTGAACATCATGAGGGTGACTTTCAATAAGTCCTGCACCTGACATTTCAACAAACTGAGCTTTATCATGTAAAGCCTGGATGTCTTCTGCACCTGTATAACCCATACCTGCACGGATACCGCCAATCAATTGGAATACAATATCAGCAGCAGAACCTTTATAAGCTACACGGCCTTCAATTCCTTCTGGAACAAGTTTATTCGCTTCATTAACTGCACCTTGGAAGTAACGATCGCTTGATCCCTTCTTCATCGCTGCAATTGATCCCATACCACGGTATGATTTATATTTACGACCTTGGAAAATCTCAGTTTCACCTGGTGCTTCATCAGTACCAGCAAACATAGAACCAAGCATTACAGCATTACCACCTGCTGCAAGAGCTTTTACAATATCACCTGAGTATTTGATACCACCATCAGCAATGATTGTTTTTCCGTATTCACGCGCAACACTTGCAGCATCGTAAATAGCAGTGACTTGAGGAACACCTACACCCGCAACCACACGTGTTGTACAAATAGAACCTGGTCCGATACCTACTTTAACGACATCGACACCTGCTTCATAAAGTGCACGCGCACCTTCAGCTGTTGCAATATTTCCTGCAATCAAAGTACGATCTGGGAAGTGGGCACGAATTTCAGCAATTTTACGAAGAACACCTGCTGAATGACCATGTGCAGTATCAATGACAATAGCATCTGCGCCTGCTTCAAAGAGAGCTTCTGCACGTTCAAAGGTATCAGAAGTAACCCCTACAGCACCTGCTACCAAAAGACGACCGAACTCATCCTTAGCTGCATTAGGAAACTCGATAACTTTTTCGATATCCTTAATAGTAATGAGTCCTGACAAACGACCTTCTTCATCAACTAGAGGTAGCTTTTCAATACGATGCTCATGGAGAATACTTTCAGCTGTTTCAAGATCTGTTCCAACTGGAGCAGTGACCAATTTTTCAGAAGTCATGTGTTCTGAAATTGGAGTATCGTAATTAGAGATAAAACGCATATCACGGTTTGTGATAATACCAACCAATTTACGATTTTCAAGTGTCTCAACAATTGGAACCCCTGAAATACGGTAACGTTGCATCAACTCTTCAGCTTCAGCAACTTTATTTTCAGGCGTTAAGAAGAATGGATCAATGATGACACCATTTTCAGAGCGCTTTACTTTTCGAACTTCTTCAGCTTGTTCCGCAATAGACATATTTTTGTGAATGACACCCAAACCACCTGCACGAGCAATTGAGATAGCCATCTTACTATCTGTGACCGTATCCATGGCTGCAGTGATAATTGGGATATTTAATGTCAAATTTTTAGCCAATTTCGTCTTCAAGTTGACGTTGTTTGGTAGAACATGACTTTCCGCAGGAATAAGCAATACGTCATCAAAAGTGTAACCTTTTTTCAAGAATTTAGTGTCCCAATTTGACATTATAATCGTCCTCTTTTCTCAAAGTTTTGAGGTACAGAAACCCCAGTCTATTTTTTAATTGATAATATCATATCATGCTAAAATGATTTGTCAACAGATTTCGCATAAGATTCTAAGAAAACCTTTTTCCAAATAAAAATAGGGCTCCAGATTATCTTGAGTCCCTACTTTTTATTTCTTAAAAATAATTAATTCCCATTGCTTCTTTTACTTCTGCCAATGTTTGTCCAGCAACTTCACGCGCTGCTTGACTACCTTTTTCAAGCATACGGAAAACTTCTCCCATATCCTTGGCATATTCTAAACGGCGTTCACGAATTGGAGCTAACTCACGTTCTAAGATTTCTAGAAGATAACGTTTCGTCTTCACATCTCCTAAACCGCCTCGTTGATAATGTTCTTTCATTTCAGCAATTGTAGTAGCATCCTCTTCGCGACCAAAGATATCAAGATAATGGAAAACCATGTTACCTTCAATTTGGCCTGGATCTTCCACACGAATATGATTTGGATCCGTATACATGCTCATGACTTTTTTACGAACAGTGTCCTCATCATCTGAAAGGAAGATACCATTACCCAAGGATTTAGACATCTTAGCATTACCATCTAGACCTGGAAGGCGTCCTGCAGCTTCATTTTCAGGGTAGATTCCCTCTGGCTCAACCAAAATATCACAATTATAAGTATGATTGAAGCTACGTGCAATTTCACGTGTCTGCTCAATCATTGGCTTTTGGTCATTACCTACAGGAACATAATTTGCTTTAAAGGCCGTGATATCAGCTGCCTGAGAAATTGGATAAACTAGAAATCCTGTTGGAATCGATTCTCCGAAACCTTTTTGAGCAATTTCCGTCTTAACCGTTGGGTTACGCTCTAAACGTGCCAATGAAACTAGGTTCATGTAATACATAGTCAACTCAGCCAACTCAGGAATCTGACTTTGAATGAAAATAGTTGACTTCGCTGGATCCAAACCTACAGAGAGATAATCTAAAGCAACATTCCCAATTGATTCTTTGATGATCTCTGACTCTTTTGCGTGATCCGTAAGAGCTTGCTGATCAGCCAAGAAGACAAACATGTTATATTTATCTTCGTTTTGTAAAAGGACACGATTTTTTAAACTACCAACATAGTGTCCTAGATGAAGTTTCCCTGTTGGACGGTCTCCCGTCAAAATAATAGGTTTCGTCATATAATTACCTCTCTAATACAAAAAAATCCCCACGCAAAAACATGCGTGAGGGCGTTAATCACTTTTGATACGCGGTACCACCTCAGTTGATAACTCATTCTGCAGCTATCATCTCAAACCTTCTCAACAAAGAAGTTGCACGATAAGGGGTGCCAAACCTAACGTTTATGTGTTCACGTTAATTGTCAATTCTCTTCAGCCCATTCATTCCACCTTCATACTGGTTTTCAGCAACCACCAGCTCTCTATAAAAAAGGATAGAATTACTCTTCTGATGACTATTATTCTACATTGTTTTATCTATTTTTGTCAAGATTATGTTTCTAGTTTCACGTGAAACACAACCTCAGATACAACCAAAATAGTCATTACTTGACGGAAACTTAAAAAGACTTGATAATAAGAATATCATTTCTAGGAGATATTATATGAAACGTCGAATAATAGACATACTTTTAGTTACACTCGGTTCTTTTATTGCTGCGGTTGGCTATAACTCACTTTTAGTTAAGAATAATATTGCTTCAGGTGGTGTCGGAGGGCTAGCCATTAGTTTAAACGCCCTTTTTGGTTGGAATAATGCTAACTTCGTCTTAGCAACAACCATCCCTTTGTTAATTTTATGTTGGTTCTTTCTTGGCCGCGAAGTTCTCCTAAAAACCTTCTATGGGTCTCTTGTCTTCCCAACTTTTATTAAATTAACTGAGGGCTTACCTACACTCACCAAACAACCTTTGTTGGCTGCTATTTTTGGTGGGATTGTATTAGGGCTAGGACTAGGAATAGTCTTCTATGGAAATTCCTCAACTGGAGGAACTGGAATTATCACACAAATTCTCAACAAATATACGCCACTCCCACTAGGAATGGTACTACTTATTGTCGATGGGATCATTGTCGCAATCAGTGCTATTGCCTTTCCTCCTGATACTGTTATGTATTCCATTCTCTCACTTGGAGTTGTTTCTCTTACAATTGATAAAATGATGGTCGGACTCAATTCATCACGAAATCTTCTAATCATTTCGCAAAATAGTGAACAAATCCTAAACTACATCACTAGAGTGGCTGATCGAGGAGCAACAAAAATCCCAGTTCTTGGTGGACATACCGGACATGCACAAAATATGATTATGACCACCTTGTCAACTCATGAGGTTCCAAAAGTCCAAGAAGAAATCCAAAAAATAGATGAAACTGCCTTTATCGTCATTGTTCCTGCTTCTACAGTTATGGGACGTGGATTTAGCCTCCAAAAAGATTACCAAAGAGTTCCAAATGACTTTATTAATCCCTTGTAAAATCAATTGAAATAAAGTCTAATTTCTCGTAAAATAGTAGTTAAGAATAAAAATAAAGGATATTATATGCTTACTGTATCAGATGTATCGCTTCGTTTTAGCGATCGTAAACTTTTTGATGATGTTAACATTGCCTTCACGCCAGGTAATACTTATGGTCTTATCGGTGCTAATGGTGCTGGTAAATCTACTTTTTTGAAAATTTTAGCTGGTGATATCGAACCAACAACAGGACACATCTCTCTTGGTCCTGATGAACGTCTTTCTGTCCTTCGTCAGAACCACTTTGACTATGAAGAAGAACGCGTTATCGATGTTGTTATCATGGGTAATGAGCGCCTCTACGATATCATGAAAGAAAAAGATGCCATCTACATGAAAGAAGATTTTTCAGATGAAGATGGTGTCCGTGCTGCTGAACTAGAAGGACTCTTTGCTGAATTAGGTGGTTGGGAAGCTGAAAGCGAAGCCTCACAATTGCTTCAGAATCTAAATATCCCAGAAGACCTTCACTATCAAAATATGAGTGAATTGGCTAATGGTGACAAGGTGAAAGTGCTCCTTGCAAAAGCACTCTTTGGTAAACCTGATGTACTTCTTCTTGACGAACCTACCAACGGTCTTGATATTCAGTCAATCTCTTGGCTTGAAGATTTCTTGATTGATTTTGAAAATACTGTTATTGTCGTATCCCATGACCGTCACTTCTTGAACAAGGTATGTACGCATATGGCCGACCTTGACTTTGGTAAAATCAAACTCTATGTTGGTAACTATGACTTCTGGAAACAATCTTCAGAATTAGCTGCTCGCTTGCAGGCTGACCGTAATGCCAAAGCAGAAGAAAAAATCAAAGAACTTCAAGAGTTCGTTGCACGTTTCTCTGCCAACGCTTCAAAATCTAAACAAGCGACTTCTCGTAAGAAAATGCTCGATAAAATTGAGCTAGAAGAAATCGTCCCATCAAGTCGTAAATATCCATTCATCAATTTCAAAGCAGAGCGTGAAATCGGTAATGACCTTTTAACAGTTGAAAATCTCACTGTTAAGATGGATGGTGAGACTATTCTTGACAACATTAGTTTCATCTTACGACCAGGAGATAAAACTGCCATCATCGGTCAAAACGATATTCAAACAACTGCATTGATTCGTGCTCTTGCCGGTGATATTGACTACGAAGGTACAATCAAATGGGGTGTTACTACTAGCCGTTCTTACCTTCCAAAAGATAATTCTAAGGAATTTGCCTCTGGTGAATCTATCCTTGAATGGCTTCGTCAATTCGCAGAAAAAGGTGAAGATGATGATACCTTCTTGCGTGGATTTCTTGGACGTATGCTCTTCTCAGGAGATGAGGTTAATAAATCAGTTAGTGTCCTCTCAGGGGGAGAAAAAGTACGTGTCATGCTTTCAAAACTCATGCTTTTGAAATCTAACGTCCTTCTTCTAGATGATCCTACTAATCACTTGGATTTGGAATCAATTTCAAGTCTAAATGATGGTGTCCGTGACTTCAAAGAGTCTGTTATCTTTGCCAGTCATGACCACGAGTTTATACAAACAATAGCGAACCACATCGTTGTCGTTTCAAAAAATGGGGTTATTGACCGTATTGATGAAACTTATGACGAATTCCTTGAAAATGAAGAAGTTCAAGCTAAAGTCAAAGCTCTATGGGCTGATTAACTATAAAAAGACACAGGTTGGGATATCCCAACCTGTCTTAGTATCATTATGACAAATAAAAAATACCAAACGACCTCATTATTTTATCTGGCTGCTTTTTTCATACCTGTAATAATCATGATAGGTGTCCTTTTCAGCCAAAAAATCTATCCAGGTAGTGAAAGAACTATTTTAACAAGTGATGGTTTTCATCAATATGTGATATTTGCGACTGAACTTAGGAATATACTTCATGAAGATGGGAGCCTCTTTTACACCTTCACAAGTGGTCTAGGGCTTAATTTCTATGCTCTAACAAGCTATTACCTAGGTTCCTTCTTGTCTCCACTTTACTATTTCTTTACTGTCAACCAAATGGCCGATGCTTTTTATTATATAACACTCCTTAAATTCGGCCTTATTGGGTTATCAGGAGCTTTTAGTTTTAAGCGGCTCTTTACAAAAGTGTCAAGAAGTTTCATCCTATGTCTTTCTACAGGATTTTCTTTGATGAGCTTCGCTACCAGTCAGTTAGAAATTAATA
Source organism: Streptococcus salivarius (assembly GCF_000785515.1). Classification (NCBI taxonomy): domain Bacteria; kingdom Bacillati; phylum Bacillota; class Bacilli; order Lactobacillales; family Streptococcaceae; genus Streptococcus; species Streptococcus salivarius. The sequence goes on from NZ_CP009913.1 coordinate 2,182,660, forward strand.
CCTGGCTAGATGCCTTTATTCTAGCACCTCTAATCATATTAGGTTTACACCTCTTACTAAGATTCAATAAACGGGGCTTATACTTTTTTAGCCTAACCTGTCTTTTTATCCAAAATTACTATTTTGGTTATATGATGGCTATTTTCCTAACCCTTTACACCATAGTACAATTGATAACTATCAAGGGATGGAAGATTAAGATTCTTCATTTCATAGACTTTGGAATTGTTTCTATACTTGCTGGTTTAAGTAGTGCTGTCATGTTACTGCCTACACTACTTGACTTGACCACACATGGTGAAAAGTTTACAGGTGCGTCAAGTTTGTTGACAGAGTCCACCTATTATTTTGACTTCTTTGCGAAAAATCTCGTTGGAGTTTACGATACTACTAAATTTGGGTCAATCCCTATGATTTATGTGGGAATCTTACCTTTGATTCTTTTTCTACTTTTCTTTATTAGTAGGGAAGTCAAGCTATCATTACGTCTAGGTTATCTCTTATTAGTAGCTTTCTTTATCGCTAGCTTCTACTTACAGCCTCTTGATTTGTTTTGGCAAGGAATGCATGCACCCAACATGTTTCTCCATCGCTATTCTTGGCTCCTATCTCTCCTAATTGTTCTTTTGGCAGGAGAAACACTCAACCGAATTAAAAACTTTTCTTTTAAAAGACTCCTCCTATCTTTCTTAGGATTGAGTACCGCTTACTTACTAACTTGGATTTTCCAATCTCACTATAGCTTCATTGAATCAGTCTCCTGGCTATTAAGCCTAGCATTTCTTCTAGCCTATGCCATTCTATTTATTAGCTATTTTAGACAGCAAATTCCTGGGAGTGTTTTTCGCTGTTTCACCTTCTTATTCTGCATTTTTGAGCTTGCATTAAGTACTTACTATGTTGTTGGAGCTCTGGGAAATGAGTGGGTATTTCCAACTCGTGAAGGCTACCTACGAAATATGTCAGCCATTACAAAACTAGTTTCAGATACTAAGCAAGCAAATAAGACTTTTTACCGTACTGAAAGGTTAGAGGCTCAAACTGGTAACGACAGTATGAAATTCAACTATAATGGTATCTCTCAGTTCTCATCCATTCGAAATACTGCTTCAAGCTCAACACTCGATAGGTTAGGCTTCAAATCTGAAGGGACTAATTTAAACCTACGTTACCAAAATAACACCATTATCGCTGATAGTCTCTTCGGAATAAAATATAATTTATCGAACTTTGACCTTAATAAGTATGGTTTTAATCACGTAACTTCTGAAAAAACAATGGGGCTTTATCAAAATAATAATGCAAGCCAGCTTGCTATCTTAACTGATGGCATTTACAAGAATATTGACTTCGCTGTCAATACGCTTGACAATCAAACTAGCTTGCTAAATGCTCTATCTGGACTTAACTTAACCTATTTTAAACGAGCTCCATCTCAACTTTTTGATCAAGATGCTAAGTCTTTGAATCAGCGCGTGGCTAAAAACGTTAGCAACTCGAATAAAGATTTTGTAACAATCACCTATCGAGTCATCGCTCCACCACATAGTCAACTCTATGTTAGTATTCCTAATATTTCTTGGTCCGATGACAATAACCACTCTCTGTCAATTACTGTAAATGGTGTGACAAGGAATCAAGTTACTGATAATACCTTTGATTTCTTCGATCTTGGCTACTTTGAAACAGAATCAATGGTTACCATCAAACTTAGTTTTCCTGGCAATAAAGCAATATCCTTTGATAATCCTAGTTTTTATGCCCTTGATACTCAAAACTATCAGATAGCTATGGATACTATTAATGAACGTGATAGCAAGGTTACGACGTCAAATAATAAAGTGTTCGTTGATTATAGTAGTAAAACGAATGCCTCACTATTCTTCACCATTCCATACGATAAGGGGTGGACAGCGACCATAAACCATAAAAAAGTTAAGATTCAACGAGCCCAAAAGGGGTTCATGAAAGTCGATGTCCCTAGTGGGAAAGGTAAAGTTGTTCTAACCTTCATTCCCTATGGTCTTAAGACAGGTTTATTGATTAGTCTATTGGCAAGTATCATATTTTGTTGCTACGCTTATTTCATCAGAAAAATAACCGTTATTCAAAAACGCTGATTATCTTAAATAAAATTAAATAGGTCTGGAACAATTGTTCCAGACCTTATTTATCTTTGGGTACAAAAAAACTCAAGCTATACAACTTGAGGTGTCTTATCACTCCGCCAGTAGGACTCGAACCTACGACATCATGATTAACAGTCATGCGCTACTACCAACTGAGCTATGGCGGATAAAACTGCTAAGTAGCAAAAATAGTCCGTACGGGATTCGAACCCGTGTTACCGCCGTGAAAAGGCGGTGTCTTAACCCCTTGACCAACGGACCAAGTTCTGAGATTTTTATCTCGTTAACACTCTTATTATTATATCAGAGTATTCGATTTTGTCTATACTTTTTTTCAAAAAAAAATATTAAATTTTGCTAAATTTATTCGAATTTTACGTTAGTTTTTATCTTGCTTTTACAAAGTATTGACATGTTGCTATATATTTTGTAAACTAATAGAGTTATTGGTCCCATAGCTCAGCTGGATAGAGCATTCGCCTTCTAAGCGAACGGTCGCAGGTTCGAATCCTGCTGGGATCAGATAAAAAACGCAATCTAGAATCTCTAGTTGCGTTTTTCTTTTGCCTCGATAAATAGGAAATAATTTAAAACAAGCAAGGGAAGCAAAGTCGTATATAGGCTGTATTCATGTAAATATTGAGCAAACCAAGTTGAGGCTGCAACTCCTACCATAAATGTAAAGATGATAATAATAGTGTAAGAAGCTTGTTTAAGCACTTTGGGATCCCCCTCGTCAATAGCCCTGGCAACGGTTAAAGAGGTATTCGTAATATTACCAGTCATCATGAAGGAAGCATAATTTACCCCTCTGACGCGCTTAAAAATCCCTACCTGAAGAGAGGCAAAAAATGCCAAGCCTGCAATCGTAATAGTAGAATCAACGTAAGGTGTAATAATGGCGAGAATAGTCATCAAGAGAAAGGCAAGTCTAATCGCTTGCAAATGCCATCCCCATTTATGGTTAATGAGCCACTTCTTAACAAAAAAAACAAAAAACTGACCTAAAACAAAGAAAAAAATAGGTATCACATAGCTGAAAGCTCTTGCAATATGCCCCTCAACAAGATGAATAACCAAATAAAGGAGATTACCTGTCTGAATACTTGCAAATCGTCCGTCTTGAGTATTGTAAGTATAGGCATCAATGAAGCCCCCTATATAACTTACTAGAGTTGCTACCCGTAATCCTTCAAAAACACGATAGGAGCGTTTTTTCATTCTGAACATGTCTGTTTCCTTCTTCTACTTATGGTAAGGACTTCCCTGCTGAATCATGAATGCGCGATAAATTTGTTCTACTAATACAAGGCGCATAAGCTGATGAGGGAACGTTAAGAGACCAAAACTCATTAATTGATTAGCCCTCTTTTTCACTGTAGGAGAGAGTCCCAAACTTCCCCCTATAATAAAAGTAATATCTGAATAGCCTCTAAGAGTCGCTTGCTCTAACTCTTTAGCAAATTGCTCCGAGGGAAATTGTTTTCCTTCAATAGCTAAGGCAATGACATAATCACGATCACCTACTTTAGCCAAGATACGCTGCCCCTCTTTGTCTAGGATAGCTTTATTTTCAGATTCGCTTGCATTATCTGGTGTCTTTTCATCCGTTAATTCTATAGACTCAAATTTTGTAAAGCGTCCTAGTCGTTTGACATACTCCGCAATGCCATCTTTCAAATATTTTTCTTTCAATTTTCCAACGGTAATCAATTTAACTTTCATAGGCTTATTATAGCACATATCCACAATCTTTTAACACCTTATCCACACCTTTTTACTGTTAAGAATCTTTAGTTATCCCTATAAAATAGCTTCTTATCTACACTTTTTGAAACTTATCCACAGACTGTTGATAACTGTTTTTTAAAATCACTTTATGATATAATTAAGCTTACTTTGATATGTTTATCAAAAAGGAGGACTAAACGTGAAAAAATTTAACTGGAAAAAAATAGTAGCGCCGATTGCAATGCTTGTTATTGGCTTACTAGGTGGTTTACTAGGTGCCTTTATCCTACTAACAGCAGCAGGGGTATCTTTTACCAATTCAACAGATACAGGTGTTAAAACAGCTAAGACCGTATACAATAATACAACAGATACAACTAAAGCTGTTAAGAAAGTACAAAATGCCGTTGTTTCTGTCATCAATTACCAAGAAGGGTCATCTTCAGATTCTCTAAATGAACTTTATGGCCGTATCTTTGGTGGAGATGATAGTTCTGACTCTAACCAAGACAAATCAAAAGATTCTGATGGGTTACAAGTCGCTGGTGAAGGTTCCGGTGTTATCTATAAAAAGGATGGTAAAGAGGCTTATATCGTAACCAACAACCACGTTGTCGATGGCGCTAAAAAACTTGAAATCATGCTTTCAGATGGATCAAAAATTACTGGTGAACTCGTTGGTAAAGATACTTACTCTGACCTAGCAGTTGTCAAAGTTTCTTCAGATAAAATTAAAACCGTAGCGGAATTTGCAGACTCAAACTCTCTCACAGTCGGTGAGAAGGCAATTGCTATCGGTAGCCCACTTGGTACCGAATACGCCAACTCAGTAACAGAGGGAATCGTTTCTAGCCTTAGCCGTACCGTAACTATGCAAAACGACAATGGTGAAACTGTTTCAACAAATGCTATCCAAACGGATGCTGCCATTAACCCTGGTAACTCAGGTGGTGCCTTAGTCAATATCGAAGGACAAGTTATCGGTATTAACTCAAGTAAAATTTCATCAACATCAGCAGTCGCTGGTAGCGCCGTTGAAGGTATGGGATTTGCCATTCCATCAAACGATGTTGTCGAGATTATCAATCAATTGGAAAAAGACGGTAAAGTTACACGACCAGCCCTAGGAATCTCAATGGCCGATCTTAATAGCCTTTCTAGCAGTGCAACTTCTAAATTAGATTTACCAGATGATGTGAAATCTGGAGTGGTAGTCGGCAGCGTTCAAAAAGGTATGCCAGCTGACGGTAAACTTCAAGAAAATGATGTTATCACTGAAATTGACGGTAAGGAAATCAGCTCAAAAACTGATATTCAAACCAATCTTTACAGCCATAGTATCGGAGATACAATCAAGGTAACCTTCTATCGTGGTAAAGAGAAGAAAACTGAAGAACTTAAATTAACAAAATCTACAGAAGACTTGTCTGACTAAGTCATTGACAAATCTGTCAAAAGACCTTTACAATAATGTAAAGGTCTTTTTTCGGAAAGGAATAACATGCAAGAACAACTCAAAGCTTTACCTATTAGTGACATCTATCCCAATCCTTTTCAACCTCGTATAGAGTTCTCTGATGAAGAATTAGCGGAGCTAAGCCAATCGATTGCAGAAAATGGACTGATACAGCCAATCATTGTCCGAAAATCGGATATTATTGGTTATGAACTAATTGCTGGGGAAAGACGTTTACGTGCCTGTAAACGTCTAGGAATGACAGAAATCCCTGCAGTTGTAAAGAAAGTTACAGATCAAGAAAGCCGTAAACAAGCTATTATTGAAAATTTACAACGATCGAATCTCAATCCCATTGAAGAAGCAAAGGCCTATCGTAGTTTAATTAATGAGCTAGCTTATAGTCACGAGGAACTGGCGAAAGCTATGGGGAAATCCAGACCTTATATCAGTAACGCTCTCAGACTCCTCCAACTTCCCCAAGAGATACAGACGAGTATCGAAAATGGCAAACTGAGTCAAGGACATGCTAGAGCACTTTTAGCTGTTGAGGATACAAAAAAGCAATTAACTATCTATCATCAGGTCCTTACTGAAAAATGGTCAGTTCGTACCCTGGAAAAAAGACTTCAAGAACTTCCAAAAAAACAAAAATCAAAAAAAGATATTCATATAAAAGATAAAGAAAAAGAACTTGAAAAATCACTTGGTCTCCCTGTTACTCTTCGTTATCACAAAAATCACTCTGGAACTATTCAGATCCACTTTTCGACGGAAGAAGATTTTAACAGAATTATCAACAAGCTTATTTGACCTGTGAATTGAGTAGCAAAAAGAAACAAACTTATCCACATCATAAAACGGTTGCCCTCCCTTTATTTTAGAGGGTTTCTTTTTTTATTCACAACTTGTGGATAACTCTTGTGCACAATGTTAATTACCTTTTTT